>CALMVQ010000015.1:0-12534 GCA_937873135.1 uncultured Scytonema sp. | reverse complement strand
CTTCTTGATTAACTCCTTCTGCAACTCCTTCAGCAACAACTTCTTCTTCTCGATTACCTCCTGATGCCACGCCTCCATCTTCAACTCCTACCCCGACTTCACCCACAGACGTCACGCCTCCAGCTTCATCTCCCAGCCCGACTTCACCCACAGACACCACACCTCCAGCTTCATCTCCCAGTCTCACCGCACCCTCAACTTCAACAACTAACTTTTCTGATGTTTCACAGGATTACTGGGCGCTTCCGTTTATTCAAGCCTTAGCCCAAAGAAATGTGATAGTCGGCTTTCCTGATGGCACGTATAAGCCGGATCAGCCTGTGACTCGCGCTCAATTTGCGGCAATGATTCAGAAAGCTTTCAGTAACCAAAACTCAGTTCGGCAGTTACCTCCTAGTGGATTTAAAGATGTTCCCTCTACTTACTGGGGTGCGGCTGCTATTCAAAGAGCTTATGAAACCGGATTTATGGCTGGCTATCCAGGGAATTTATTTCTGCCTAATCAGCAAATTCCTAAGGTGCAGGCGCTTGTCGCTTTAACAAGTGGTCTGAATCTCAATGCTAGTGGTGTGACGCCAGATACCCTCTCTACCTACTATACAGATGCTTCAGGAATTCCGAACTATGCCCTGAATAACGTGGCGGCAGCAACACAAACTAATATAGTTGTCAATTATCCAGATGTAAGAACACTGAATCCCCAAACAGCTATTACGCGTGCAGAAGCGGCAGCACTTCTATTTCAAGCTTTAGTCAAGCAGGGACAATTGCAACCGCTTGCTAGCAACGTCGCGGCTAATCAATATGTTGTCGGTAGATCTCAAAGTGGTACTCAAACAGGTAGTACAACTGGTAATGATATTGTTGCCTTAACAGCGTCTAGTAATTCCTTTACAACCTTAACTTCTTTACTGAAGGCAGCAGGTTTGACAGATACTCTTCAGCAACAAGGTCCATTTACAGTTTTCGCTCCCACAGATCAGGCCTTTGCTGCTTTGCCAAAAGGCACTGTAGATCGATTACAGCTACCAGAAAATAAAGACTACCTGGTTAAGATTTTAAGTTATCATGTTTTGTCCGGTGCAGTTCCAAGCACTCAACTAGCAAACGGAGACCAAAAAACGCTGGAAGGTTCATCTATCAAGGTTAAAGTTCCTTCTAAAGAGAATCAACCAATTAAGATAAATAATGCCAAAGTTATCCAGGCGAATGTCCAAGCCAGCAATGGGTTAATTTACGCCGTTGACAAAGTCCTGCTACCACCTGACTTTAAGATCAGTCAGTTGAAAGGAGGAACCAATGCAAGTGCGGGTGGCAATGGTGGAGGTCCTTCTATTGGTAGAGCGACTCGTGGTGGTAGAAGCTACATTGGAGTTGCTGCCAACTTTGGTATAACTGGTGATTCGGCTTTAAGCGACACCAACTTTACGGTAATTAGTAAGCTTGGGATAACACGTAACTTTTCAATCAGACCGTCTGCAGTGATTAGTGACTCTCCAGTCGTCCTGGTTCCGATTACCTTTGACTTTGCCCCACGGTCATATGTTCCAGGTGGATTTCCACCAATTGCTCCTTACATAGGTGCAGGTGTAGCAATTGATACTGGAAACGACGGAGACGTTGGTGCATTAATAACAGGTGGTATTGATGTGCCTTTAGGTCGCCGATTCACAGCTAATGGTTCTGTCAATGCGGCTTTTCTAAATGACACCGATGTCGGCATAGTGCTAGGAATTGGTTACAACTTCTAAACTGTTCTAATGGGTGATGGGTGATAGGAAGAAAGAATGATTAGCAATCCCTAATCCGTCATCACCCATTACCAACCTCTAAAGATCGTAGCTAACAAACGGGACTTCTACTATTTCACCCTCGACTTCTCCTACACGGACTTTTAAGCCAACACCACCAGCTTTAGTGCGAATGTAGGCAAGTCCAAAGTAACCGTCGCTGACTTGTGTGTAACTCGTAAGTTTACCGACTTTTTCATCTCCAACTGTAACGACTGATCCCGGTTCGGCAGGAGCACTCAGGCGGACACCCCAAAGATGTTGTTTTACACCTTTATAAGTATTTAACCGGGCAATGGTTTCTTGTCCGATATAGCAGCCTTTATTGAAAGAAATCGTCTGTAATAAGCCAGCTTCTAGCGGATTGTAATCATCCGTAAGTTCAAGATCGGGAGCCGGACGACCTTGTAAAATTCGCAACATATCAGCAGCGCGATCGCTCATTGGAACTGCACCCAATTCAACAATTTTGTTCCAAACTCTCTCTTTATCCAAAGCTGACAGAATCAAGGTATATCCAGGGGAAGCTAAGCCACTACCAACAGCAATCAGAACGGGATTCATCTCCCCTAAATGATCAAGCGGTGTGGAGATATGAGTTCCGTAGGGTTGAGCGATAATTGCCTCAACCCCCAATTTTTGCATGACATCGTCACTTCCAGGTCCGATCAGGTTGAAAGTCGCTGTCTCATCAGTTACATCTGTTAATTGCACCTGATCGGCATAAAAAATATAGCGATCCAGCCATTGCATTAAGAACTCGCGACGATTAGGAGAAACTAGCAGCAGCACGTCATCTTCACGGACGTATACACTCACCAAATCAATCGTGCGAGCCGTGGATGTCACCATTACTGTATCACAACCTTGTCCTGGTTTAAGTAGCTGAATATCATTAGTGCTTTGGTTGTGCAAGAAGCGGAGGCGATCGCCATCAGAAACTTTGATGCGTCCCCACTGAGAGCGATCGTATACAGCAACCCTTTCTTGTGCTGCTTGAATCGCTTCTGCATCCTTGACCTCAATTGTAGATGTTGGCATGGTGGTAAACAAAGCTTTTATGCATTGAAAATGTTAACAGATCGAGGCGGAGCGTCAAAATCAATGCCCTTGATGGGTGTACAAAAGCACCTACTAAGAATTTTAACGAAGGCATAATGAATTTCACGAACTTTCTCATCTACTTTTCAGGAAAAAGCAACTTTCAACGAGTAGATCTAGGTACAAACAAGAAATAACCTCTTGTTCCACCTTATACCGTTTATTAATGAAGCTGCGCTAAACAGTCTTTCTTATCCCACGGCAATAAAGCGGGAGGAATATCCACACCGCTTTTTGCCTCCCCTTTTTACGGGGAGTTGGGGACATCTTATTTGTAGCTACTTTAATATAGAACTGGTATTACTCAACTTAAACTTTTTAAAGGATTGAAAACTCATGTCACAGCAACTTCTAGCTAACCAAAATATGCCTACACTGCGTATCAACGCTCAAGGTCAGGCTGTCACAATTTTACAACTACTTTTCAATAACTTCCATGGTCTTCAAATTAAAGTTGATGGCATTTTTGGGCCAGAAACCGAAAATGCTGTCAAAGACTTCCAAGGCAGTCATAATTTGCATTTGACTGGAATTGTTGATTTCGCTACTTGGGAAGCGTTAGTTAATGAGGACTAAGCTAAAGCACGTTTATTGTTATTTGTTATTTATAGCGAATAACGATAGCAGTCCTAGATAACTTGTAAATAAAAATATGATTGTTGCTAATACCTAACTTTTTCCAAGCTTCGGTTAGCATTTAGCAACATTGATTATTTCACAACTTAAATAGCAATGACTATTTCCAAATAAATCTATCTTCAAATATATACAGGAGAAAGAACATGATACGTAAGATTTTACTCTTGGCAAGCTTACCCTTGGTAGCTTTGCCTTTCATTTCTTTGAGCGTCACACCAGCAGCAGCAAGGTCTATTCGAGAAAACGGATGTCCGCAAGGAAATCCCAGTGAATTTGTTCATGCCGAAACTAACCGTTATGATGTCTATATTTGCGGTGGCGATCTTCCCCATATTTACGTTGGCAAAGCTAAGGATGGTAGTGGTGAAATTACAATTCCTCTTCTTCAAACATCTAAGCGTAAAACATTTGTTGCTCTCAATGAGATTTCTCCTAATATTTACCGTTATACTCTTACGCCTGAGCGGCTAACTGTTACTAAGAACGGTAAAATAATTGTTAGTGAAAGAGCTAGATGGCTCCATTAACACGAATATCCGTCACCAATGTATGATATAATTTCCGTAAAATCATCTATAATAAAAGAACCCCTCCTCGCAAGCATGGAAGAGAGACCAAGCACAGCGAGGGGCGGGGTGGGTTTCAGACGGAACTAAGGTTAATTTACCGGACATGATATGATAACTAAAGTCCGGATAATCACTTAGAATTCTCCCACACAATGTACTCTACTATGCTACAAATGCTATAATGGGGGGAAGCCCCAAAGACGCACTGGCCTCCCTATCCCTCCCCAGAAACGGGGAGGAGACGTAAAGCTTTATTTTACTTTTCGCTTTTTGGGACTGGCGTGGTTGTCGGGGTAGAGCTATTAGGTGTTGTTGTGTTGGTACTGCTGGGTTTTTTAGATCTACTGTTTGTACGCTTACGAGTAGAAGGTTTGGGCTTGGCTGTTGTTGAAGGTGCAGTTGTGGTGGAAGGTGTAGATCCAGTGGAAGGTGCAGTTGTTGTAGGCGTAGTTCCAGTGGAAGGTGTTTGTGCCTGAACGCTAGCAACAGGCACAGCAAATGCTACACCACAAGTTAAACAAAGTGCTGCGAATTTAGCAAACTTACTCATTTGGGTTTTTTACGCGAGATTGAGTATAGTCATTTTGCCTTATTCTTTTTTCAACAATGTGTCATTGATATGACGTTCGTTTGGCAATTTGGCAGAGAGTTTGATTTAGAAGACAGTATATTGTGAATCAATCGACTTTAGTTTGACGATTGTCACTCAGCCCAGCTTTATGCTGGTGCTTTTATTTTGGGGTTTTTTGAGAATGAATACAGTGGATCGCCTCTTGTGCAATCATTAATCCTTCCTCAACAGGAATGACATAAGCGTGAAGCGAAGAATCATCACTGCTGATCCTGCCAGAGCAATTGATCACTTGTTTATTGCGTTCTAAGTCTAAAGTCAAACCACACCATTTTAATCCTTCGCAAATTCGTTCACGTACAAAAGGGGTATCTTCACCAATACCACCACCAAATATGATCGCCTCGGCTCCACCTAATGCCGCTAAATAAGCACCGACGTACTTACGGAGGCGATAACAGAAAATCTCCATTGCCAAACGTACCTGAGCTGATTGATCAAATTGCTTCATCAGTTCTCTAGTATCATGAGACACACCAGAAAGACCAAGTAACCCTGACTTCTTGTTGAGTAATTTCTCAATTTCAGCAACTTCGATACCTTCAATGCGAGCAAGATACCCGATGATCGCCGGATCAATATCACCAGATCGAAAGCCCATCACTAACCCTTCAAGTGGTGTAAAACCCATCGATGTGTCAATTGACTTACCAGCCTTAATTGCTGTTGCAGAACAGCCACTTTCTAAATGCATCGTAATAACATTAATTTCTTCGCTAGCACGAGCGGTCATTTGTGCGTAGCGCATCAACATATATTGATGTGAGATGCCGTGAAAGCCATATCGACGAATTCTGTGGCGTTCGGACAGTTCTTTCGGAATCGCATAGAGCTTGGCATGTTCTGGAAGATCGTGATGGAAGACTGTATCGAAGACTGCGACCATAGGAATATCAGAACCAAGCACATTGCGGGTAGCCCGAATTGCACTAACTGCTGGCGCATTGTGCAGTGGCGCAAGTTCTTCTAATGCTTCAATATCCGCAATAACCTGTTCATCAATGAGTGTTGCACTAGTGAAACTATCTGCACCATGAACAACTCGATGACCAATAATGTCAAACTTGGCTGCTGATTCGCTTTGGTTGCGATCGCCAAGCCATTTAAGAGCCTCCTGTGTCGCCTGTTCATAATCTTTCGCGGTTATTTTCTGTTGCTGGATCACCTCCTGACCCTTCAATTGAGATAGGATAGCATCACTTCCAATTCCCTCAATACTACCTTTTACCTGTTTTTGCAGTTGGTCTAGAGTTGGGTTTTCCGTAGCAGTGATCACTTCAAACTTAAGAGAAGCACTACCTACATTCAATACGAGTACGTTCATAATACGATTTTAAATTTTAGATTTTCAATAAAACCCTAACTAGAAAATTTTGTGAGTGCTACCGTCGTAGGAGTGTATTCTCACAGAAAAGTAGTCAATGGTTCCACCAATCTGTATAAATAAAAGTTATCTCGTTTCCATTGCATTATTCCTATAGGCTTATTCATCTTCCTGCTTCAGTTTTTAATCGCACACGACTTTCGTCTCGCGTGCGATTATCTAATTCTATGTTTGTTGATCTATTGGTGCTATATTGAAACTTCTTTCAGTGACTTATCGCTGCTATCAAGCCTTTGCCTTTATTTGTAAAATTGACATGGACAAACGAGGACACTTTCTTCCCAAGTGTCCCCGTTTCTTCCACTATCCTATTCTCACTTTCTCTACCTCACCGCCGCTATATAATTCCGCATTATCCTAACATTCGTTCTTTCTCAATGACACGGATAAGGCGAACAGAGAAACTATTTTACATTAACCGTACCCTTGAAATGTCCGTTAGTCCGAGCAAATTTATCTGCCATAATCTTGCGATAAACTTCTTCATAACCATCAGTCATCTGCTGAACGCTGAAACGTTTCTCGACATACTCCCGACAAGCATAACGATCTAGTTCAGTCACATTGCGAACAGCATCAACGCACTCTTCTACATTGTTGCAGAGGAAACCCGTCTTCCCATGAGAGATTACCTCTTTTGTCGATCCCAGTGCCATAGCAATGACTGGTGTCCCTGCCGCCATTGATTCAACCATTACCAACCCAAATGGTTCTCGCCAAGTAATAGGGAATAAAGTTGCGACTGCACCACCCATCAATATATTTTTTTGCTCGTGGTTTGCTTCACCCAAGAATTCAATTTGCTTACCGTCAATGAGAGGTTTAACTTCCTTTTCGTAGTATTCTACATCAACAGCATCAACCTTACCTGCCATTTTCAAGCGCCAGCCTGCTTGTTTAGCAATGGCGATCGCCAAGTGCGCTCCTTTTTCAGGAGAAATTCGACCCAGAAACGCTAGATATGGAGGTTCGTCAGGTTTGGCATAAAAATTATAACTACCGACATCAATGCCGTTATAAACTGTTGCCACACAGTTTAAATCCAATCTCGGTTCCCTTTGTGCATCGGAAATACTGACATAAGGCAGATGCTTCGCAAACTTAAATAGCTTTTCGTTTTCTAGAGAAAATGTACCATGCAATGTATGAACTGTGGGTGTTTTCACTAGATTTGCATATGGCAGCGATGCACATCCTATATGGGAATGAATAATATCGAACTCTTCTGCCTTGTTATACACAGTACCCAGCTCTAACAATTCATAAATACCGTACTCTTTCACCATTGGATCGAGTCTAAGCGCTCTAGGATGAACTGATTCCAGCTTCGCCAAGCTTATAGAATCTCCCGATGCAAATAGAGTGACTTCATGTCCTCGTCTAACTAATTCATCAGTTAGAAGTCCCACTACTAACTCTGAGCCGCCATACCCTGGTGGTGGTACTCTTTCCCATAATGGAGCCACCTGAGCAATCCGCATAAAAACCTCCCCGTAAGTAAGATTTGAAATAGAAGTGACTTCTTGCTCACTAACTTTTCAAATGAATCACTCTACATAAAAGAAAGTTTGGAGACCAACTGAATATGTGAGTGCTTGATTATAACTTTAAGTCTGAACCTTTGAAATCTCTGTCTATCTAAAGTTGGGAAAATTCCATTTATTTTACAAAAAATTATAATCCTTTAATATCTTTTCTTCCTAAACAGTTACAAAATTGCATCTATTATCAGATGACAATTCATTAAAAATATGCACGTAATAACTATTGTGTATTTTTATCGAAATTCTGACTCCCAAGTGAGGGTTTAACTAAATTGATACTTGACTCTTTGGCTTTAGAATGTAAGTTGTTGTCCGATAAATACGGCTAGTTATGACCAAACCAGTCATCAAACCAATAACCGTTCCTCCAATGGATCGGTACAACCAGCAATTGATCGATAATCTCCATCCTCCAAGTTGGGTTAATCCTGAACCCGCATCTTGTTACAATCTTGTGGTTATTGGTGCAGGGACTGCGGGATTGGTAACTGCGGCAGGTGCAGCAATGTTGGGTGCAAGAGTTGCTTTGGTGGAAAAGCACCTCATGGGTGGCGATTGCACAAACGTGGGGTGTGTACCGTCGAAGACTCTGATTCGCTCAGCGCGAGCCGTTGCAGACATTCAATCTGCTGGCAAATTTGGCGTTGATGCTTCTCGTCGGCTCAACATCGATTTTCAAGCAGTGATGGAACGGTTGCGGCAGATACGTGCAGAAATAAGCCCCAATGATTCGGCTCAACGTTTTCAGCAGGAATTTGGCGTGGACGTGTTTTTTGGTGAGGCGCAATTCTCTAGCCCTAATAGCGTAGAAGTAGCTGGACTCACTTTGCGCTTTAAAAAGGCAGCGATCGCCACAGGTACACGTCCCACTCAATTGCAAATAGAAGGTTTGGAGGAGACGGGATATCTCACTAATGAGACTATCTTCTCTTTAACTCAATGTCCGCAGCGACTTGGTGTAATTGGTGGAGGTTATATTGGTTGTGAACTGGCACAGAGTTTTCAGCGTTTGGGAGCGCAAGTCTTTTTGTTACACAAAGGTTCCCGAATACTGAATCGAGACGACGCTGACGCAGCTAAGATCGTACACAAATCATTGGTAAGTGAAGGCATTCAGCTACTTTTAGAATCTCAAATCAAACGTATTGAGCGCCAAGATGCTGAAAAAGTTATTTACTACGAGGTAAATGGAGAGGAAAACACACTTAATGTAGATGAAATTTTAGTGGCGGCAGGGCGATCGCCTAATGTAGAAGGTTTGAACCTTGAAGCCGTAGGGGTGAAGTACGATCAAACGCTTGGAGTTATTATTAATGATTACTTACAGACAACGAGTCCTCGTATTTATGCTGTAGGTGATATTTGTATGAAGTGGCAATTTACTCACGCTGCAGAAGCAGCCGCACGGATTGTGATCCAAAATGCCTTGTTTTCTATTCTGGGGCTGGGACGTAAGAAGCTAAGTTCCCTGATCATGCCTTGGTGTACTTATACCGATCCCGAGGTGGCTCATGTTGGTATGTACCCAGAAGATGCTCAGAAACGTGGAATTGCCATTGATACCTTCTGCGTTGCCCTCCAAGATATAGACAGAGCGATTATTGATGGTGAAGCAGAAGGATTTGCCAAAATATATGTAAAAAAAGGTACTGATAAAATTTTGGGAGCCACGATTGTGGCTCGTCATGCAGGAGAGATGATTAGCGAAATTACCTTAGCGATCGCAAATAATTTGGGATTGAGAGCGATCGCCAAGACAATTCATCCTTATCCTACTCAAGCCGAAGTTATCCGCAAAGCTGCTGATGCTTACAGTCTTAAATTTTTGATGACTCCTTTGGTGAAGAAACTCTCCTCCACATGGCTAAAATGGAGCCGTTAAGCATCTGGAAACTCCCTCGCGTAACGCCCCATCACTTCTGCTGCATCCAATACATGTCCTTCCATCGCTGCCATAACCTGTTCTTTGCTTGCTCCTGGTGGCAAATCTAGCAATTGATCTAACGCCAAAATTTTGAAAAAGTAGCGATGGGCACCATCCTTTTTAGGTGGACAAGGACCGCCAAAACCCACATCACCAAAACTATTTTTTCCCTGCATAATTCCTTTGTGCAGTTTAGGATGCTTGGCAACTCCTTCTTGTAATTCGCGGGTATCGGCAGGTAAGTTGTATACAACCCAATGTGTAAACGTACCATCTGGTGCATCAGGATCATCCAAAATTAAGGCAAAGCTATTTGTTCCTTGAGGGGGTGATTCCCACTGTAAGGGGGGAGAAATGTTATCACCATCGCACGTGTATTTAAAGGGGATGGTGTTGCCAATGAAAAAAGCAGGGCTTCTTATTTCCATAGTTGTTATTTGTTGAGTGTTACTCCGTCAGAAGAATACTGATTAAATAAACTGCCAAGACAAGGGTAGCGCCTTGGGCGGTTTATCAAATTAGGTTTTCTTTAGGGGATGGTTCGGCAGTAATTATGATTTACCCGATGGATCTGCGGCATGAATCAATTTTGGCTGTTCGCTTGCCGGAATTTGAATAACTTGCTGCAATGTGGGTCTGTTCTGTCGCTTAAAATCTCCTAATTGCACGGGCTTACCCGTCTGCGCTGACTGATTGATAGCACGGACAATCCTAACATCTGCTAACCCTTCTTCTCCAGATGGTTCTGGATCTTTATCATTAAGCAAACAGTCTGAAAAGTAGATGATTTCTGCGGCAAACTGATCACCTGCGGAAAAGGTTTGTTTTTGTGTGTCACTTTCAACAGTCTGTTGTAGCTCGATATCGTCTAGATATGAGTATGCTGAATCCATTCTTACGTCACCTTTTGTCCCTACCACTTGAAAAGTAGATACGGGTGCAGTACCAAAGCTAGAAGTAAATGTTGCTAATCTATTTCCGGGAAAACGCAGAATAGCACTAGTCATTTCGTCAATTTCCTCGAAACGCTTCTCCCCATTGCTAGCGCTAAAGGCAAAAACTTCAGTTGGTTCGTCTTGAAACAGATAACGAGCTGCATTAATACAGTACACACCCATATCGTAAACAGTACCACCACCTGTTGTGATTGGCTCTACCCGCACGTTACCTTCAACAACTTGTTGAGTAAAGACAGAATTAAAAATGCGGGGAGTGCCTATTTTGCCAGACTTTATAATCTCAACCGCCATCATGTTTGCTTTGTCAAAGTGCAGGCGGTAAGCAATCATCAATTTTACTTTGTTCTTAAGGCAAGCCTGAGTCATCTCCTCACACTCTTGTTCGGTGACTGCCATTGGCTTCTCACACAGTACATGTACACCTGCATCGGCTGCTCTTACAGTATATTCACGGTGTAAATGGTTAGGTAAAGCAATATAAACTGCATCAACTTTGCCACTTTTGAGACAATGGTCATACTCTTGGTAAGTGTATGTCTTCACCTCATACTGTTTACCAAGTTCCTCACGCTTGATTTGATCTCCAGAAATCAAGGCAACTAATTGAGAATTTTCAGCCTGAGCAAAGGCCGGTAGAACGTCTTCCTGGGCAATCCAACCCAGTCCCACTACTGCATAACGAACTTTGCTTTGGTTTTTGGCAAGTATCATTTATTAAACCTCCTAATTGACAAATCAGTATTCACTTGCTGAAGCTATACCAACAGCGAGCGGTCATCGATGAGCAAGTGAGCTTATTGCCACAACTACTCACGTTAGTACCGGAACAGGATGCTCTTGCAAACGACTGCCCGACTGGCGTAATGACATTAATTCATCTGAGATAAATCCTGCTACTTTATCTATGGCGTGCAGTAGCGGTGATACGTGTCCTTTTAAAAATATCAGGCGATCGCTATTGGGATTGTGGGGATTCCTATCGTCGTAACGCCAATACTTACATAGCAACACTGTCATTAAGTCAGCAGTAAATATAGATAACTTGGGATGAACCTCAGCAGTAGTTGTAACCCACACACTATCTGCATGTAATTTCTGTGCCTGTTGATGCCATGCCTGCAATTGTTCAGCACTAGCCATAACAAACTCCCTTATTGGAACCCCAAGTAAATAAAATCACTATTTTTTGAGCGTGATCATTTTGTCAGAGAATAAGTTTGCTTTTTAAATGTATCTGATTTCAAGATTAAATACTTATGACCTTAGCTCCATCCCCCTATCGACTGAAAAGGCTGAGAACTATTGTATTAATTATCACATGAATTTTGGGGATCAAATCGAAGCATGAAAACTTTCTATATCAACGTTCACTACAAACCAACTTTGGAGCATTGGTAGTCAACACACAATACAATATATCAAAATTTTCTGGGACGGAAAACTGACATCACACCAATCCTGAGATATATACATATATATGTCACGCGTTATATTACGATCGCCAGAATGCAGTCTAAAAGTGAATCTTGTTGAGATTCAGTCGCCTATTATTTGGCTTGGCACCTTTTTCATCTATATAGATTTCGTTATCTAGCTACCAGCCAGAGAAAACTCAGCGAGCAAATGAACCTTGAACGCTTGCTTGAAAACGATTTCCCATATTTCCGCCATTTTCCCAAAAAAAAACAAAAACCCCTTGACAAGTTTGTTTTCTATTGTTATCTTCAATAGAGTGTCAAATACAGATTGACGCCCGAACCTAGAAAAATCAATAGTTTGAAAGCTTAAAGAAGAAACCAATCCTCGTCAAAAGAAATTTAGTCAAGGGCTTTGCTCTTGAGTCTAAGTGGATATTATAGACGAATCCGGAATAAGAAAGACGCCATAGTGCGTTTGAATATTTGGAATCAAAAAGGTGAATACGTTGTAGAAAACGTATTTACAGCAGTATCAAAACGGAGAGTTTGATCCTGGCTCAGGATGAACGCTGGCG
>CALMVQ010000014.1 GCA_937873135.1 uncultured Scytonema sp. | reverse complement strand
AATATTTCGTAATTATGGAGAAAAATATATAATTAATTTTGCGTAACTACTTATTGCTCAACGGGGGGAACCCCCGCACGCAAATGTCCTCGTCTTGGCGGTTTTTTACATCGGTATTCTTCTGGCAGGAAGGGAGTAGTTATTTATTTGAGTGATCGCTTTTAATCATTTCAGCAATTAAAGACGGAATCAAGCTTAAGGCACAGATGCGCCGTCTAGTGGATCGGCCACTTTGTTACAGGGCGATCACTCCCCAAGTGATGTGTCTGAACTTGATAACCCGCAACTTGGGTTTGTATCGGTTAGTACTCGAGCAAACTGAAAATGACGGGTGAGGACAACGGAGTAGGGAATCGAGTAATATTTCATTAAGCGCCAGCACTCGCTCTTGAGTTCAAGCTAACCTCAAAGTTCCTACCCAGAGTGCGAAAACACTCCCAACAGCACTTTTCTCCTTTTGTCGGTCTGAGCGGTTATTTGAGTATTTTATACTAAAACAGGTCAAACTAATATGAGTCCAGAACAAAAGTTATTAGCCAAGTGGCGGTCACTTCCAAAAGATAAACAGGAGGAAGTTTTAGATTTTGTTGAATTGATTCATTTAAAAAACGCTGCAAATAAAATCCCATTAGGTGAACGTTTGGGACGAATTCGCGCAAGGATTGTTGCTTCGGGTAAACCTTTATTAGATGAAGATGAAATAGAAAAAGAACTTGCTAGTCGTAGAGGTAGGCTACTAGAAGGAGAGCCTATTTCTGAGATGAAAGGGCGTGGCCAACAGATGGCCGCAGTGTTGGAGAAGCTAGCACAAGCACAAGCTTTTGCAGGAATTGATCCGGTAGCTTGGCAGCGGGATTTGCGACAAGATCGGGAACTTCCAGGTCGTGATGAATAATGCTTTTGGACAGTAATATTATCATTTATGCGGCTCAACCTGGGAATGGCGGATTACGGGAGTTTATTGCAGAACACGAGCCTGCTGTTTCAGCTTTGAGCTATGTAGAAACATTGGGATATTATCGTCTGACCGAAATAGAAAAACAGTTTCTTGAAGAATTTTTCTCCGTATCGCTGCTTATCCCTATTTCGCAACCAGTACTGGATAAAGCCGTCGCGTTGCGACAGATACGACGCATAAGCTTAGGGGATGCCATTATTGCGGCAACTGCATTGACGTATAATCTCAAGCTGGTCACGCGAAACATTGAAGACTTTCAATGGATTGAGGGCCTAGAGTTGTTGAATCCCTTTGAGGTATAAGAAATATCTTCTGACCAATAGTCGAAATAGGCAATATCATCAGGGCGAACAACTTTCCTGGCCCCTACGTGTTTGCGTTTCTATTTTTCAATTGCCCCTAAAGCTTTGAGGGCGGCTTTTTGAGCTGCTGTTATGCCAGTAACACCTGTAATATTAGTACCTTTGTAAGGTTTATCAGGACTCAAAGTTGTCAGACATTGACCCATTTCCACATCCCAAATGAGAATAGTGCCATCTTGGCTCCCACTGGCAAGGGTGTGATGTGTTGCTTTTGTGAATGCGGGGCTAAAGGCGATCGCTGATCGCACAGAATGTGCAAACACAGATAACGTTTTGAGACAAGTCCCAGTAGAGATGTCCCAAATTCTCACAGTTTGGTCTAAACTGGCACTTGCCAAAATACTCCCATCACTACTAAACGCTACCGACCAAACATTATTGCCATGTCCTTGAAGAATGTTGAGGCATTCACCTGTACTCACTGACCATAAGCGTACCGTTCCATCGCCACTGCCACTGCTTAGAGTTTGACCATCTGGACTAAAAGCGATGGATTGCACCCGACTGCTATGGGCGTCTAAGATGTGGAGGCATTCCCCAGTACTGACTGACCATAAGCGGATCGTTTGGTCTTCACTGCTGCTAGCAAGTGTATGACCTTGTGAGCTAAAGGTGACACACCAAATCCAATTAGAGTGACCATTGAATGTGTTGAGGCATTGCCCAGTACTGACAGACCATAAGCGAATCGTGCGATCGTCACTGCCACTTGCTAGAATTTCACCAGTTGGGCTGAAAGCAACAGACAAAACCCAATCTGTGTGACCTTGTAAGATGTTGAGGCAAAGTCCGGTACTAACCGACCACAAGCGGATAGTTTGATCGACGCTACTACTTGCAACTAAATGTCCATCAGGATGAAATGTCACCGAACTAACCCAATCTTGATGTCCTGTTAGATTTTGATACTCACCTGTACTGATGTCCCAAAGTCTCACATTTTGATCGGTACTACCACTAGCAATCTTACGACCATCGGGATTAAAGGCAACGGAAAAGACGGAATTTGTATAACCCTTCAAGGTTTTAAGACACTGACCTGTTTCAAGATTCCAGAATTTGACAGTTTGGTCAGTACTGCCACTCGCAATTTGACCATCGGCATTTACAGCAACGGAAAAGACCGCATTTGTATGCCCTAGCAAAATATTCTGGCATTTTCCTGTGCTAACATCCCAAACTCTCACAGTCCGGTCACCACTGGCACTGACTAGCTTTTCAGCATTGGGACTAAATGCTACAGACCGTACCGCATCGTTATGCAACTGCAAGATTTTCAGGCATTCTCCGCTAGTGACGGACCACAATCTGATGGTTCGATCTGCACTACCACTTGCAAGGGTGACTCCATCTGAACTAAAAGCAACAGACCAAATCCGATCTGTATGACTGTCGCAAACAGCACGACATTCTCCCGTGTCCACATCCCAAAGTCTGAGAGTGCGGTCTTCACTACCACTTGCCAAGATCTGTTCGCCGCCTGTCATGCTTTGGTTCTCACTAAATGCAACTGTAAAAATACGACCAGTGTGACCTGCCAAATGGCGACATTCTCCAGTACTGATATCCCAAAGTCTCACCGTTGGTTCGTCGCCACCACTGGCAATTCTTTGACCATCCGGACTAAACGCCACTGACCAAATCGAACTTGTATGTCCTTGAAGTGTTTTCAGACATTCTCCCGTACTGACATCCCACAAGCGGATTGTTTTATCGCTACTGCAACTTGCCAAAGTCTGACCATCTGGATGAAACGCCACCGACCAAACCCAACCAACATGACCTTCAAAATTCAACAGCAGTTGACCGTTCGCGACTTGCCAAAGGCGAAGTCCACCTTCTGCATCACCTGTTGCTAATAGCTTTCCATCTGGGCTAAATGCCACGCACCAAATTATACCTAACGTCTCCGCAAAAACCGATTTTGATAAGTCAGCGCCAGCGAAATTGAGATCATGTAAATTCACCTGCGGTAAATAAGCCTGCCAAATCGTGAGGTCGGAAAAGTCATAGTCACTCAGACATCTTTGTTGTTGACAAAGGAGATTTAGTATGTTACCGCCTGCGTAGCCAATTTCAAGTGGCGTTTTACCTCGTAGGCTTTGTAACATTTGAGTTAGTACGTCTTTAAGCGTGGATTTACCGACTAAATCTGTCAGTAAGTGATCGCATACTGGTTTGAGTATAAAGCGAACTTGAGTTTCTCGCACGTAGTCTTTTGCCTGTGCCTTCAGCAGTACATGGCTTTTGAAAAGTGGATTTTTCTGTGATTTCGGAGCTAAACCCATCTGGACTTCTTGAGAAATTTCTTCAACAAATTGAGTCGTCAGATATTCCATCACCACAGGTTGAAGTGAAAACTGTGCTGCACTCTTTTCAATCAAACAACGCTGTTCCAAAGATTCCAGAACTTCGATCAGTTTTTGCGGAGATATTGGGGGAAAGATATCGGCTCGCAAGTCGGAAAATGAAGCTGGAACGCGATAAATTGCTAGCCAATAAATAACTGTCTTTTCAGATTCTGATATCCGTTGAAGCTGTTGCTCGATCAAATGGCGAATATTACCAAAAACAAAGGCATCTTGCTGTAAAAAATCAGAAATACTACCATCAAATAAATGTTGAATCGTCGTTGAGATAATTTTCAATGCCAAGGGATTCCCAGAATAGTAATCGATGAGTTGGCTCCATTCAGCGTCCGTTGCTTGGAAATCACCCTTCAATCTCAAAAGTTCCTGTCCTTCTGTTTTCTTTAACCCACCAAGTTGTAAAGAACGGACAGGTAGTGAGTTTCCTTCCAAAAGACGAATCTCTTGAGGTTGCTCTCGACTCGTTAATATCACGCAGCTTTGATGTATAGTTTCTCCTACTTGTTCTAGGAACTCACCGTAGCCCTCATAGCCCTCACAATAGTTCCCAGTTAAATCGGGTGTATCACCACCAAGTAAGATTGTCTCAAAATTATCGAAGACGATCAAACAGCGCTGCGATCGCAAATAATCCAGCAAACGTGAAATTTTCCCCTCAACGGTTTTTGGAAAATCAATTTCTTGTTGGTTAGATAGGAATTGGAGCAACTGAGTTAAAATTTCTTGGACAGGTGGTGCATTGCGGAGACTTCGCCAAATCACCACCTCAAATTGACTTTTTAATTCTTGCGCCAGCTTGACAGACAGGGAAGTTTTCCCCATGCCACCCAAACCCAACAGTGCAACTAATCGACAGCGTTCCACCAAAATCCACTCCTGCAAAGAAGCTAGTTCTTGTTGACGACCGTGGAAAAAGCTGATATCATGCACTTCTCCCCAATCCTGACGTGGGATAGTGACCACTTCATTCTCTATAATGTTAGGGACTTGAGATGGCTTTTCTATTCTGGTTTGTTCTTGAGATAAAACGGATGGTGGTTCAATTTGCTCTTGCGGGGGAGTTCCCTCAATCAGAAAGCGTCGCTCGATAGCCGCTCGAAAATTCGTTTTATTAACTTTTTCCCTTAAGACTTCTGAAAGGAGTTTCCACAACTTAGGCCCAATATCATGCTTTAAGTAAGTTGGAGAATAGCCGTAGGAATCAGCAATTTGGTCATAACTTTGGCGCTGCCAAGACCAAGACTCCCTTAGCATAGCTTGCTGGAGGTCACTTAAATGCACTCCTAACTTGGCAAAAACTAACGCATCCGTAAATGCCAGTGCTTTTTCAATATCCATATCTTAAAATACAAATAAACTTTACTCCCTGTAAAAAAGATTAACGCACTCACAAACGCACTATCACCAAGCAATCCCTGTAGGTAAAGATTCCCTTTTTCCCAATCAAGCCTTCACGAGTACGGCGTGGCACAATTGGTGGCTGAAAGCTGCGATAATCGGTTCTGAATTGAGCAAAATGATCCCATGATTCAGTAACGCCCACAAGCACAATTTTGGGTCGAAGTAATACATTATGCCCCAGTTAATTTCTCAAGCATGGAACTGGTTTCAACGCCTACTCCTCAAGCAGACGATTCTTGTGTTGACGCTGATGTTTTGTGTTGCCCTCGGCGTAGCGTTATCAAATATGTCTCGTCTTTCGTCCAGCCTGATTGAGTCGCAAGCCTTTGAAAATGCACAATCGTATGCCCAATCATTAAATCATGCAATTGACCTATACAGCAGCGCAGCTGTGGATCGACTCAAAACAGATAAGGTTGAAGTTACCAGTGATTATCTCAGTCATATCGGCGCAGTTCCCGTCCCTTCAACTTTTGCGATCGAACTGGCAAACGGTATCAGTCAAAACAATGAGCAGATGATGGTGCGATTGTATAGTGATTATCCTTTTCCTTCACGAAAAGCGAAAGGGCAGGGAGGTCCTAAAGACAACTTTGAACGAGAAGCACTCAAATACTTGAGACGAAATCCTCAGCAAAAATTTCAAAGAATGGAGAAGCTTGATGGACATACCTCCTTGCGATACGGTGAAGCCAACATTATGAAGCCCAGTTGTGTCGCTTGTCACAACACAGATCCTAGTAGCCCGAAGAAAGATTGGGAAGTGAACGATGTCGCAGGCGTCTGGGAAATCAATCAATCATTAGACAACTTTGTTGGCAAAAGGGACGAGAATCTCCGAGGAACCTTCTTCACTTTGGGGGGAATATCCGTCTTGGCAGTGTCAGGATTAAGCTTGGTAATTGGGAAATTAGGTCAAACAGCAAAGGAGTTAGAACAACGTGTCAAGGAACGTACAGCTGATTTAGCAGATGCTAACACCGATCTCGATCAAAGGAACAAACTGATTCGCCACGTCTTTGGACGGTACATCAGCGATAATGTTGTCGCCAACTTACTGGAAAGCCCCGAAGCATTGCAACTTGGTGGCGAACGGCGTCAAATCACGATTCTGACTTCTGACTTAAGAGGATTTACAGCTTTATCAGAACGATTGCAACCGGAAGAGGTGATTAACATCCTTAACCTCTATCTGGAGTACATGGTAGAAGCGATCAATAGATACCACGGCACCATTGATGAGTTTATGGGTGATGGAATGCTTGTCCTGTTTGGTGCACCGCTCGCCAGAGAAAACGATGCAACTCGGGCTGTTGCTTGTGCGTGTGCGATGCAGTTGGCGATGGGCGCGGTTAACGAATATATGAAACAGTTGGGCTTACCGCGATTAGAAATGGGAATTGGCATCAATACAGGCGTTGTGGTGGTGGGAAATATCGGTTCGGAAAAGCGGACTAAGTACGGAATCGTTGGCTCTCAAGTAAACTTGACTTATCGCATTGAGTCTTACACGCGTGGTGGTCAAATTCTGATTTCAGAACCAACTTTCAAAGAGGTAGGATCAATTGTGAGCATCGAAGCGCAAAAGCAAGTACAACCGAAAGGATTTCCACAGCCAATAAGCATTTATGAAGTCAATGGAATTGGGGGATTCTACAATCTTTTTCTCCCACAAGAAGACGAGATTTTCTTTTCCGTTCCTGAACAGATTCCACTACAGTACACAATTGTACAAGGAAAACATCTAAACAACACCATTTTTAGAGGCCGTTTAGTCAAGCTGTCAACTAAGGGTGCTGAGATTCTTGCTGATAGTCTGGAAGAGGATAGTCTACCATTGGAGTTGACCAATATCAAACTTAATATCACACATCAAGATTCTACAGAAGTTAGAGAAGATATCTACGCTAAAGTCTGGAAAAAACTGCCAAACACAAGAAGTTTCTGCATTCATTTCACTGCAGTTCCTCTGAATGCACAAGCGCAGCTTGACAGTTTATATCAGTCAATATCTAATTCTTAGTATTTAGCCGTCAGCTATGGGACATAGATTTTTTGTTTAAGGAGAGTGAGAAATGACAATTTCCACCTCCGCATGTTTATTTGTACCATTTTACTTAACAAAAGTTTGTTGAATAGATAGAGAATTTGCAGGGGTAGCCGCTAGAAGAAAGGCAAAGTGCTACTAAATTCTGTTAAATATCTATACAATTTGCTTCATAAGTGAACGCTACTAGCTGAAGTACTGAATGCTTACAGTAGAATGAATAAAGAAAGTCTTACTCTAAAATATGCGCGAACAAGTCTTAGCTTGGTTAGCAGAGAATGTTCCAGCCTCTAGGGTTAACCACATCATCGGGGTTGAGCAAATGGCGGTGGATCTGGCTGTTCATCACAACCTAGATCGAGTCAATGCAGCCGTTGCTGGTTTGATGCACGATTTGGCAAAATATTTTCCACCACAAAAACTCTTGCAGATGGCACGAACTGAAGGGTTGGAAATAGATGAGGTGATGGAAACCAATCCTCATTTGTTACATGCAGGGGTGAGTGCGATTGTTGCTCGAGATCTTTTTGGCGTAGAGAATGAAGAAGTGTTACAAGCGATCGCCAATCACACTTTAGGTAGACCGGGGATGAGTCTGCTCAGCTGTATCGTATTTTTAGCAGACAGCTTGGAACCAGGACGCGGCGATACGCCGGAATTGCAAGCTTTGCGACAACTAAGTCGCCAAAATCTCTATCAAGCTGTGTGGAAGACAAGCGATTACACTCTCAAATTCCTGCTTGAAACTCCCTATTTGATTCATCCAAGAGTGATCGCAACTCGCAATTGGTTCCTTCAAAAGTCGAAATCTCAACAGCTAGTATCACAAATCGCATAAACACCTGTTTTTTGTTAGTATGCAAAAAAACTTGTTCTCACAGTTGCAATTCAATTGCTGTTTACACCGAAGAAATCTTCATAACCTTATGCCTTCAAGTTGGCGTTCAAAAAGGAAAAAATTTATGATGGCTCTAAAATGAAAAACCCTCAACTTTAAACTATGATTCATCAACCATTCGCCTGAACTTCCCCTAAGTTCTGTACGGACGGGTTTGACAAGATATCCTGTCAATTTATATGTTCAGCATATTCAACCCATCCCTACCTTCTCAACTCTTCTGAGATAATTGTAAAAAACTGTAACAAGAATCGAGCAACTGAGGTTTAATGTCAGATTACTACCAAGTCAACTTCCCTTTACAATCAATCGCTGAAATAAAGAGCGACATCGCGACTCCAGAAAATGCCGATGATAATACAGGAAAAATAGCCTTAACCATTGCGGAGGCAGCTTCCGACAGGAAAGCAGGTGAAATAATACTGCTTAGAGTCGCAGATGTTAGCTATTTGGCAGATTACTTTGTCTTAATGACGGGCTATTCCAAGGTACAGGTAAGAGCGATCGCCGATGCCATTGAAGAGAAAGTGAAAACTGAGTGGCAACGCAGTCCCTTAAGAACAGCAGGAAAAGTGGAAGGGACGTGGGTACTACAAGACTACGGCGAAATTATTGTTCACACTATGATGCCAAAAGAGCGAGAGTTTTATAATTTAGAAGCTTTCTGGGGTCATGGAGAACGTATAGAGTATCCTACGACATCGTCAGATGGTGGGAGTAAACCAATATGATCAACTCTTCAGTGTCAAGTTGCCCGGTTCCTACCGAACAACAACCACTTAATGAATATGAAGAATTAAAATCGTCCTGGCTGTTTCGTGATTGTACCTTAAGTTGGCACGAATACATCACGAAAATAGCTTGGATTTGGGGTTTATCATGGTTGGTAGCCGGTCCTGTGGCTTACTCAAGCTTTTCACCGTACAAGTATACAGCAAAGTTTATCCTCACCGGGACTTTAGGAGCAAGCGTGGGGGTGGTACTGGCAGTAGTAAGGTTATATTTGGGCTGGTCTTATGTACGAGATCGTCTGGCAAGTCCGATTATTTTTTACGAAGAATCGGGGTGGTACGATGGCCAAACTTGGAAAAAACCTCAGGAAGTGCTAACACGCGATCGCCTAATTGTCTCTTACTCGCTCAAATCAATTATCCAGAGGTTAAAAATTACGTTTGCAGGCTTGGCTGTGTTGTTCGTTGCTGGTACTATAGTTTGGCATTTAGTATAAATGGTTAAGAGTGAGAAGTGAATAATTCATAACTTATCACTCCTCGCTCTTGACTCCTAACTCACTATAGTGATATATGATAAACCCATGACAATGGGAACACGAACTCGAGCCGCCGCCTTAGAAGTGAGGTTGTTGCGGGAAGGCATCATTGAATCTAGGCATATCGTCCAGGCTGTTGTTTGTGATGAAAGAGGACGGGTTCTATCCGTTGCCGGAAACGCGGAAACAGCTACATTTGTTCGTTCGGCACTCAAGCCATTTCAGGCTCTGGCTGTCACAAGCACGGGAACACTGGAAAGTTATAACTTGAGCGATCGCGACTTAGCAATGATCACAAGTTCCCACAGAGGAACAATAGAGCAAGTCAGGCAGGTATTTAATATTCTTTGGCGAGCGGATGTTGATCCAATAGCCCTCCAATGTCCGATTCCAGAAGGCAAGAGCAGTAGTTTGGAATATAACTGCTCCGGTAAACATGCAGGAATGCTAGCTGTTTGCCAGAAATGCAATTGGTCCTTGGATAACTACTTACAGCGGAAGCATCCAGTGCAGCAGCTTGTTTTGAGCAAAGTATCAGAATTGCTGCGAATGCCCGCAGAGGAATTTATTAGTGTTCACGATGACTGTGGCGCACCAACTTACCTGATGCAACTCGGTCAAATGGCGTCGTTGTATGCCCGGTTAGCTTCCAGGAGCAATTTGGATCTCGAGCGCATTGTTCGTGCGATGACTCATCACCCAGTCATGGTAGCAGGAGTTGGAGAATTCGATACCGAACTGATGCGTCTGTGTTCAACTGAAGTATTGAGTAAAGCAGGTTCTGAAGGAGTTCAGTGCATCAGCCGACTTGGTGAAGGCATGGGATTGGCAATTAAAGTTATGGATGGGGCAAAGCGGGCAAAATATGCTGTAGCTATTCACTTGCTCCAGCAGTTGGGTTGGATTAGTCCCAGCGTCGCCGAAGTCCTGTCGGAAAAGTTCATGAACCTGGGTAAATACAAACGTTTAGAAGTTATTGGAGAATTATCGATTTTGTAGTTGCCAAATTTTTAAATAGGCGTTATAGTAAAGGAGACGACGCGGGATAGAGCAGCCTGGTAGCTCGTCGGGCTCGATTCGCAAGACAAACTAGACGCTTAACAGTTAAGTCTTGCAGTGGGCGGTACATGAGGAAACTTGTGTACGATCACCTGTCAAACTCGGGGAAGCCATTAGCGTGGTAATCCCGAACCAAGCCTCGGAAACGAGGAAGGTGTAGAGACTGGGAGGCAGGTACCCTAACGTAAAGCCGAGGGTAAAGGGACAGTCCAGACCACAAACTGGTAAATCCAGGCAGTGAAAACTGTAGATGGTAAGCATAACCCGAAGGTCAGTGGTTCAAATCCACTTCCCGCCACCAAGCGAAAGGCAAAGTAAAACTCCGCAATTTTTAAAGATTGCGGAGTTTTATTTTATGCTGATGAGCAGGAATTCTGCTTTACATCGTTACTATTTAATCTCGCCTTCGGAGAGGCGGGATTTTGATATATCCTGGAAGAAAAGCCATCCAAAAGCGCGGAGAATCATAGTTGTGAAGTTGCAGCGACCGATATTAGTGGGAGGATTGGGACTGTCCTTTTGTTTGTGGATGTTTCAAAGTTGGCATCATTATTTGGTGCTCTCAGGTGAATTGAGTTTATTGAGTTTGTTAGCCGTTGGTGGCGGTTTGTGGTTACTAAAGCGAAAGAGTACTAAAAATACTTTAGTACAGCTAGATGGAACACCTGTAGATCGGGCAACGGTAGAAGGTGTGATCGCTCTTGCTGAAGCTGTGGTAACCCAACTGGCACAAGAAGCAGAAAATCATGTTGAGGCGTTGGCTACAACGTCTCTCCTGCAAGAAAAAATTGTCCAACTGACGGCTGAGTTGGATAGAAAAGAGATCGATCTGGCTGTCACTGGCGGCAAGTCGGTAGGAAAAACTGCTTTGATTCGATTACTCAAGCAAAACTTCTCTTCTCTACAATTTCATGAGACACTGCCTTTATTTACAGAAGCAGGTGAGAAAAGAGACGCAGCTGAACTCGAAAAAGCGAGCAACTCTGACTTTATGTTGTTCCTGATTGATGGTGATTTGACAGATTCAGAGTTTCAAATCATACAGCAAATCAAAGCAGCCAGTAAAAGTATAATGCTGGTGTTGAACAAACAAGATCAGTATTTGCCAGATGAACGCTTGAGTGTTGTTAGTCAACTGAAACAACGTCTACAAGGAAATGTTGTAGCCACAGCAGCCTATCCTCTTCCGATCAAAGTACGCAAACATCTTGAAGATGGTTCCGTACAAGAGTGGTTGGAACAACCAGCACCAGATATTCAACAGTTAACTTCTGTTTTAGGTGAGATTCTATTGCAGCAAGGGCAGCAACTGGTATGGGCAACGACTCGGAGAAAAGCTTTGTTGCTGAAAGCAGAGGCGAAAGACTTATTGAATGGAATCAGACGCGATCGCGCTCTAAAGTCAATTGAACAATATCAGTGGATAGCCGCCGCTGCTGCATTTGCTAACCCAGTACCAGCATTAGATATTTTAGCAACAGCCGCAATTAATGCCCAAATGGTGATGGATTTGGGTGCAATCTATCAGCAGAAATTTTCCCTCGCACAGGCTCAAACTGTAGCCGGAACAATGGGAAGTTTGATGCTGAAACTGGGTTTAGTAGAACTTTCTTCTCAAGCGATCACGACTGTCTTGAAGAGTAACGCTGTTACCTTTGTCGCAGGTGGCGCAGTGCAAGGAGTCAGTGCAGCTTATCTAACTCGGATAGCAGGATTGACTCTAGTCGAGTATTTCCAACAGCAGGAAATTACGATTGATTCTGGAACTGCGTTTAATCCCGAAAAGTTACGGCAAACCCTGCTTTCTTGTTTTCAACAAAACCAGCAAATTAGTTTGTTGCAAGGCTTTGTTAAGCAGAGTGTGAAGCGTTTATTGCCATCTCCCAAGCCGGAAATTTCCGCTGTTTAGACAATTTTTAAGTCAGCATCCAGCAATTAGCAAATGAAAGGAATTCTATCAGCCTGTGCCAGAGAGGATTTCATCCCACTCGAGCTAACGGCAGAATGCTGACAGGTAAATTAACCTTAATTTCGTCGGAACTCCACCCCGCTCCTAGCTGCGCTTTGTCTACCCTCCCCACAAGCGAGGAGGGGTTGGGGAGCCAGCGCCTACGGCAGGTTTCCCGTCCACCGTAAGAGCTCTCGGCTAAGAGCCCCTACAACATTATCCGTTCACAAGATGTTCAATTTGTATAGTGCCTAAGTCCTACTAATGTAGAGACGCCATGATTGAAGCGTCTCGAAACAGCGCCATAGCGGGCACAGCCGAAAATTCCTACCGAGCAACCTTAATTGAACCGTATTGCCAGATAATTCACCCTGGAAAAAATTCCTGTAAAAGTGGGTAAAGTTTAACTGCAATACTCTCAAATTCCTTTCCAAATGCTGATGGTGGATTGATTTTGTCTGAGTGCAGCGTGCTCCAAGATAAAGTCCCTATAGAATAATAAAAAAGTACATACTGCTCACCATCCCATCTTGTATTGATAGCTAGGCACTTGGCACGATTGCGAAAATCAACATTAAACAAGATAGATTCTGTTGTCTGAAATGTTTTTTGTCTAAAATTTAATATTTTTGTTTCATTTCTTTGACCTTTAAAATTAAGACAAGGTTCTTTTTCTACATTTTCAGAGTAACTCAAGCTAAAATGAAATTGAGGAAAAGCCTCAGCTACAACTGAAGTAGCAGCAGTTTCAAATTCCTGAGAGATAAAGAAGTTCTCAAAAACGTCCCCTAAATAATACTCTTGTAAAACTGGGTAGAATTTGCTAGCTAAAAATTCAAATTTTTCCCCCACAGAAGAAGGTTTGCTAATTGTGTATTCGCCACCATTGCGCCAATCATAATTATTTTCAGGAAGATAATTTAAGTGAACTATTCCCTCTTTTGAATATCCAGAAATAGTGAGGGTTTTAAGTTTAGAACAAAATTTGATTCTAAAGTTATCGGCGAAATGTTTGGGATTCTTAAAAGTAATAGAAATTTTTCCAATTCCCGTTTCCTTAAATAATACTTGAAACTCAGTTTTTGGGAAAACTAAAGATGCGATCTCAGTAGCAACTGTTTTGAAATCACTAGTAAGTAAAAACTTCATAGTTTTTCTGTGCAGTATGAATAAAGTATGTTATGCATTCAATATTTGAGATGATCATAGCAGCTTTTTCTAGTTTTGATTGTCTGATATTAAGCAATGCTAATTAAAGAAGTTTTATAATTTTTTCAAAATTTTGGTTGATTATTTGTATAAATGTTAAAAAATGCGTTAAATACAGCAATTTTTGGAGGATTCATCGGATTGCCGTTAACGATTGACGTCTGCCTCCTCCGATAAAAGAATAAACCCGACGATCTTTAATCGCTCATCCACAGCTAAAAATCGGATAAAGGTAAGGGGTAGGTGAGGTAACCACTAAAATACATGCTATCAGGATTGAGGTTCCTTGCTTAAAAAAGAGGGTAGCCAAAATTCCTCGATTACGGCATAAAATTTCTGAGCAAGAAACTCAAACTTTTCTCCTATACTCTGAGGAGAAAAAACTCTATCTCCGAGTCCGTCTGACCAACTATAATTATTTGCTATCGAATAATTTAGATGATATATCGATTCTTTGTAATAACAAGACAAAATCAGCTTTTTATTGTTAAGAAAAAAACGAACTCTAAAATTTTCTGAAAACTTTTTTTGACTCTTGAAAGTAATAACCAATTCCCGCTCTTCAATTTCTTGAGCTAACAATTGATATTGAGTGTTTGGAAACACTTGAGCCGCAATATTAGCTGCAACTAATTCAAACTCTGAGGAGAGAGTAATGTTCATGATTTTCCTTCCTTAAAAGTTCATTATTAACTTGTCTTGCAGATGCACGCAATGACCTTTTTAAAGAGTGTAAGTCATAACAGTACTATGCGGTTTTACGTGATCGATTACATCCCATTCCAATTGTAAAACACTCGTCAGAGTCGGACTTTATCATTGAGAGCTAGCCCTACAGGCGAACCTCCTGCCGTAGACGACTGGCATTTATTAGTTATTATGTATTTTGACTCTTAATAATAGCCGCAATATAAAATTTAACGAAATTTTCATGATTATTATATAAACTTAACTCAGAGAAAAGTCAGCTAATATACGCGCCATGCAAGTCGCTTAATGTACCGTATGAGCCTGAGAGGCAATTTGGAAAACCCTGAGATTTTAGGAGAGGTGTCGTGAACTCGCTCCTGATTCATCCAAAATCACTTCCAGTCTAGGCACTTACCAGTAAATAAATATCCAGCAGTTCATTCTACATCTCTCGTCGTAGTCGCGAAGTCTCGCTCTAGAGAGTACTCTCTGCCCGGAGCTTCGCGCTTGGGTTCAGACATACGGCTGGATATTTATTTTTTTGCATCTCCCCTAGCCAGCATAATTTTGAAACAGCTTAGCTCATTCACCTCTAATTTACTTTGAAAATGACAAGCGATCGCCCAAGTATTTTCTCATTTTTCGCTGGTTCTGGTTTTCTAGATTTAGGTTTTGAAACCAGCGGTTTTAATATTGTGTATGTAAATGAAATTTTTCTTCCATTTATGGAAGCATACCGCTGTTCACGGACTACTCTCAATTTAATTGGGGAGCATCCCAATTTGGAGAAAACACATTATTCGCGAGGCTATCTCGCGAAT
>CALMVQ010000013.1 GCA_937873135.1 uncultured Scytonema sp. | reverse complement strand
AGTCGCACAGATGATGGATAAATTCGCTACGAATTAATGCAACGCTGTACTTAGCTCTTGGATTTAAACAGATTTCTAAGGAAGTTGCATCAATGAAGTTGATGCCAGTGCTGTGTCCGCGACGCAGATGAAGATACTAACATAAGGGGATTAAAGCACTTTTCTGCAATTCTACAAATCGGTTATAACTTACTAGCTGAGGAAAATATTTAGCGAAAAAATTACATACGTACTTAGTATAATAATCCTGAAAATTTCGATAAGATGATTGATGAAAATAAATAATTATTGTCATGACTTCGCTCAAACATAAATTAAACTTTCTTGTACTTCTGCGCTCACTTGAAGAGAGTAGTTCTTCTTGCCATGATTTTTCAAATTCTGCACAGAAATCATCTACGTCACAAAACAATTTTTCTAATTCCATATTTCTTCTTTCCCATATTGAAATAATCACAAAATCAATAATTGACACAGAAACTACGATTTCAAATCCTCAGGAAGCAAAGTTTGTTGGTAAATTTCTGAAATTATTTTGGCGACCGATATTCGTGCCGATTTTTTAGATTTGATAA
Organism: uncultured Scytonema sp.; assembly: GCA_937873135.1. Lineage (GTDB taxonomy): Bacteria > Cyanobacteriota > Cyanobacteriia > Cyanobacteriales > Nostocaceae > Rhizonema. The sequence goes on along the minus strand of CALMVQ010000013.1, from coordinate 3,310 downwards.
TTTCTTTTGCTACTTCAATCGCTTGATCGTAACTAATTATAGATTTTGTGACAAAATCTGATTTTAATTCTTGACTCTCTCGATTTGATTGTGTGATTATTTCATTTTCCCTGGTCTTTGATTGAGTCACAACATCACATTCGATAATTTTTGATTCTGTATCAGATTCAATATGCTCCCCAGAATCAATTCTATGAGCTACTTCGATCACTTTTGAGACGATCTCCCTCGGCACACGGATGGTAATTGTGTCTTGATTTTTCCAATTTGACTTCCTGCCAGCATTTTCACGTTTCCCCCCTCTGTTGTCCCGTTTCAACAATTTTTTAAGACTCATTCCTATCCTGAATTCGTGACGAATTCATCTTACTCCCTTTGAGTACCCTTCATCTCTATTCTCATTTATCTAATCTTATTGACATTAAAGCGAAGATGCTTTGTACTGCTACAAACTTTACTCCGTCTAGTTTTTAGTCTTTTTTTTACATCGAACTCAGGTTATGAAGAGGAGATTGTGTACGAAGCGCTTGTAGCGAGACACTCTCGTTCATACTATAATTAGCGGCGATCGCTCAACTATACAAATTACAAGTCTGGACGCGAGAAAAGAGTATCCTGGCAATCCGCCCGTGCCGGAGAGACCACGAAAACCTCGTGGTATCGCCCCCGAGGTGTCCCCGATACGGGAGGTGTCCCTGAGGGGCTTTGTATTTTAAAGTAACTTCACTGTAGTCAATCCAGCTACTGTTTATTCTCCATCCAACGCGATCACTAAAGTCAATCCATACATTATTATGATACTTGCTCATACCTCCCAAACGTTGGTAAATGTTCTTCTGAACGCTAAAACCGAAATGCCCTTTGCTAGCATACACCCACATATAGTCGATTAGACGAAGGTCATCACATGGGAAATTTTCGATATCTTCTTCGTCTAAGCAGCTTTCACTTTTTTTCGTACCTACTTGGATCATAAGGTCAGCTGTTTCCTTATCAGCTTTTTTCCATTCCCAACTCCACAAGTAGTCAGCAAACTTACTATACCTAGATGGTAATTGAAACTTAACGAGAAGAATTCCGCTTTCTGGAAACTGACTATCATTATTAATAGAATACTGATTTATTTCTTCTTTTTCAGGCAATCGATAATGAACAGTCATTTCACTTAGCTGATTACCAAGCCTTGCTCGATACCGTTCTCCCAACCACGCACAAAATCTCAGTGCATTTTCCCAACTTATCCCAGTAATCGTTTTTTTAGCATCTCCAGATTGGAATCTTTTACTTTGCCAGTGTTGAGGCTGACGAGATTCACCTGTCTCATCAAGAAATAGCTGATATTCGGCATAGGTTATGTAGCTATTATCAATTTCTAATTCTTCACTAATCCGTATAAAATTTTTGAATCGCCTTATTAGGCTCACTTGTGCTGCTAATTTGAAGATTTCTGGGTCAGTTGATTCTAATCCATGTTCTAGCCTTTTTAACAGTTGTTGCCGAACATTTTCATCTACTCTTAAACTCTCTTCTAGGCAATCATAAGCTAGTGCCATCACGTCAACTGAGGGTGACGGCATATCTAAAACTACACGGATTAGTTTAGTTGCATCACTTTGAGCAGCATAGAGACGAATAGTTTCTGTCCACCAAGAATTTCTAATATTACTAATTAATAACTCTTCTTGTTTCAATTTCTTAATTTGACATGCTGCTAAATATTCCTGAAAACTTAAGTGAGCAAATTGATAAAATTGGAAATCATTTTCTACTAACAATCCAATCAAATTACAAATATAGTCGATAAACTCTGCTGGCTCTAAGTTTTTACTAACTACATTTTTTAACAGCTTTCGTAACCAAGAAGTTTCATCAATCAGTTCAAACTCGATTTTTTGTTGCTCCATCAAGTTCAGTGCTAGTCCTTGCAGGGCAGATTTGTTATTCTTATTTATTCGCTGATCGTTAATATTCTTTGATTTAATCTAAGACCGTACAGCAGTGATGAGAATGAATGACAAATAAATTATGACAGTATTTTATCGCATCTAGCAATGAGGGGCGTGTGGAGGCGATTGCACGCTTGAAAACGAAAAAGCGATCATCCACATCGGTTGATCACTCAAAGCTTTCTCTAACCGTGTTTCCGCGTCTTTGTTTCTGAGCGGAGTGCCGAAATAATCCCATTATTCAGCAATGCCAGCAAATTAATTTGCGTTATTCGTATTGTTATTGCCAACATCCTTGGTTGCCAGTTTAGAAGGTTCCTAGTAGTGGTAGTACCTTTTTCTTGAGTAGCTCCACCAGGACTGGCTCCATATATTCATATTCATCAGGGATATCAAGGCAAATGATTCGCTTGCCTTTGAGCATTGGCTGAAAATTATTTGAAAGCTTCCTTGCATGTGACTTTTCCATCACAAAAATGATGTCTGCCCATTGAATTGATTCACTACACAAAGGAACTTCTGCTGATCGATCCAGTCCCGCTGAGTCTACTTCTAAACCCTCATAAGAAGAAAACACAGATTCAGCTGTGGGACTGCGTAATCGGTTCTGGCTACAAACAAATAATAATTTCTTCATTTCAACATTAAAGAACAGACAAGTCATGTTGGACTGGTGGGAGGTGCTTGATGAACCCCAGCAGGAACGCACAGCCTTTCTACTCACACCACAGTTATACTACATAAGATAAAGTAATTGGAGATTTCGCTCAACTATACAAAGTTTCACCCATGACTTTCCTGTCTTGAGCTTGAGTATCAAAAATTGTCGCCAAGGTGCGGTATACCTAATTGTGCATTTACATCGGATACTCCTGCATCGCCACATTGATCGCCACCAAATCATACGGCGGGTCAAATTGTCGCCTATCTTTAATTGGAATCAACACTGCCAATACCCCCATCTTGGTCGGTAAATCCTTGAGTGGAGTATTGACACATGTTCCAGTCATACACGCCCACTCGTACCATTGTTGCTGTTCGGGTGTAAGAGCACTTGGATCTCGCTTCTCAGGCTCCGGCTTCTTTAGCAACCAGCCTTCCTCCAAACACTTCACAAAGTACCCTTCGCGGTTGGAGACTTTGCCTTCTTTCGTCTTTTGATCAACGTAAGCGATCGCTTCTGCAAACTTCTCCGAATACAATGCCCACAGCTTCTCCGCTTTGGCTGGAACCAAATGAATCTCCGCATTTTTGAGAAGAAGCATGACTTCAGTAGGGAATGTTGCAGCTGTGCCGGAAGCAATGCCCTTAGTCGGGTGAGGTTTGGGCGTCACCGCTCTCCCCTCCCCTAAGAACCGTGCATG
>CALMVQ010000012.1 GCA_937873135.1 uncultured Scytonema sp. | reverse complement strand
GGAAACCCCCAAGATCGCGCTGGCTCACTTTTAACTTTTGCCAAGTTCTGTCATGTTGGACTGGTGGGAGAAAAATTTTGCGACTTGTGAGTTAGGTGATGCCTTTGGCAACGGCTAAAGCCATATCGACGACTGAATGAACGAGCTTTTGTCTTTCGGCAAAGCCTTAAGCCAAGGATTTGGTAAGACACAGTTTTAAACTATATGTAGTTCTGGAGCTTCGGTCAAGTAATATGGATTGACAAAAAAGAAATATTGTGATCTGATGAAAAATAGGAATAGTAAACACGCGATTGTTAATTAAGGAGTTTAACAGGCTTGTTGGTTAGAATTTGCATTTTGCATCCGCGCAATTACATGGAGATTGTGAACAACTGCAACGGGAGTGCCGCAAATTCAGAACAGCAAAGATTTAATAGCCTTTCCACACAGATAACTGTCTGGCAAATTCTTCTCCATCCCAATGTTCAACTTGAAAGCGAGGTAATAAAAAGCGATCGCACGCTAAGCGCGCACTCTGAGCATAAGTCGTGCAAGCGCTTGTAAATCCTGCTTCCCTGACTAAAGCTGGTGTTTGTGTTGAATAGTTACCGTGAGGATACGCAAAACTTACGACTTTTTGTCCTGTAATTTGCTCCAGACATGTTTTACTTTTGTAAATTTCCTCCCACTGTCTATTCGCTGGTAAAAAAGATAAAAAAGGGTGTGTCACAGAGTGAGCGCCGATTTCAATCAAATCTCCTTGCCCAACAGTAGACATTTCTTCGGAATTCATAATCCGGTGACTGGATCGCAGTACTGGTACACAACCAGCCCAAGCAAGCAGTTCATCCATAATCTTTTGTCGTGCTTCTGTTTGTAAAGGGGATAGCAGATCATAAATTGTACGGTAAAGATTTAGGCGAGAAGTAGAGCTATTTTCGCTCTTTACTTTCCACTGACTTTTGTGCTGATATTCCTTCTCACTGTCACAAGCCGCTGTGCCTAATTCCCAACGATAAGTCGTCCCGTTAATCAAAAGACAAAGGACTTCCGGCAAAGGATTAGATCCAAGTAATAACCGATCAAGTTCATCCCACCACAAATCACGTTTGTGTTCGGTATATCCACTAGTCAAAAACATGGTAGCGGGAATACCATAATACTCCAGTAATGGTTTGGCATTATATAAATTATCAGCATAACCATCATCAAAGGTAACTGCTATTTGCCAACGAGGATTCCCCTGTTGCAGTGTTTGATTTAATTGCTGTAATGGAACAACTCTACCAGTAGAGCGCAACACGTCCATGTGTTGGGCAAAGCGTTGAGGAGGAACACAAATTGACCAAGGATCGGACTCCACTTCAGTTACCCGATGGTACATTAAAATTAGACTTCCAGGTGTTAAACGCCCTCTCAAGTATTTAGCGACTCGCCGCAGTCGGCGTCCAAGTAGTCTCATGTTATGAAAGCTCTTTAGTTGTAGGTTTTACAGCTCTGATAGCGATGTTGACTTGATAAGAACGATCTTGGTAGTCTAATTCTTCCTGACGCAGTTCCTCTGTTGCCAACCCATAAAGAAAAGCTGCAGCAACGAGTACATTTCCGTAAGCCTCGATCTGAAGATTCTCAGTTGGGAAAGCCTCCTCGAACAGCCGCCGTAGTGATAGGGCAGTAAAGCTCCAACACCAATCGTCAGCCCATTGATCGTAGCCTGTATTATTCATACCAGGAACAGTTACCAAAACAACTCCTCCTGGCTTAAGGATACGGTAAATTGTATTAATTGCTGTCCGTAAATCGTAAATATACTGTAACGTTTGGGTCAAAATAAAGCAGTCAAAGCTATTTGATGGAATGTGATCGGCATTCGTCAAATCCCCAACGATAGTTGCCTTAGGGTTATCTTTTGTGACATGAAGTACCTCGCTTTGAACGATGCGATCGCCGCTAAACTGTCGCGTGTAAGTGTCGTCTCCAATTTCCAAGACACGTCCACGAATATCATCTTGACAATCGGCAAGGAATTTTTCAATGTAGTAGCGGTCAACAGGTAAACCTCGATCATAGCCGAATATTTTACTCATGGGTATGACTCGTCGCAGGTTGCCCAAGTCTACTGTTCCGACAGGAAAGGTGTAATTATTACCAAGCAATTGTTTTCCTAAAAAGCGTTGGACAGAAATAGGTAACGTTTTTTGTGCAATTGACTTCAAGATTGGCTTCAGTTTACTTTTCATTTGAGACAATAGAGGATAGCGATAAGGATATTGAGCTTTTTGCAGGGAACTGGAGAGTTCGGTGTCTTGAACTTCCCTTGCATATATATAAGTTTCTAACCAATTTAAATAAGTTTGCCGTGCTGGATTGGGATCTGAAGGGTGGTATTCCCCTGTATTAATTGCTTGATAACAACTTGACTCCGGATGCTGCCGATACTTATCCCAGCTCCCACTTTCTACAAAGACTGGAACTTGGAGGCAAATTTTTGCTAGCAATATTTGATCCTCAAAGAGGTTTTGAATTGTTTCCTCAAATCCTCCTATGGCTTCGATAACATTGCGTCGCACTAACAAACCACACGTGCAAGGTACAATACCGCTATCCTGTAAATACTGAGTTACCAAGCTTGGAGGGTAGTATAAACTATTCGACCGAACACCAACTCTTCTCAAAAAGTCACGTTGGACATCTTGTGATCTGTGTGTCCAGCTATACCAGTGTAGAGTCGGTCCATACACCATCCCAGTTTCTGGCAGAGATTCAAGAATTGCGACTTGTTTTTCTAATTTTTGTGGCAAATAAACATCATCAGCGTCTAGAAAAGCAATATACTCCCCTTTGGCGTTGCCGATCCCCAAATTACGAGAAATACTTTTGCCGCGATTTTGTCTTTCTCCATGTTGCAAACAACGGATCTTTTTTGGGTATTGTGCAGCATACTGATGAGCAATTGCACTACTTTTATCGGTTGAACCGTCATCTATAGGACTAATATTTGATTTCTGAAAAAGCTCCGTACATTTGAAGAGTAGTA
>CALMVQ010000011.1:351-4957 GCA_937873135.1 uncultured Scytonema sp. | reverse complement strand
CGCCACTGATTATGGGTACAGAATTCAGTGGGGGACTTACGGCGAGTGAGTTAAAACTTAGTACTATAAATGTCTTTGCTTTTTGACTGTCAGAGCAAAATTTTACCTGGCTGTTAGATATCCCCTCTAGAGAGTTTGAATTTTTTTAACAACCGGGTAAGCTATCAGAAGTTTCAATCAGCAAAACGAGGATTTTATGAGTGCATGCACGCATCTGAATCAGATCCATGAAGTGGAATCTAGTGCAAAGGGTTGTGAAGAGTGTCTTAAAATGGGCGATCGCTGGGTGCATCTGCGCCAGTGTCTGATTTGCGGTCACATTGGCTGCTGTGATTCGTCAAAAAATAAACACGCAACTAAGCATTTCCACGCGACAGAACATCCCATTATTCAGTCCATTGAGCCAGGAGAGGACTGGCGGTGGTGCTTCGTTGATCGCACTTTTGTTTAATCGTGTTGAGATAAGTGTCAAGGAGATGACAAATTAAGGTATGGCAAGATGGAGACGACCGCGTCTACGTGTTACTAGTGATGCTGAACAAGAGCGCCATGCCAGTTGGATCGAGTTATTCTTTGATTTGGTGTTGGGCTAACTTTAAGCTATCTCTGACCTATTACATACCCAGTACTAGCCTCTGGTTAGTCTCTATTGTTACACCACAGCCAATTCGCTATGTCTTTTGGGCTGTGGCAATGGTGATCGAACTGCTCACGCCAATTCTCGGCTCGCGTGCATTTGCAAGAACACCCGTACATCCGTCACACCTACCAGAGCGATTTGGTTTGTTAGCACTGATCGTACTAGGAGAGAAGGTTGTTTCTGTTGCTACGGCTACATCAAGTACGAATTGGAATTTAGTCACCACTTTTGCTGCTGTAGAAGGTTTTGCGATCGCCGCCTGTTTGTGGTGGCTATACTTTAACTTTCAGGAAACGTCGATTGTGATCCGTGGCATACGTTCAGTCCATATTTACAACTACGGACATTTGCCAATCATCATGGGACTGACTTTAGTAGCTGTTGGCATTCAACAAACAATCTACGAAGCAAGTCATCGCTTTCTCTGGGTAGCAACACGCTGGGCACTATGTGGTGGTGTCGCACTTTACATGAGTTCCATTGGCTTGATCTGGATGGCAGGATGTCGCCGTCGTCTCAGTGGATTGCTCATTGGTGCAGTAGCGATCGCCGCACCCTGACAATCCACCCTCAGAAGTTATCGCCCTCGTTAATAAGAGAAAATATCTCAGTCACAAGTCAATAATCGTTAATCCTGCTGAATGGTAGCCCTTTATCATGTCTATATCAGTATAAAAAATGTGTAAAAAGCAGCTTAGTACAGTAGGATAGGAATAAGAGATAACTATCCTTAAGCCAAGAAAATATCCTCAGCGCTATCAAAAGCTTATTGAGTTTCGGTGATAAATCTGGATTACTTCAAAATTAGATGCGCTTACCCTGACATTGGACTGTCCAAAGCATTGCTGTATTTACCCCACTATTAGAACTATACTATACTGAGAATTGAATTGATGATCGCCCTTGAGCAAAACTTTGCGATTTACTGAATATGTCAAGTACAACACAACTCAAAAGTAGTGAAGAGGCATCCTTTGGTCCAAAAGAGTTTTTTAACGAGCAGTGGAAAGTTTATCAGAAAGTGCTCAATAATAACTATATGGGACATCGCGAGGTATACTGCATACTGCACGAAATATTAGTTGGCTACTTTCAAAAACCTTTTAAGATGCTTGATCTGGGGTGCGGCGATGCCAGCTTCACGGCCCAAGCTTTATTAAATACCAATATTGTTTCCTATGAGGGCATAGATCTTTCGACACCCGCACTGGAGATTGCCAAACAAAACATGGCAAGAATACAGTGCGATGCGACTTTTACCCAAGGCGATTTCTCTGAATTAGTTTCTCAATTGGTGCAAGCTCAGCAAAATAGATTCGATGCAATTCTAATTTCTTTTGCTCTCCATCACCTCCATCTTCAGCAAAAGGATTATTTTATTGGTCAGCTTAAGAGTCTCCTTTCATCAGGTGGTATTTTTATTCTCATTGATGTTGTTCGGAATGAAGTTGAAGACCGAGAAAGTTATATTCAACGTTACCTAGAAGGTGTGCAGAAACATTGGTCTCTACTTACCCCTCAAGAGTATTCGATGGTTGAAAATCATATTTCATCAAGTGATTTTCCGGAAACTCAACAAACTTTACAAGAAATCTCTCAAAAGTACAATTTTACTCAGTTTAAATGCCTTTATTGCGATCCACAGAATACAACACAAGTGTTGTGCTTTTACCAATAAGGCGGTGTAATAAAATCAATTTGTTAGGCGAGACTATGGCTGCTCTGATTGACCCTCAACGCCATTGAGAAGGCAAGGAGGGGACGGTAATTCCCGATTCCGAACTCCCTTCAGAGTGGAAAGACAATCCGCTCGACAACGCTAGCTAATACTAGCTAACTAAAACCTCTAAGAGCCAGCCCTTTTAACGCGAACAAAAGTACTAAAAAATCAAAGGCTGAAATCCGCTCCCAGACTGAAGCCAAAAATGACGCTTCTCAGCTATCGATAATTTTTATGCGATCGCAGATCAAAAACGGTCAATTTACTGTCTCCTGAATTGAGCATTTTTGTGGAGAATATCCCGTAAGTCTGATTGTGTAAGGGTTAATTAGGTGTGTATTTTTGGAGTCAAATATAGTACTTTTGAACGCGTTGAAAGGGCTGCCTCTAAGACCCCTTGTGGATAACAACCAAAGCCAAATTACCTTTCACGGTAGTGGGCAGTCAGCCGATAGCCTGGATTCTAGAATTTACAGAGGCAATGGTGATTCATTTAACATTTTAATAAATAAGGGAACATCTAATTTCGCTACTAATGACAACGGCGATGTTGTGTTTTCAGATAGCAATACTATCAACCTGTTCAACAATGCCAGCAGTACACTCACAACCATTGCCGATAGTAGTAGTGCATTCAAAAGCTTTAGTATCCTGCGATCAATAACAACGGAGATGTAGCTTTTGGAGCTTCTTCAACTACTGGTAGTTTAAGTATTTTTACTGGTGCCAACTCAGTAGGGAATAAAGTAATTGCCACTGGCGATCCGCTATTCAACTCTACCGTAACCAACTTAACCTTTTCAAGAAAAGGCTTAAACAACGTCGGTCAAATTGTCTTTTATGCCGAGTTGGCAGATGGTACGAAAGGAATTTTCCTAGCCACGGAATCTGCTGACGACGGTTTATGAATTGCTGATTTTTCATCATGTCCTCCCTTATCACCCATGCGTCTAAGAACAGCACCCCGCTTGCTTTGGAGAGGTATGGGGGGACTTGGCAAAACAGCGTTATCTGTGAAATCTCAGATTTCATTCAGTTTTATTCAGCTATTGCTCACAGACAAATCATCTTCATCCAGCATGATTAAATCGTTTGGGAAATTAAGCATAAACGCCTGCGGAGTACATGAGGTGCATACGAAAACACCTTACAACCAGACTGTATCAAAATCAAAATTGAACATATATGAAACGCCTAATGCTCGCCTTATTCGTCATGAGTTGTGCGCTTACAGTAACTCAGAGAGTTGACGCAAACATTATTAATGTTTCTGATAGCGAAACTGCTCCAGCAAGTCAAGCTGCTGCATTAGTGACTCAACCAGTCATGATTAGCAGTACTGCTGGTGATACCATCAACCAAGCTAACAGACTTCAAGAAGTTGCTAATTCAATTGGGGCAGTACACAATCAACCATCTTCATCAGTTAATCCGCTTGACTTTTTCAAAAATCCTTCTGCTAGCCTTAAACAATTTTCTCAGGAAAATCAAAATCAACCACCTCAACAAATTGACCCATTGGGCATTTCCAAAGTTCCTCCACTCGATTCCGAAAATGTTGGCTCATTTAATGTACCAGTGATTCAGTTTTAAAAAATGATGCTCAAGATTCCTTAAAATAATTCTTTAGGTCAAAACTATTGCAAAATTCTCGACAAAAACCGGCGATCGCTCTAATATGTTAATTATCAGCTTGATGTTTGGCAGAGCCCAGTGGGAGCTAAAACCTAGGGGGTTCTGCCAAAATCGCCAGAACCTATACAAATAAATAGTTATAGCGTTTGGGTTATTGAATTAAATGATAATTTATATCAATAACTGATGCTGAAATTGACATGTTTTTGAGGTCTGCCAAAACCTGTTCTGGAGCGCTTACGCTGTAAGGGTTTCAGAGAGTGGACTCCCACCGATTGGGTTAAGTCGGATTAGTTGGAAACCTTCTAATAAACAGATAGCCACTACTTTTGGAATTACTCCCACCGATTGGGTTAAGTCGGATTAGTTGGAAACATACCCCATGCCTTCTGGTTGGTTCTTGAGCCACTCTCGCCTCCCACCGATTGGGTTAAGTCGGATTAGTTGGAAACAGAAATATTTGCAATACTCATTGTCGGGCGTTTCACTCCCACCGATTGGGTTAAGTCGGATTAGTAGCAAAAAATTTTATATAATTAATAAAATAATGAAATTAAAACATCCCAAACTTTGGGTATTTGCGGATTAATAAAATGACAAGGAATATAAAA
>CALMVQ010000011.1:0-341 GCA_937873135.1 uncultured Scytonema sp. | reverse complement strand
CACTGCTTATCTTCGTCAGATTGTGTTTTGTATTATATTTTGGTTATTGATATATTACGCTTTATGTTTTTCTGTGTTTTGACTCCCACCGATTGGGTTAAGTCGGATTAGTTGGAAACATTTTTCTCTCACTATTAAAATACTCATATATATTTCTCCCACCGATTGGGTTAAGTCGGATTAGTTGGAAACCCATTACTAGTTATTAATGGTACTCCATTAATATCTCCCACCGATTGGGTTAAGTCGGATTAGTTGGAAACAAGTTAAAAGAATAATTTAAAATATAAAAATAAGAAAACACCACTATATTATAAAAAACTAAAAATGCAAACCATATT
>CALMVQ010000010.1 GCA_937873135.1 uncultured Scytonema sp. | reverse complement strand
GAAATATTTCGTAATTATGGAGAAAAATATATAATTAATTTTGCGTCACTACTTACAAGAAGCATTAACCGGTCAACCAAGTTTCGTTTCCACAAACCATATCATAGACGAGTTGAAGGCGGCGCTTAGAGCATCCCAACAGCCACGACTTGAAGTCGTTGACACTAACACTATTCCCAGAATAGAAGAAGAACTGCGGAATATTTATAGAATTACCAGCCAAGAACGTTTGCAGAAACTGGAAGCTGGCTTGCTAGATTTAGAAAAGCGTCCAAATGATGCAGCAACCTTGGAAGAGTTACTACGTGAGGCACACAGCCTCAAAGGAGACTCCAGAAGTGTTGGTTTAGAAACTGTGGAAATCCTGATTCACCAAGTTGAAGAGACTCTTTCAGGCCTCAAACACAAAGAAATAACCCTCACGCGTGATGTGAGCGATCGCCTTTTTCTGGAATTGGATTCAATCAGCAGACTGATCCTAGAAGCCGTGACTAATCAACCAAGTGAGGTTGATACAGTCCACAGGCTTAACCATTTGATAGAAGCTGTAATACCAACTACTGAGGAATATCCACTTCTTCCTTTTGAATCGAACTCGTCTCTCCAAATTCCGTTGGAAGTAGCAACTCAAGACTTACCTTCTTCCTCTCCAGAGATTGGTGAACCCTACCGCATCGATACCATTCGTGTTGAAACTCGTCATCTCGATGCCTTAATGACACAAGCCGAGGAATTAACAGTCACTAAAATCGCAGTAGCTCATGGTACTGCTGAAGTTGAGGAATTAGTCACCTTGTGGGAAGAGTCAAAAGCATTTTACAACCGTGGGCGATCCCTTGATTCTTCATCCATGGTTAACAATCCTCTACTCGAACGCCTAGAAAAAATCATCTACTCCCTCAGAACTTCAACTCAAGAAAGCAGCACGAAACTAGATATCATCGCTGGGGAATTAAGAGACAAAATTCGTACCCTACGGCTTCTCCCTCTATCCACCGTATTTCAGTTATTTCCGCGTGTGGTTAGAGATTTAGCAAGACTTCAATCAAAAGAAGTGGAATTAATCATTGAAGGAGGAGAAACAACTGCTGACAAAAGCATCCTCGAAGAAATTAAAGACTGCTTAATGCATATGATTCGCAACGCCATCGACCATGGCATTGAGACAAACGACGAACGAGAAAAACTCGGTAAACCTCCCATGGCCAAAATTTTGGTGAGGAGCTATCAAACTGGCAACAATATTATAATTGAAGTAGCAGATGACGGACGCGGGCTAGACATTGAGACGATTAAGCAAACAGCCTTAAAGCGTCGGCTTTATACTGGACAAGAACTGGCAACTATGACTTCAAGCCAGATTTATTCCCTAATTTTCTCTCCTGGTTTCTCAACCCGGACTTTTATTACAGAAATTTCTGGCAGAGGTATCGGGTTGGATGTAGTACGTACCAATGTCGAGCGGCTGAAAGGCAGTATTCAGATAGAATCAACTCTAGGTGAAGGATGTCTCTTCCGCATACAGCTTAGCCCAAACTTAACAACTGTCAATGCACTGCTTGTAGAAGTTCAAGGTGTTGCCCATGCCATACCCATTGAGTTTGTGCAAACAACTTTACTTGTATCCGAAGACCAAATTTCTACAACGACTGAAGGTACAAGCATTGCATTTGAGGGTCAAGATATTTCTGTCGCCAACCTAGCTAATTTATTGGAACTCTCAAACAGAAAACATCTCTCTGATAACACAAATAAGCGACAAAAGAGCAATCTGCAACCTTGCGTCCTACTGAAAGTTGGACTTGAGCAAGCAGGCTTCCTTGTCGATCACCTCTTGGATACTCAAGAGGTTTTCATCAAACCTCAGAGTCAGCTCTTAAAGCGGGTGCGTAATGTCATGGGAGCAACGATTCTCCCCACCGGAGAGGTTTGCATGATTCTTAACCCTCCAGATTTACTTCATTCCCTGCAAAAGCAAACCCCATCTTTTGTCTCCATCAAACCAAAAGAAATTCCCAGCAAGCCAGTCATTCTCCTAGTAGAAGACTCTCCCCCCGTTCGCACCCAAGAAAAACGACTTTTGGAAAGAGCTGGCTATGAAGTTGTCATAGCTGTGGATGGACTAGATGGCTATACCAAACTAAAAACCAGTCACTTTGATGCAGTGTTAACCGACGTGGAAATGCCCAATCTAGACGGGTTTTCACTAACTGCAAAAATTCGTCAGCATCCAGAGTATAAAAATTTGCCAATCATTATAGTCACAACACTTGCTTCTGAAGAAGATAAAAAGAGGGGGGCTGAAGTGGGAGCGGATGCTTATATCATCAAAGGCAAGTTTAATGAAAATGCTCTTTTAGAAATTTTAGCAAGACTAGTTTAATTGTCAGTTGTTTAATCAAAATGACCGATAATTTTTTAACGGGACTTGCCTTCGATTGCTTCGGAGTCATAAATTTACAATCTCCGCATCCTCATGCGAACGGATTGACTCGCTATGCTTCAATCTAAAATATAAAATCGCATGACCAATAACCAATGCCTATTCGAGTTTTGTTAGTTGAAGATTCTCAAATTGCACTAGTGATTTTGAAAAGTATTTTGAATTCTTCACCAGACATTGAAGTGGTGGGAGAAGCTTACACAGGCTTAGAGGCTTTGTCACTCATTCCCCAAGTTGAGCCAGATGTCATTTGTACAGATCTCCATATGCCCAAGATGAATGGTTTGACATTTACATCTGAAGTCATGGCACGCTATCCTCGACCGATTCTGGTGATTAGTGTCTCAGTACAAAAAGAAGATACTGATTATGTTTTTCAGCTTTTAAATGCAGGAGCGGTGGATGTTTTTCCTAAGCCGATCGCAGGACTGACAAAGGAGAATGAACTACTTAAGCAGCAGTTAATCAATAAGATTAAAATTTTATCTGGGGTAAAGGTATTGACCAAAAGACCTAGATATGAGATAACCTCAAAGAGCCTGGAGACAAGAAATCCTTCCGTTTTCGCAACTCAATTTGACTACAAACCCAAAATAGTCGTCATTGGTGCATCTACAGGTGGTCCCCAAGCCCTACACGAACTGTTCACTCAGCTACCACAGAATTTTCCCGTCCCAATAATTTGCGTGCAGCATATTTATGCAGGTTTTTTACGGGGACTGATGAATTGGTTAGCTAACAATTGTCGGTTATCAATTCAGATTGCACAGGTTGGCGATCTACCCAAACCAGGAAAGATTTATTTCCCACCAGAACAACAGCATTTAGAACTGGATGCTGAGGGTAGGTTTGTCTACTCTAATGCACCGCCAGTCATGGGACATCGCCCTTCTGTAACAGTCACATTCAAGTCCGTAGCTCGGTTCTACGGCAAAGCAACAGTAGGAGTACTGTTGACTGGTATGGGTAGCGATGGGGCGGAAGGAATGCACGATATCGCCTCTGTTGGTGGCTTGACTATCACTCAAGACGAAGCCACTTGTGTAGTATTTGGGATGCCGAAAGAAGCGATAAACTTGGGATCTGTCAAACAGGTTTTACCAATTGGTGCGATCGCACCAATGCTGCTGACTCTCTTTGAAAAACAGAAAAGGACATAGATTTGGGCAGCAAATTGCAGACGATTGAAAACTTATGAGGATCACTAGAAAATTAAAGTGTCAAACAGAGAATCTTTAAGCGCAAAGTTAAAACAGGCTTTTATTGAATTAATTACCAACCATACCGGTTTAGAAATTAGAGAGCGAGACCAAGCAGATTTGAGCGAAAAAATATTCGCCAGGATGAAAGCTCTCAATTTGGATATTGCAGAAAACTACTATCAACTCTTAGCATTTTCTCCTATAGATGGTCATCTAGAATGGCAGAATCTAATGACTCAGCTGACTAATACCGATAGTTACTTTTTTCGAGATCGAGGACAGTTAAATGTTTTGCGAAATCAGATTTTTCCCGAAATTATTCAACGCAAACAAAATAATAAAAGAATACGCATTTGTAGTGCCGGATGCTCTACTGGAGAAGAACCATATTCGTTAGCTATTATTCTCAAGGAAATCATTCCCGCTTTAGAGCAATGGGATCTAATGATTTTAGGTGTAGACATTAATCAAGCTGCCTTACAAAAAGCAAAAATAGGGATTTATACTCCTTGGTCATTTAGGAATAATGAGCCCAAAACAAAGCAGCAATATTTTAAGCTAATTGGCAGTCAATATGAAATTCATCAAGAAATTAGTAAAATGGTTAAGTTTGAGTATCTAAATTTAGTCAAAGATTCATTTCCTCAACCATGCTCAGACCTCAAAGAGCTTGACTTAATTGTTTGTCGAAATGTTTTCATTTATTTAAAAGAATCAGCGATAACAAAGGTTTTGAATAAGTTTTACCAAGCTCTCCAACCATTAGGATATCTCCTCACAGGTCATGCTGAACTTTTTAGTCAGAATTTATCCCTGTTTCATCCCAAAGTTTTTCCGGAAACACTAGTTTATCAGCGCCAAGTAAATATTTAATTGATTATAAACACACAATGAAATCTCAATCCTATCTCCCCTTTAGCTTAAATAACCGTCTTTATGGTATCAACACTGCTTATATTAAAGAGACTTTTGCTCTACCGGAATTAACCCCAATTCTCAAAGCATCTAATGACATCGTTGGTACGGTTAATTTACGAGGAGATATTCTGCCAGTCATGGATCTTAGTTTCAGGTTTAGTGGCTATCAATCAGCAGACTATAGCTTGACAGATAGTGTGATTGTTTTGAAGTGGGAAGACTTCAGCGTCGGTGTCATTGTTAATGCAATCCATGAACTGAGAAGTCTATCGACAGAAGAAATTACTACAGAATCTAACGAACAAGCATTGGCAGAAGTTAAGCTAGACAAGAGCATTGCAGGTATTGCCTATGGTGCTGAAAATATTATTATTTTGAGTAACCCAGGAAATTGGATTCGATACGGGGAGATCCAACAGGTTCTATTTGTTTCAAAGTATTTGAACGATGAAATTCAAGAGAGCCTTAATGCTAACAAATTGTCAGCCCAAAATTCGGAATTACTATTGAGCCAACAGTCTGTATTTTGCACAAATGCGACTCTAGAAGAAAGAGCTATTTTTCGGGAACGCGCCGCTCAATTAATGCTCTCAACCCAGAAGCAGGATTTAAGGAATTTAAAACCGCTCACAGTATTTACTTTAAATAGCCATTTTTTTGGCATTGATTTGAAAATGGTGCGGGAGTTTGCTGAAATCCGCAAAGTAACTCCCGTTCCTTGTGTGGGAACGCAAATCATCGGGAATATGAACTTACGAGGAGAAATTCTCACCCTAGTTGATATTTGTGGATTATTGAATCTACGACCACTAGATAGCTCTCATTGTTCCAAAGCGATCGTTGTGGAGGTTGAGAGTATAGTTGGTGGTGTAGTGGTGGAAGAAGTTTGTGATGTCATGTTCTTCTTAAACCCACTAGACATAACAGCAGTGCCTGCTAGTATGTATTCAAGTAATGATCAATACCTTTTAGGAACAGTTCCCTATCGGGAAAAAATGATGAGTATTCTGAATTTGCCAAAAATTTTATTGCATGGTGGGTTTATCGTTGATGAGGTAAATTAATTCCAATAGACATCTCCAGTTCCGGACGTAGGGGCGAACGGTGAGACAGAGAAAGCAGGAGGGTTAGCCCGCTCTCACGGGGACTGCGATCTTCGCAGCGATCTTCGACGTTCGCGTAGCGTCTCGCTCCAGTTGTAGCGTCACCCGTTAGCGTTAGCGACGAAGCGCGAAGCGGTAGCGAGGCACGAGCGTCAGGAGCGTCGG
>CALMVQ010000009.1 GCA_937873135.1 uncultured Scytonema sp. | reverse complement strand
AGTCGCACAGATGATGGATAAATTCGCTACGAATTAATGCAACGCTGTACTAAGGTCGGTGACGGGATTGTGTATGTGACTTAAACGAGAAGCATTATAATTGTTTAATTAAAGATACAAGCCGTTCTTTATTCGGCGTTTCTATATTCATATTTCTCAATTGTGTCAAAATTTACACAGAATCCATTGAAAAACTGCCAAAACGGTAGCCTTTGCCATAGACAGTGTGAATTAATGGCGTGTCATCAGAAATCTCAATCTTACGCCGAAGCAGGCGAATTAACGCTGCTATAACATTACTGCTGGGTTGTCCGCCCGCTTCCCACAAATGTTGCATGATTTGCGCGTGAGTCAACAACTGTCCGGTATGTTCCATAAAGTATTGCAGCAGCTGACTTTCTTTTTCAGATAACTCAATGACTTCTCCTTGGCGGTAAGCGACTTGGTTTTCGCAATCAAGTTCTAAATCAGCAGCAATCAACCTTGGGGTTGCTATACCATAAGTATTTTGTGCAGAACGACGCAATAAAGCTCGCACTCGTGCTAATAACTCGCGCAGTTCAAAAGGTTTCACTAAATAGTCGTCCGCGCCTGCATCTAAACCTTCTACTCTGTCATCTAAAGTATCTTTGGCAGTCAGAAACAAGACAGGCGTGCTTTTGCCTTGCCGTCGCAATTCCTGACAAATCTCCAACCCAGTTTTTCCGGGCAGCATCCAATCTAAGATCAGTAGATCGTAACTACCATCTTGGGCAAGTTGGCTGCCACTTGTCCCCTCGTAAACTGCATCAACATTATATCCCTCACGAGTTAACACACGACTCAAGGGGTCAATGAGTTCAACTTCATCATCAACAACTAAAATTCGCATCTTCAACGCTATCAGTATTCAACCCTGATTCAACCCAGGCAATCCGTGGATGTTTCGTAATTCAAGCACGTTTCGACCGTTGACAGTTGAGTGCTAGCAGCCAAGGCAGAATGTCTTTAACAACTAAAATAAAACTGCTGTATCAGCTTTCCGCTATTATTATCATGCTGACCACTGACTGCTGAGAGCTACTTATGCTTACTGTTGCCCTACCGAAAGGCGAACTTCTTAAAAATAGCATCTTTCTGTTACAATCTGTGGGATTGGATTTTAGTGCTTTTTTGGATTCAGGTACCCGTCAACTTCAAATTCCCGATGCCACTGGAAAAGCAAAGGCCTTGTTGGTGCGGGCACAGGATGTACCTGTGTATGTAGAATACGGTCAGGCACAGTTGGGTATTGTTGGTTACGATGTGCTACGAGAGAAAAAGCCACAAGTTGCTCACTTGGTTGATTTGCAGTTTGGCCATTGTCGAATGTCGGTGGCAGTCAAACAATCCAGTCATTATCGTTCGGCTTTGGAATTACCCCCTCACAGTCGGGTAGCTTCTAAGTATGTGAACTGCGCTCGTGAATTTTTCCACAGTCTGGATTTACCTGTAGAAATTGTCCCGTTGTATGGTTCAGTGGAACTAGGTCCAATTACGGGTATGTCCGAGGCAATCGTCGATTTGGTTTCTACTGGCCGGACGTTGCGTGAGAACGGTTTAGTTGAGATTGAAACTTTGTATGAAAGCACAGCAAGAGCGATCGCCCATCCTCTTAGTTATCGCTTAAACACAGGTGATTTACATACATTGGTTGAACAACTCCGAAAAGAAGGAATTAAAAAGTAAGTACAAATACTACCTCCCACTTTAATGTTGCGTAGGTGGGGGGTATCGGGGCAGGTGTGGTTTCTTCCATTGGTGCTGTTTGGGTTTTTGGAGCGGTGGCAGCCCAAGCTTGACGCAGGGTGGTGATTAGGTTTACACAGAAGCAAGTTGTGAAAATTCCTTTTCCTGACGTATCCATCTCCTACATGTCGCAACATCGACAACGATGACACCGCTCCCCGAATTTGTTCCGGCATCACTTCCAAATATTTTGGCAACGAAAAGCTGTTGTATTTCTGACTGTGTAAGGATTTTGGCAATACCGGTGCCTGTTTATTTTCATCTCAAAAATCAAACTGCTGTAACCCATAAGTTACAACAGTTTGGGATTCTTATTTCAGTAACTGAACTTTTTATGCTATTTGTTGGCGCTTCAACTCTTGTATTAGCGCTTGACATTCTCTACTAGCATCCCTAGCTTGTCTCATCAATTCCATTTTCTGTTTACGACTCTCTTTCGGTGTACTAGGTATCGCTCCCGCTTGACGACTTAATGAGGCTGCTAGATGTCCATATTCTTTAATTTTGGCTTTTAGTTCGTCCATCTCTTAACCCTCTAGTTCTGCGATTACAACTGCTAAATTTTCCATCTGCTCATATAATATATCCGCTCTGGTTTGGAGCAAGCTAACGTCGTCAAAAGCTTCTAGTTCAAGCTCGATTTCAGCTAAATCATATAAATGCCTCGTTATCTCGTCTAATTGGTCATACACTCGCAACAGAGCGTTAAGTGTTTTCGGTTTCAAATTGGTACTACCTCACATTGTAAAAATTGTTCTCATTAGGAAAATATCCCAATTTTTTTCCTTGGTTGTTAAACAAGTCTGCAACTGGTGCCTTAAACGTCCACTCAAACCGACGAGGATCATCTGCCTTGGGCTCACTAGACTTCACTTTTAAGTTATCAGGGATTCTTTGTGACATTGAACTCGCCAATACAGGCGCATGACAATTTATGAAAAGTTGCAGCAGACATGGTAGCAGTGCTTTGAGAACTTGATGGAAAAGTTTTGATGGTCATTATGACAAAAATTTGATTATGGATTCTCTTAAAACCTTGAGGGTGAGAATTGGGTTGTCCTGTGAATAATCAGATTGAGTAAGCTATCTATGAGGCGATCGCACTCTATTGGCACAACATTTCCACCATGCAGCAGATCTCGCACAATTATAAAATGAACCAGTGTTCCCACAAACGTTCGTGCTGCAACTTCAGGATCAGCAACCTGAAGTTTAGGATGAGTCGCAAAGTATTGCATAAGAAAGTCAAGATTTGGCTTTTCAATATTCTCGACAAATGCCTGTCCCAGTTCTGGGAACCTTCCTGACTCCCCAATGATGATTCGGAAAAACGTTAGCTCTTGCGAGTCTTGAGCCACATTGTCCACCATTGCAAGAGCAAACCGTTTCAAAAATACAACGGGTTCCTCTTCCAATGGTGAAACGTCTTGTTGCTGAAAAAGGTTTGCTCTGCAGGCCATTCGTTGAATCAGGGCGGTAAACAATGCCTCCTTGTCAGCAAAGTGGCGGTAGACTGTGGCTTTAGAAACCCCTGCGGCTGCCACAATTTTATCGATCCTGGCACCTGCATAGCCATGTTCCAGAAACTCCTGCATCGCTCCACGCAGGATGGCTTCGGTTTTTTCGGGGGATAACTCCCGCTCAACACTCTTAATGTTACTCATCGCTCAATTTCCCCTGTTTCTTGGACATCCACTAATACTATTGACTGATTTCCATTATATGCCTTGACAAGACGAAACAGTTTTGTTTTAATTTAAAAATACGAAACAGTTTAGTCTTTCATAACGCCATTAGGAGGTCACAATGCTGCAAAGTTCATTTTGCACCGATGAACTCAGTGCAAAATGAATTAGCCTCACGCAAAGACGCAAAAAAAGACGCACAAATTAGATGTGTTTTCCCTATTGCTGGTCTATTAGGCAAACTTCAGCTGGTAAGTACTTACACAAAAATATTTATACATTTCGTGAAATAATTGTCCTAGG
>CALMVQ010000008.1 GCA_937873135.1 uncultured Scytonema sp. | reverse complement strand
CACTGATGGGTACTTATTTTATACGGTAACTCAATCAATCCTGTGAACGGTTACGGTTAATACTGTAGACAGTTGACAGTAAATGGTCAAATGTTAACTGTCAAAAGCTCGAACGAACTGTTCATATCTCAAAGAGGATTACTACATTTCTAAATGTTGGCTTTTTTCTGCCGCGCTGTACTAGTACAGCGCGGCGGAAATAACCCACCCATCTGAAATAGGTAAAAAGCTTATAAAATAAGTGTTCTTACTTTTTACTTTTTACTTTTTACTTTTTACTTTTGCCTTGTTGTACTAGTTCGCCAAGGCGAAAATAGAGTTACCATTAAAAATTAAAAATCCCTAAATCACAGCTTTTTAATTTTTAATTCCGCAAAGTGGCATTAGCTATTTTTACTTTGATTTTTCTTCAACTGTCGTAAATTTTTTAGGCATAGGTAATAAAATGGTGAGCGTTAACTGTTAACACTTATACAGTTAACACTCAATAGTGAAACTAATTTCTACCCAACCATTTCTGACCGTTCAAGCGCTGCACCAATCCGTACACCATCAAATCAAGTGAGACTTTACGCTCATCAATCAAGAATGACTCCAGAGTGCTGGGCTTTTTGCCTTCATTGCAGGAAAAAGCCTTTTTTCCTTGAATATTTTCTTCCGGAAAATACAGGTTGAACTGGCGCAAACCATTTTGCCAACTCCCCATGATTTGCCAGCATTCTTCAGTTTTTTCAAAGCCAACGATAGGTACCTTTTGCTTGGCAAAATTTATGTTTAAATCTTGCACTCCTTCTTTGGCGATCGCTTTTTGCAAAGCAGGGATGTAGTCTTGCTGCACGAAATCCGTAAAAGGCTTGTCTTCTACAGATGGAGCTTTTTCTTTCTTCGCTGCTGCCTTGGCTGGCTTATCTCCTCCGGCGTCTTCCTTCTCTGCTGCTGGCTCATCTTCGGCAGCCCCTTCCTTGGCTGCTTTCGGTGGCTTACGTTCTGCTGCGGCCTTTTTATCTGCTGCTGGCTCATCTCCGGCATCGGCTTCCTTGGCTGCTTTCGGTGGCTTATGTTCTGCTGCTGGCTTTTCTTGCTTGGGTGCAGCTTTGGCCGCGTTTGGGTTAACTTCTGGATTTGCCGCTTTTGGATCTGGCGTGTTAGCGGTAGGAATGTCTGTCGCTACGTCGGAGTCAGTACTGGGAGCGTGTTCTTCAGCGACACTGGGTGCTTGTTTGTCAACAGTGCTGGGAGCTACCTCTCCCGCTTCATTATGATTGGTTTCTTCTGCCATTGCTCAGGTCAATCCTTTTAGCTAATAGAGCGATCGCTCACCTTGAGGTATCGGTCACTTTCATTTTGGCATAGGAGAGCCTGCTACCGTTCGCTTGTAATTCAAAATTCGTCTTGGCAAGTGACTCCATAAAGCGCCGATGGAAAATCATCATTGCTTCCTTATATGTCAGTGAAGTATGACGTTTTGTCATATTGCGAAAGAATAGAAGGTTTTTACGAAAGATTTTCTATTGGCTGCTAGTTGAGAATATGTAAATTTATATACTAACGCTACTGGAACTTTTAGTTGAGTTCGTAAAAAAACCTTGGAATTTAAAAATATCGTCAAGTGTAGAGTATGAAAGCTAACCGTAAAACTATCAAAACGGCAATCATTGCTGGTGTAGTCGCTGTCTTTGTGGTCATCTTTGGCACTCCAGCAACTTCTTTTAATGCTCCGCATGACAAGCAACAGATATCAAATCAGATACTCAAAGGCATTGCTCATAGCGATCGCGTTTCAGCTCGCTACAATAGCATTAATTCCATTAACAAGGTTAACTTCCCAGATCGTAACCTGATTGCTAGCAGAAATATTATCGCTCATCCGGCAAATGTAAGAAAGAATGTTCTTGACTTAACACCAGAAGAGAAAAGCGCATTTGTTGAGGCCGTGCGAACACTAAAAACTACAATCCCAGACGGTAGTAATATCAGTATTTACGACCAGTTTGTGGCAGTACATGTGGGAGCAATGGGTTTAATGTTTGACAGTGCCCAAGGTCCTGCGGCTGGACATGACGGTGCTCATGAAAGTGCGCTCATACTACCGTGGCACCGCGAGTTGGTCTATAGATTTGAAAAAGCCTTGCAATCAGTCAACCCCAATGTGACAATTCCCTACTGGGATTGGACAGATCCTCAAGCATTGGATGTTGTCTTTAGTGATGACTTTATGGGACCAAACGGTCAAGGAGTCACTTTAAATGTCCCACTCGATAACAGTCAAAGTGCAGGACCGACGACTGCTTCTGGCAGTGAAGGAACAAGCACCAACTTCTCAGATTTCTCCGGTACGACGGGTTCTGATGCTCAAGGACCACCCTCCAATATCCCTAATTCATCCGGTACGACGGGTTCCGACGCTCAAGGGCCACCATCTAACATCCCCACGATTAGTGTTCAAGGGGGACCTGTTGTCTCCGGTCCTTTTACAGTAGATAATGGATGGGTTGCAATTCCCGAGTTACATTTCAAGTCATCCACCGGAGAAACATTTGGTAACGCCATCTCACGCTTTCTGGAAGTACCCCCGACAAATAATTATCCTGTTCCCAAAGAAGACATCGAGCAAGTCCTTGCAATCGATGACTATAACACTTTCCGCCCAGCTTTAGAAGGATTTATCAAAGTTGACAGCACAGGTCAACAAACGCAGGGTGTCTTTTTGCATAACTATTTCCACAGCTTTGTCGGTGGCGCTACTTTTGACTTTACTGTCGGTCGTCCCTCTTCTCTAGGTACAATGGCTGACCTTTCCAGTTCTATCAACGATCCAATCTTTTGGCTAATTCATTCCAATGTTGATCGCCTCTGGGCTGAATGGCAGCAAAACGGACATGCTGGAAGCGACTATTATCCTGCTTCAGGCGGTCATTATGGAGAAAACCTCAACGACAGATTGTGGCCTTGGGACGGAGGTGAGTCCACTCCTGCAAATTGGGGTCCTGGAGATTTATTATCTTTATTACCCAAGTTCTCTCCAGACGATATTGTTAAACCTGTAGATACTCTGAATTTCAGAAAGTACGGCTATACCTACGAAAGCCTCAAAGGAAGAAAGAAGCACACTGGGAAATGAGGAGTGAGGAAATTTACAGAAGCGCCAAGGCGCTTCTGTATCGCGTTCTGTTCGCTCAACCACCTGCAACGGCAGGAACAATACTGACTTCATCACCATCTTTGAGGGATGTATTTGTTCCGTCTAAAAAGCGAATATCTTCGCTATTCACGTACAAATTCAAAAACCTCCTTGGCTGTCCTCCGTCATCGCACAACCGCGATTTGATACCAGGACAGCTTTTTTCAAGAGAGTCGAATAGTTCGGTAATATTACCGCCACTGCATTCTAACATGGCTTGATTATTGGTGAATTTTTGCAAAGCAGTGGGAACTAAAACTTTGATCATTGTTGGTTGGTAGTTGTTGGATGTTAGTTGCTGGTTGCTAGTTATTGAGTGTTAGTTATAAGGTATTGGTTATTTCACTGACGACCAACTACTTTTTAACTATTCACTACCCACGTTCCTAAACAAGAACTTGCTGCCATTCTAAACGATCAAGTGTACGAGAACGTTCCAGCGCTCGTTCAAAGCTATCGAGTTTCGCCTCAATTGTTAAAGGTTCGCCGATATAACCTTGTACGGCTTCTTGAGTTTTCAAACCGTTTCCAGTGATATACACCACTGTAGTTTCATCTGGGTTAATTTTGCCAGCTTCTACCAGTTTTTTCAACACGGCAACGGTTGTGCCACCTGCTGTTTCGGTAAAGATACCTTCGGTTTCTGCAAGCAGCTTCATGCCTTCAATGATTTCCGCATCAGTTACTGATTCTATTGCACCACCAGTTTTCTTGGCTATCTCTACAGCGTATATCCCATCAGCTGGATTGCCGATCGCAATGGATTTCGCAATTGTATTCGGCTTCACTGGCTTGATAAAGTCCCGTCCTTCTCTATATGCTTCGACAATGGGTGAACATCCTTCTGCTTGTGCGCCACTGAACCGAACGTTCTTGCCTTCTACCAAACCAACTTCCACAAATTCGTTGAAGCCTTTATAAATCTTAGTAAATAATGACCCTGATGCTAGAGGTGCAACAATATGGTCAGGGAGTTCCCAACCCAGTTGTTCTGCCACTTCAAAGCCAAGAGTTTTAGAACCTTCTGAGTAGTAGGGACGCAGGTTGATATTGACAAAACCCCAACCTTGTGTATTTGCGACTTCACAACACAGACGGTTTACTTGATCGTAATTGCCCTTAACAGCCATGAGAGTAGGACTGTAAATCAAGCTACCTAAAATTTTACCTGCTTCCAAATCGGCAGGAATAAAGACACAGCAGTCTAAACCAGCATGGGCGGCGATCGCAGCAGTAGAGTTTGCCAAGTTCCCAGTGCTAGCACAAGAAACGGTGGTAAAGCCTAATTCCCGTGCCCGAGAGAGGGCGACTGACACCACCCTATCCTTGAAGCTGAGGGTAGGCATGTTAACGGCATCATTCTTGATATACAGCTTGCTTAAACCAAGGCGACGTGCCAAGCGATTGGAACGAACCAAGGGAGTCATACCAGTTCCCACATCTATAACATTGTCCGTTGCCACAGGTAAAAACGGACGGTAACGCCAGATTGAATTTGGCCCCGCTTGAATCGTTTCCCGAGAAACCGTGCGACGTATGGCGTTATAGTCATAGCTAACCTCCAATGGACCAAAGCACAATTCACAAACATGAGTTGCTTTGAGTTCATATTCAGTGCCACATTCCTTGCACTTCAATGCTTTAAGGTTGCCAGTGGTTGCTTGGTTATGGGTTTCAATCGCCTGAGTCATATTCTCCTTCTCCCTGGTTTGCCATCAACTGTGGTTTGATACTATCACGAGCCAAAATACACGTCAAACATACCCGACTTTTTTTATCGGGTATGTTTTCGATAACGAGCTATAGTCATATTAAGTTCGGTTGAACACTCATGCGGAAAGTTTGTAGTTGCGCTGTCTAGCCTGCGGCATCCCCGAAGGGGTACGCTCAAAACTGTCAAGAGCGAAGACAGCGCAACTACAAGCCGATCTTCTATTTATAAGTAAGTAATTAGGCGAACGTGATAAAACGCGACTTTTCAAACCGGGCATTCCTCCCGACGCCTCATTTAGTACATTTCAGCGTCGGGAGGAATGCCTGATTGAGTTGATTATTGATTCCCAATTTTCATATTTGATAGTCTAATGCAACTAGAATACCTCCATGTTGATTTGCTGGTACCGCTGACAACATTTTTTTAGGATAGGGCAGGTTCAGGTTATTCATGAGGGTGATAAACTGGCTGCGACTGCGTTCGACAAAGCGGGGATTCCAACGCTTTTCTTCGCCAATAGTAGATACTGTTCGTCCCTGGTAGTCGTGAGCAGGATAGACTAAAGTATCATTTGGTAAGCTGAAGAGCTTCTGAGTGACAGCATCATACAGCAATCCGGCATCACCGTCCTGGAAGTCAGTACGGCCGCAGCCTCGGATAAACAGTGCGTCTCCGGTTAACAAGTGAGTCCCATTCACTAAGTAAGCCATGTGACTGTTTGTGTGTCCCGGAGTAGCGATCGCTCGAATTTGAATGTTGCCCAGCTGCAAAGTATTTCCATCAGCAATCAAGCGATCTGCACATGTCGTCTCCGAATAGCGAGGCAAGATACTCAGACAATTCGTCAGATCCTTGAGTTTGCCTGCTCCAGTGATGTGATCGGCGTGGATGTGGGTTTCCAAACAGGAGTGTAAAGTGAGTTCTAGTTCTCGAATGACTTGGAGATCGCGTTCGACTTGTTCTAAGACAGGATCGACGAGAATGGCTACTTTCGTTTTTGGATCGGCAATCAAGTAAGTGTAGGTACTCGACTCTTTATCAAACAGTTGACGGAAAAGCATCACAGGTTTTGGCAACACACTCGATTGATTGGGAGCAAACCAATCGCCAACAATATAGGGTTTGGGATGAAGGGATTTTAGTAACTCTTGTGCCAAATTTGCTGCCTGAAGGCTAATTTCTGGAACAGCCGTGGTTTCCCAAAGATTTCCTTTACGTGGTGTCCCTATTGTGTATAAAAGTTCAGAGGACTTTCCTTCTGCATCAATTAACGCACCGTTAAAAGCAGTATCAATTCCAACTGAAGAAGCATGAGGACGAATCAGTCGTTGTTCTTCTAAGCTGGAGATTAATGGATGCTGCAATTTACGGTAGTTACAGTTCGATCCCGTGCAGTTAACAATTCGATTTACCTGTAAAACAATATTTGCTTGTGTCCCTCGTTCGCGAATTGTTACGGCAACTTTATTCTCAAACTCCTGACAAGTTTGAATCCTACCTGCATAGTGGACAAGTTGACCAGATTGGATCGCCGCATCCAACATTTCGGCAATTTCAGGGGCAATCCGGTGGCGGTGAACTTCCCAGTAGGCTTTGACGTGGCGGAGAAATCTTTTTTGTTCGTTTAATGGGAGTGTTTGCCAGAGTTCTTGAGTCACCGGGCGGAGTGCATCAATAACAGCACGCCAATCTTGTTCGCGATCGCCTGCAAGTCGCACTTCGTGACGTACTAAATGTAGGAGTTCTCGCGCGGTTTTTGGTGCCGTCTCTGGGTGAATAAATATTGGTAAGGGAGTTGTTGGTTTGTGAGAAAACGGCATGAAGCCGTGACGGGAGACTGTATGGATTTTTCCCCGGAATTCTTTCGCGAGCAAGGCAACAACCGTATCTACCATCGTTAACCCGGTTCCTATCAACAGAATGGTATCTTCTGGATTCAAGTCTGCGATCGCATCATCAGCCCAAGCATCTCTGATATTGCGATTGTGGTTGTCTACTGAGGCAATAGGTTCTGGGAGAGATGCGGGGAAATTGCCCAACGCTAGCACAGCCTTTTGAACGTTCAAACACTGTCTTTTCAGAGACACCATCACTCTTTGGCTTTTTGTTTTAATGGCGATCGCTTCATCCACAATTCGTTCTAAACGGACATCAGCCGGGGCATTCGCCTCCGCTTCGCTTAAGGTTGCCTGCACGTAATCTCCATACACTTGACGTGGAACAAAGGTGGATGCTTTTACTCCAACATGTCCGTTCTTATGCAACCAATTTAGAAAGTGATCTGGTTCATCTGGAAAGGCACTCATCTTGCCTGCGGGAACGTTCAGCAAATGGTCCTTAACTTGCGTACTGTAAGCAACTCCTCTGCCTACTTCCAAATGACGTTCAACTAACTTAATCGACATTGGTGTAGTTGCATTTTGCATCAGATTTGCGGCAACTAGAGAACCACTCAAGCCGCCTCCAACGATTGCGATCGTACTAGGAGAAACTGTTAAGTTCATAATAGAGTTATTCAGAAAATATAATTGTTACGTTTGATACTGTATGTCTCATGAGTCCTATTTAAATTTGTTGTAGCTGTTATCGGCTAACAGTTAACACTCAAAAGTCCTCAGATTGATACATTCCATCTATAACAGATAAACAATTTTCTATGTCTGTTCTCAAAAAATATATGTATGAATTCTATATAAATCCCATTTCTAGATAGAAAAATGTAAGATTCAAATTTGAGAAATAAAATTCCCAACTTGAAGATTAAATATTTTGATATCTTGTAAGATGAAACTATATAGATGTAAGCTTTTCGGACTTTTTACTCATATAATTTTACCAATTTCGATACAAATATCGGAGTTTCAAAGTCACCTCCTAATGAAATGTTTTTCACAGTATTTTTACTTATACAGATGTCAGAAGGTTCTAACATTTTTAAAGAAAGTTAGCCTTAGTACTGGACTAGAATTTAGACTATAGCGGTTATCGTTTGAGTCACATACAGAATGCCATCTCCCCTAGCCCCCTGACAAGGGTAGGTTTTTGACATTCTGGTGAAGATAAGACTTGGGAGACAAGAAGATTGGCAGACAAGGAAGATTTTTGAACGGAAAAAAGCCCATTTGAGCCAATTCCCGTCAGTGAGTACCGTCTGATGAGCGGTTCGGTTTTCCCGGACTTGTCCACTTTCACATCCAAGTCCTCCAAGTCTTGCCAACACCCAATTACCTGAGTTCGACGTAATAAAAAGACTGAAAACTAGACAGAGTAAACTTTCTAGC
>CALMVQ010000007.1 GCA_937873135.1 uncultured Scytonema sp. | reverse complement strand
TGATGGGTACTTATTTTATACGGTAACTCAATCAATCCTGTGAACGGTTACCATCGGACGACGTTTAGTTAAGTTTAAATAGTTGCTTTTTACTCTTTTTAAAGATAACTTGTCTGGCTCAGTCAATAGTGGTAAATTATCTGTCCATTCTGCGAAAAAATGTGCATCTTGAGTGAGTTGCAAAGCAAATTTTTCTTCTAATTCATAAAGACTAATATCTCTAGCTTGTATTGTTTGTACCATAACTTGGGAATGAGTGTTGACAAATTAAGTTTGGGAGGATATACTTTATCTTAACTACCCTTGCTGAGTGTAAAATTACCTACTTTCTTTTAATTTTCTTGGCGCTCTTGGCACGACAGTTGCTTCAACGCGGGGAAGCCCAACGCTAGTCGCAAGGGAGCGGGTAAACACCTCATGCACACTGCCTTGTCTTTTGGAGCGAGACGCTGCGCGTTCGTCAAGAGACGTGACGTCAGCCAAGGCGGTTCGGGAGTAAGTTTCAAATGCCATTTGCCCAAACGGCTGCGTATCAAGCGCTTATATGCTTAAAGGCAGGGCAGCTGTTCAGCTTAACGCCTACCAAGCTACCCCACCAGGTTTGATTTTCGGATACTGTCACCAGCATCACCGGAACAGGTCTGGACTCTCCTAAGACACGCCCGACGAATTCCCATCCGCCAGTTCTGGTACAGAAGAGCGCACGCAGCAGCACACACAACACGAAAACCGATGTTGTTGTTCCTGTCGCCCGCATCGTTGTTGTTGCGACACGCCGAACGGCAGTTTTGAGGATTGTTGTTCCACGAACCACCGCGCAGCATTCGGGGGTGCCTGTCCCGTCTTCACCCTCTGGTAAAAACCAGAGTAGCGAATATCTGTTGCCGCAATCTCCAGGTATCGCCGTGTTCTAGATGGGCAAACCAGCTTTGAATGGATTGCGAAACTTCTTTCTTTCTAATCTTACCTTGAGTATACTCTTGTTGCATTCGCCTAAGTCGTCTTTTAGCGCGTCTTAAGTTTTCTGTCCGTACTCGAATGCGGTCAGGTAAAATCCGAAACCCTAAAAAATTAGCTCCGTGCCGCGTTTCAAATAATTGACTTTTGACAGGGTGAATTTTCACTCTCAATCCGGCTAAATAATTTTCTATCGCTGCTCGTGCTTCGGCAAGAAATTTCCAGTCGTCCGAAAATAGGGCAAAGTCATCCACATAGCGAATGTACTTCTTTGCTTTAAGATGTTGTTTGACAAAATGGTCAAATCCGTTGAGGTAAATGTTGGCAAAAAACTGACTGGTGAGATTGCCGACTGGTAAGCCTCGCCGTCGTTGCAGGGGTGTCAGCAAATCATCTCCAGGAAAATAATCTAAAACTGGGTCTTGTTGGTTGCTATTATCAATAATAGTATCGGTTAACCACAGCGTCTCCTTGCATTTCAGCTTACGGCGCACGAGAGATTTGAGAATTTCGTGGTCAATGCTGGGGAAATATTTACGGATATCGCACTGGAGAACATAACGGCTGGAGCGAGCAAAGCTTGTGAATCTCCGTAAAGCACGATGAGTCCCAAAACCTACTCGATTGGCGTAAGAATCGGCAATAAATGTATGCTCGAAAATTGGTAGTATAATATTACACAAAGCATGATGCACTACTCTATCTCGATAAGGGGCAGCAGAAATCATTCGCCGCTTTGGCTCTACTATCTCAAAGGTCTTATAAGCGCCCGGTTGATAAGTTTTTAACTCCAGTTCTGTCTTGAGTCGCTCTAGTTCTTGTTCTAAGCTATAGTTAAAAGCTAAGACATTTTCTCGGAACCGCTTCCCCCGTTGCGCCTGTCGGGCTCCTTGTAACAGATTCTCGAAATCAATTACTTGAAACCAAAGATTGCCGTAACGCTTCATAGAGATGTTTGCCGCTTGCGTTGTTGTTTAATCCATCCTCCCAAGTCTGTACCGATATCGTTGATGAGTTGTCCCGCATATTCATAGCGTTGAACTTTAATGAGTCCAAAGTCTATTAAAAGACGGGTCTGATGGCGTAAAATGTCTAACCTGCTGTTCAAAGATTCTAATTTAGCTAATTTATTGGGAGCATATTTAGCTATAATTAAATCATCTAACAAATCATACAGTCCAGTTATCATCCGGTCACCCAGCAGGAATTTATGATCCCGTGGGAGACGGTTAAGAATTGGTATGTACCATTTGATTAAATCATAGGTTTTTTGAATAATTGGTAATTCGTCCATTTTTCAAAAAATTTTTAAGCTCGCTTCGCTCGCAAGGAAAAAGAGAAAAGGGTAAAGGGCAAAAGATAAAAAATATAAAGCGCTACTCAGTCCACGCAGCAGCACACACAACACGAAAACCGATGCCGTTGCTCCTGACGCCCGCATCGACGTAGTGGCGACACGCCGAACGGCAGTAAGGAGGATTGTAGTCCCACGAACCACCGCGCAGCAAGGAATTTTGATTATCATTATCATTATCATTATCATTATTTTGCCACGCGCTTCCGTCTTTGGGCGCTCCTTCGTAATTATCATGCCAATGGTCGGCACACCATTCCCAAACATTCCCATGCATATCGTATAAACCAAAGGCATTCGCTACGCCAAAGCTGCCAACAGGTGTTGTTTGCTCGCGGTAAATCCCTTTAGGACCTTGACCATAAGAACCTGACCATTTACCTTCTTTGTCATCTGTACCATCATAATTTGCTAAATCTGTTGTAATTGTCTCACCAAAGTGAAATGGGGTAGTAGTTCCAGCACGACAAGCATATTCCCATTCCGCTTCACTCGGAAGGCGATATAATCTTTTAGTGTGGGAGGAGAGGCGATCGCAGAACTCAACAGCATAAGACCAAGAAACTTGCTCAACAGGGTGATTTTCCCCTTTAAAGCGAGATGGATCAGCGTCGAGTTCCCTGTTAACTTGTGGGAGAGAGGCTACTGCTTTCCACTGTGCTTGAGTGACCGGATACTTACCCATGCAAAAAGGTTGAATGGTGACTTCATGTTGAAGACTTTCATTGCTATAGCGCTCAGGTTCATCTTCTGGCGATCCCATGAGAAAACTGCCGCCAGGAATCAGCACCATCTCAAGTTCAATTCCACTGCCCAAGTCTTCAATAAAATATTTTGCTGTCCGTCGAGAACGTTTAATAACGGTTTTTGGCATTGATTCTTACCCACGTAATATTTTGTTTATCATTATGAAAGATTTCTAAAATGTGTTATGATGACAGAGCGAGCGCAAAATTAGCAGAAGAAACCTTCCCTTTCAGTATCCCACCAGTCCAGTGAGCAAACAGTCTGTCCTAAAAAAAAATTACGCTCGCTCCGCTCGCCAGGAAAAAATGAAAAGCGCAAAGGGCAAGAGGACAAAAGTATAAAGGGCTACTCAGTCCACGCAGCAGCACACACAACACGAAAACCGATGACGTAGTCCCTGTCGCCCGCACCGTTGTAGAGGCGACACGCCGAACGGCAGTATGGAGGATTGTCGCCCCACGAACCAGCGCGCAGCAAACGCCCTTGATTATCATTATCATTCTCAATCCAATGACTTCCGTCTTCTGGTGTTCCCTCGTAATCACCATGCCAATGGTCGGCACACCATTCCCAGACATTCCCGTGCATATCGTATAACCCAAAAGCATTTGCTACGCCAAAGCTCCCAACAGGTGTTGTTTTCTGGCGAAAAATCCCTTTGGTACCCGCACCATAAGTGTAGTTAGCATCATAGTTTGCTAACTCAGACGTTATCGTCTCACCAAAGTGAAATGGAGTTGTCGTACCTGCACGAGCTGCATATTCCCAC
The DNA here is from genome assembly GCA_937873135.1 of uncultured Scytonema sp. Lineage (GTDB taxonomy): Bacteria > Cyanobacteriota > Cyanobacteriia > Cyanobacteriales > Nostocaceae > Rhizonema. The sequence goes on along the minus strand of CALMVQ010000007.1, from coordinate 5,100 downwards.
TCAGCTTCACTGGGGAGACGATAAGGTCTACCAGTGTATTGGGAAAGGCGATCGCAAAACTCCATAACATCATACCAGGAAACTTGCTCAACAGGAAGATTTTTTCCTTTAAAGTGAGATGGATTTGACTTAATCTCCCGGTTCACTTTTGGGAGAGAGGCGACGACTTGCCACTGTGCCTGTGTTACCGGTTGGGCTTTTACCTAGAAAAATCTGCCAGCCTCCGGAAAAATCGCCCCATGAAAAGTTGTTCTTTTTGTATACCAGTTGACAATTGGGGCGATTTTTCCGCTTCAACGTTGGCTCTAAACCCCTTACTTGTAATGAGGCTGGCAGATTTTTCAGTCTTTTGGTGAGACGGATACTTACCCAAGAAGAACGATTTAATTGTGACTGTATGCTGAGGACTTTCTTCATTGCTATAGCGCTCAGGCTCATCTTCTCTTGATCCCATCAGAAAGCTTCCAGAAGGAATGGCTACCATCTCTAGATGCACTCCGTTTTCTAATTCTTCAATAAAGCCCTGAGCCTGCTGACGATGACGACGAATGGTTAAACGACGACGAGCAGTCCATTGTTCCAAGACGTTTTGAAGATTTCTTTTAGTAACTTTTTCACCAAGCACTTCTGATAGAACTTCCCATAGCTTGAGAGCAACATTGCTTAGATGACGCGCAGAGTATTTTGTTGACGCTGCAATTTGCTCATAAGTTTGATTGGCGAATGTTCCCTGTAGTATCAACTGTTCAATATCATTGAGATGTTGTCCTGTTTTCGTAAAAACCATCTCTTCTGCGATTTGGAGAGGACTACCTGTATTTGGAGCAGATTGATTAACCTCTATAAGTGCGACTTCAAATTCAAAAGGTTGCAGGTGAATACCTGGAGATGTTTCTGTCTCTGCTTCGAGAGTGGTGGTTGCTACTTCAAACTCAAAGGTTAATATTTTAGGAAGATTATTATCTGGATGCTTGGGAATAAATCGAGGCTTTCGTTCTAATTGTTCTGCTAGAGCAGCGTACTCTCCTCCTAAACGGCGTAAAACCTGAGTAGCGATTTGGGCAAAGGGTATAATTTCCTGCTGTGTTGCTTTGTCCCAATCAGTATTAGGGGATAGCAGGGCTGTAAAATTTTTAATCGATAGACCAACTCTACGTGCAATATACTGAGAGACGACCTCCAGCACTTCATCAACATCTGTAATGCCAACGGAATCTATTAATAACTCTCTTACTCCCTCAACAAACTTATACTGAACAATTTCACCTTTGGGAGCTACACTATCAGATGTCAGGGGTTGTAAAAGCCCACTCATGAAGATTTCAGCAACATGAACCTGCATAGACTCTTTCAGCAGATTTTCCTGGATGAGATGAACTACAGGCAAACTCACAGGAACTGCTGCCATTAATCCAGCTAAGCTCCTAGCTAGAGGAGATGCAGTTGCCCGAAACCGTTTTACCAATTCTGTCGCCGAGAGTTTAAGAGTATCCGTTGATACGTGTGATTGAGCAACAACTAAAGACGACTCAAACAAAATCCCTGCCGTTTTAGTACTTCCTACTCCAGCTACTACTCGTGACCATTGTCGCAAAGAATCAGGCTCTAACGTAATCACAGGCACAGTGATAGCGTTAGCAACATTTACATCTTCCCAAACAGGCAGCCCATCAACCATCAGCTGTGTGTTGGGGACACCTGGTGCTAAAGCGCTTAACTGCACTGGAAACCCAATGCCCATAGCAGTTCTCATCCACAACCGTTCCGGTAGCAGTTGAACAATGGCAAGGGGACCAAAATTAGACCAAAGCTTTAAGAGGGCGTGAATCTTGCCCTGACGCCAAACCACAGAGGTGCAATCACTAATTAACAATACTAAACGTCTACCTGCTGGATCTAATAATTCCTTGTGACTACGGGGGCGTTGCTTATTTGCTGATAAGTTCTGCCTAGGATAAAGTTTAATTTCAGCATTTTCGTCAGTTTTCAAGCTCCAAGTACAGACATACCGAAAAGCACCTTGCAGTTCCGTAAGTCTTTGGAACTCAGTAATTATTTCTTGCCAGATTGCAATTGAACGAGATTCCTCAACCACTAAAGCCAAATCTAACCATCTTTCAGGTGCTGGCTTAAGTACTGGTGCCCAAATTCCTTTTTCGGCAATTTGCGTAACGGTTTCTTCTTCATCTAAAACCGTTTTAGTTTGAGAAGGCACTTTACGCATGAGCGGACGCAGCGCACGTGCTAAAGCCAGAGAATTACGTAATCCTGGGGCTGCGGGAGCTGGAAATGGAATGCCTTCAGATACAGTTTTCTTCTGTAGCTGCTCAGGTGACGAATTGGGAAGATAAGCAGGTAGTGAAGGTGGGCTAGAAGCAGTATAAACAGGCGGTGGCGTTGGTTGAGAAACAGCAGTTTCAATTTCAATTGTTGTTTGGGGTTCTTCAACTGCTGGTTCGACAGTAGAAGTCACCTCAACCTCACCCATTTGAATTGCCAACCAGAGGACATCTGCCATTTCTTCTCCATCTAAGTCTAGTTGAACCTGCTTTAACAGGACGCTTAGAGAAGCAATACCAAGATGGCGAGTTACCTGCTGGATCATTAATCTTCTGTACTAGTGAGGTGTTTTAACAATTGTTCAATCAACTTTTCTTTTTCTTCGCCTGTAGGCGCATATTGGCGAGTCATCAAATAAATAGCATTAAGTAGTTGATCCGTTGCTAAATCCCCTTTTTTCCGCTTTTCCAGAAACTTGGTTATTAAATCCTGAGCTTGTTCTCTAATCTTCTCATCTTTACCTAAATGAGTCTCAACAATTTTTGCTAGCTCTTCCGGGTCAGGCTCTATCATATTCAACCGCAGACAGCGACGCAAGAAGGGAGGCGGAAAGTCTCGCTCCCCGTTGCTTGTTAAGATAACGAAGGGAAAAGCCTGACAGTGTATGCGTCCCTGATTTATAGTAACTTTGATATCTTTGCGAGTTTCCTCAGTTTCGTCTTTATAAGCAGTTCGCACTTCAACAGTTGGCAACTTCTCTGCAATCCGAATCAACTCAGGAATTTCCAACTGTCCCTCTTCAAATACGTGAAGTAAGTCGTTAGGCAAGTCAATATCGCTTTTATCAATTTCGTCAATGAGTAGTGCTCGTGGCTTATCGGATGGTAATAGTGCTGTTCCCAGAGGTCCGAGTTGAATATACTTACCAATTTCTTTTAAATTATCTTTATTATCCTTGTCTTGTTGCTGATCCTTATTATCCTTGTCTTGTTGCAGATCCTTGTTCTCTTTATATTGTTGCTGAGCATCCTGCAAACGACCAATTGCATCATAATAATAAAGACCATCTTTAAGCGTAGTGCGAGTTGTAATCGGCCAATACAAAACTTCACCCAATTCCAACTCATAAGCAACCCTATACGCCAGTGATGTTTTTCCTATGCCTGGTTTTCCTGTCACTAATAATGGGCGTCGCAGATAAAGAGCTGCATTGACTAGCGCAATTTCTTCAGGACGAGCTTGAAAAGTAGCACCACGTGGTTCCTTGTTGATATCATTGCTGCTAAATTGACGCCAACTTGGTGGCGGTGGTAAATTTTTAATACCATCATGATGTTTACCAGTACCTTGAAAAATTTTCCAGTCACTCATAACTCATTTACATAGAGTAATTAATACTAGGAGGTAGGCGATAAGGGTCTTCCCATAGTAAGGAAAGATGATGTCCAATGTGAGTGTCTGAATCCTGAGCATCCTCACGTTTCCTTCTTATAGTCTCAGGTAAATCATGAATGCGGCCACTTAGGATTTGCTCGATTTCTGATTGGCAGTCTAAATTTTCGGTATTTTTTTTCAACCACAAAGCCACAGGAATTCCAGTTTTTAAGATTGCCGCAAAAATGCTTCCTTTACCTATGTTTTTAGGTGCTTTTACAATCTTTAAACCAATGTTTGTTTGTAACCGTAACTCGTAAATTAAATCATTTACATTTTCTTCATCTCCTAGTATAAAAGCACTGCAAGCAGAGGGTTGTGTAAACTGTTGTAATATTTTCCATTTCGGCTCCCACCAATCTTTACGAAGCCGCTTATAATAATCTGTCAATCGTTCGGAGGAGCGAACCACAACTCTGTAATCTTGTCCAATCAATGTATTATTCAAACCCAAATCTAACTTATCTTCACATCTACAGCAATCAACAGGATGGTTTAGTACAGCTAGTGGAAGAAATATTTCAATTGTTAAATAATTATAATCATATTTAATAATTTCTTCTAAACACTTATTTAATATTTTGTCAATTTCATCAATAGCAAAGCTTTTTTCATCAAACTCAGGTAGAGTAATCGGTTCGCAACCAACACCAGTTTCATAGTTGTAAGTTTCACTATCTTCAATAATCCACGCTTTAACAGTATAATAATCTACTTTTTGAGTAATTGCTGATTTCTGATTACTTTGATCAAATACAATCAGTAAATATGAATTTCCATTTTTCTTTTTTTCATTCAATTTATTGATTTCTTGATTTAATAACTCGGAAAATTCATTTATATTCTCCTCTGCCCACTGCTTTAATTGTCTAAAAGCCGATGATGAATTTTTGGAATCTGCAACTAAGCAAGCCACAAAATGCTCAACTTTTGTATACTTCGAGCTTCCTTTCGGCATTTTTTCCACATCTGCAAAAATTTCTTCAATATCATTATTTGGGACGTAAGTCCAACCTTCAGGAGAACAAGCTCGATATGCCCTTGTAATACAACTTGAATTTTCTTTAAAGTTAGTCAGTATTTCTAGCAGACTCTCAATATTATCTTTTTCCTGTTGCTGTTTTAGTTTCTGAAGTTCTTGCTGAATATCTTCCACCTGGTTAGTAATATGCTCAAGCTGTAGTTGCAAGTTATTTTGTTCTTGAGGATTACTTTCCCTTCTCTTTTTCTCAGCAAGTGCGTTATAATCTTTTTCCAGCTTATCGAGATCCTGCTGAAAATTTTTGATCCGAAGTTCTCTCGCTCTATTAGTCCCCATACTATAGCTCGCTAAGGTAACCGTTCACAGGATTGATTGAGTTACCGTATAAAATAAGTACCCATCAG
>CALMVQ010000006.1:9283-15939 GCA_937873135.1 uncultured Scytonema sp. | reverse complement strand
TTAGCGAGGAACGAGCGTCAGGGTTGCTTTATTTACGCGCCCGCTGTACTAGTTAGTGATGCCGCCGACAGATCAATAAAACAAGGTTGCCCCATTTTTTTCACGGATACGTCGGCAAAGCTCGTTTTTTACAGGTTTTTCCACGGGAGAGAAAAAATTGTATTCTGAGTCCTCCCAATCTCGCCCATTCCCCCACGCCCTTACTCCCCCATTACATAACAATGAATACACAAAATCAAGACATCGAGAGATTAATTTCGCAATTGAACGATGCCTCATTGCCGACAGATGCTATCTCTGCAATGACGGTGATCGCTGCTTGTGGAAGCACTGAAGCGGCGATCGCTGCTTTAATTCAAGCATTGAGCCATCACCATCCTTCTGTACGTACTACTGCTATTGAAGTTTTGGTAAAGTTAGCGCCTGCAACCGTAGAACCACTGGTTATTGCCTACCGTAATTCTACTGATCAGGGTTTACAAGCTCACATCATTCAAGCTTTAGCCCAAATTGGTGATTCAAGGGCAACTGATTTGTTAGCTGAAGTTGTCGGCACAACAGTAGCTAATCACTGTCAGGGAAACATCCGTCGTATTGCAGCACGGGGACTAGGACGCATATGCACTAATTTCCAAGGCTCTTTCCCAATTGACATGGGGAAGACATTTTCTTTGTGCGCGTCAAATACCACCACGCAGTACAACTTTGCTGTGGAAAAACTGACATGGGCTTTACTCACACCTGAAGATTGGGGACTGCGTTACGCAGCTGCTGTCTCTTTACAAGAAATTGCTACTTCAGTTGCTTATGCTGCCTTGCAACAGGCAAGCGATCTGGAGTCAGATAAAGTTGTACTCTCTCGAATTGCAAACGCCTTGGAGCAGTTTGTACCAAGAGGGGGACAATTCGAGATCGGAAGAGAGATAAAAACTGAATAACTGCTGTCTCCTCACTATTTTTTCAAAAACTAGCGGCAATATTCTCTGTCTGATTCCTTAATCATTCTTTACATTTGGCGGTGAACGATAGCTGTCAGCAAAGACTTAGATACATTGCCATTTCAGCAATTACAGAAATATTAAGAAAATATAAGTAACAAGACTTTACAGATTAAAGAAATAAACTGTAAAGTCTTGTTAAGAATAAATGCCACTTTTCTTAGTTACAGCCCTTATATGTAAAGGATTTGAGGGTTTTCTTATTGCTCCTGTTATTTTCTTAACAATTTGTAACAGATTATGCCCCTATAGCGTTGTATAAACATAATCTGGGGGGGTTAAATAACAGACAAAAGTTAAACAAGGCAATCAATTCGTAAAGTTTGCCGTTTCTCATAAAATCACTCCAGTCTCTCATAATTGTGCATTTTCGTAGTAATGTAGTAATTATGGGGCGAGTTGAGAAACAGTTTGATATAGTGTCAGTTGTTACATCGTTCCCAATTGATAAAACATTACCAGTTTTAATCGAAACAGCACTCAACTAAGAAATTAGGAGAATAGAGTCCATGTTAGACGCATTTGCAAAGGTAGTTTCTCAAGCTGACTCCAGAGGTGATTTTCTCAGCAGTGAGCAAATCGATGCTCTTAGCAACCTAGTGAAAGACGGTAGCAAGCGCTTGGATACCGTTAACCGGATCACCAGCAATGCTTCCACCATTGTTACCAATGCTGCTCGCTCTTTGTTTGAAGAACAGCCCCAACTGATCGCTAATGGTGGAAACGCTTACACCAACCGTCGCATGGCTGCTTGCCTCCGCGACATGGAAATCATCTTACGCTATGTTACCTACGCAATTATTGCAGGTGATGCAAGTGTACTTGATGATCGTTGCTTGAACGGCTTGCGCGAAACCTACCAAGCTTTGGGTACTCCTGGTTCTTCTGTAGCAGTTGGCGTTCAGAAAATGAAAGAAGCTGCAGTTAAAATTGCTAACGATCCTAACGGTATCACCAAAGGTGATTGCAGCCAATTGATGTCTGAAGTAGCTAGCTACTTTGACCGCGCTGCTTCTGCTGTAGGTTAATTAACACAAAAAGAATTCCAAAGCCTAACAACAATTAGGTAGCTTGGTCAAGATTTACAAAAAAATAAGGAGCTTGTAAAAGATGAAAACACCAATTACCGAAGCCATCGCAATAGCAGATACCCAAGGACGTTTTTTGGGCAACACCGAACTCCAAGCTATCAACGGTCGCTACGAACGTGCTGCAGCTAGCCTGGAAGCAGCTCGCAGTTTGAGCAGCAACGCTCAGCGTTTGATTGATGGTGCAACTCAAGCTGTGTATCAGAAGTATCAATATACCACTCAATACAACGGTCCACAGTACGCTGCTGATTCTCGTGGTAAGTCTAAGTGTGCCCGTGATGTCGGTCACTACCTACGTATTGTCACTTACTCATTAGTTGCGGGTGGCACAGGTCCATTGGATGAGTACCTGATCGCTGGTTTGGATGAAATCAACCGCGCTTTTGATTTGTCCCCCAGCTGGTACATTGAAGCTTTGAAGCACATCAAAGGCAATCACGGTTTGTCCGGTCAAGCTGCTAACGAAGCAAACACCTACCTCGATTACGCAATCAACGCTCTAAGCTAGATAGCGAACCCGCCCGGAGAGGGATGCAAGTGCTGGATGAAATCATTTAGCAGTTGAATCTCGCTCCGGGCATTGTTTTATCTAAAAGCCATAAGTAATTAACGGTTAGCAATTAGCAGTTAGCAATTAGCAATTAGCAAACAGCCTAAGGGAGGGAAAATAAAAATGGCGATTACAGCAGCATCATCTAGGCTGGGAACAGAAGCTTTTAGCGATATACCTCGCATTGAACTGCGTTCTAACGCAAACAAAGATGAAGTCGAAGCAGTAATTCGTGCTGTTTATCGGCAACTTTTAGGTAACGACTATTTGATGGCATCAGAACGCCTCAAGAGCGCAGAATCACTCCTGCGGGATGGCAACCTGACAGTACGGGAGTTTGTGCGTAGCGTTACCAAATCAGAACTATATAAGAATAAGTTTTTCTACAACAATTTCCAAACCAGATTTATCGAACTGAACTACAAGCATTTATTGGGTCGCGCTCCCTACGATGAGTCAGAGGTAAGCTACCACAATGACTTGTACCACAACCAAGGATACGATACCGAAATCGACTCCTACATTGACTCTGTCGAGTACCAACAGAACTTTGGTGACAATGTAGTGCCTTACTATCGTGGTTTTGAAACTCAACCAGGACAGAAAACTGTAGGTTTTAATCGGATATTCCGGTTGTACCGTGGTTATGCCAATAGTGATCGCTCTCAGGTAGAAGGAAACGGTTCCCGGTTGGCACGCGATCTGGCAACTAACAAAGCTTCCTCCATAGTCGGCCCTTCTGGTAGTAACCAAAATTGGAGCTACCGCGCCTCCAGTGACGCAGCTCCACAAAAGAATTTAGGGAACGCAGTGGGAGAAGGCGATCGCGTTTACCGCCTCGAAGTAACAGGACTTCTCAGCCCAGGCTACCCAAAGGTACGTCGGAGCAGCACAGCTTTGTTTGTGCCTTACGAGCGCCTTTCAGAAAAACTACAGCAAATTCAGCGCCAAGGCGGCAAAGTCGTCAGCGTAACACCAGCTTAATGGGGAATGGTTAATTGTTAATAGTTAACGGTTGATAGCAATTAACAATTAACAATTAACAATAATTCGGTAACAGATATTACAGGAGAGAGCAAAAAAATGTTCGGTCAAACGACAGTTGGTAATGGTGGCATTTCTTCAGCAAGTAGCCGGATATTTCGTTACGAAGTCGTAGGCTTGCGGCAAAACGACGAAAATGACAAAAATAACTACGAAATCCGTAACAGTGGTAGTGTGTTTGTGACAGTGCCATATAGCCGAATGAATGAGGAGATGCAGCGGATCACCCGTATGGGCGGTACAATCGTCAAGATTGAGTCATTGACAGCTGAATAAGCACTTCACGCCAGACAGAGCGCAATGATAGAAACCAGTGCAGAAGAATCTGTAGAAAATGCGCCGTCACTCACAGCCGATGAGGCGATTGCCAACCTGCGATCGCCAGATCTCGGTCTTCGCTATTATGCCGCTTGGTGGTTGGGGAAGTTCCGCGTTCAGCTCCCAGATGCTGTAGAAGCCTTAATCGCAGCATTAGAGGATGAAGCCGACAAAACGGAACTGGGAGGTTATCCTCTCCGACGCAATGCCGCAAGAGCGCTAGGAAAATTGGGCAATACGAAAGCTGTGCCAGGCTTAATTCAGTGCTTGGAATGCTCCGACTTTTACGTGCGAGAAGCAGCCGCTCAGTCTTTGGAGATGCTTCAAGCCAGAAGCGCAAAGCCAGCATTGATGCAATTGCTAGATGGAGGTGTAGCAGCTGGAGTACAAGTACCGGGAAGACCGCACTTAACCCAGCCTTATGAAGCGGTGATAGAAGCTTTGGGAGCTATTGGTGCAACTGAGGCTATCCCCCTCATCCAACCTTTCTTAGAGCATCCAGTCCCACGAGTCCAGTGTGCTACAGCCAGAGCAATGTACCAACTGACACACAACCGAGTCTATGGGGAGTATCTGGTGAAAAAGTTGGACAGTAGCGATTTAAAATTGCGCCGCGTTGTCTTGAGTGATTTGGGTGCCATAGGGTATTTAGCAGCAGCCAAGGCGATCGCTCTAGCTGCGGTAGAAAATAGCTTCAAACTTATTGCCCTGAAAGGCTTGCTAGAAAATCAACTCCCTATGGAGTTAGATAAATCCCTTTCTGATGATGCCATCAGGGTGATAAACCTGATGGATTCGCTGTTGTAGTCCCAAGTCATTGCTCATTTGTCCTTTGTCACAAGCCAATGACTATTGATTGATTAATGACTAATGACAGAAACTCAACAATTAATTGACGCTGTTACTAAGGCTGACTCACCAGCTTTGATGGTAACGGCAGTGCAAAAATTGGTAGCAGCGAAAGATGCAGCAGCAATTCCCACCTTGATAGCCGTGTTTGGTTATAACAACCCAACCGCAGCAGTGGTGGCCGTTGCTGGACTGATAGAGTTGGGAGAAGTGGCAGTGCCACATTTGCTCGAGCAAATTGATGATTATAACTATGGGGCAAGAGCTTACTCGGTTCGTACAATGGCAGCGATCGCTGATCCCCGCGCCCTCGATGTGTTACTGACAGCCGCCGCCACAGACTTTGCCCCAAGCGTCCGTCGAGCTGCTGCCAAAGGACTGGGTTTTCTGCACTGGCACAAGCTAGATGTCTCCGAACGCCTAAAAGCACAAAAAAAAGCAATAGAAACCTTGCTTTCCATTTCCCAAGACTCAGACTGGTCAATTCGTTATGCTGCGACAGTTGGTTTGCAAGAGCTAGCGAAAATACCTGATCTGCAAGGTCCAATTCAGGCTAGATTTAAGGAAATGCTGGCAAATGATGCCGATAAGGCAGTTGCTGCCCGCGTGCAATTAGCACAAATAGATGGTTGTTGGTGAGGCCGGGTTTAATTTGTATAACTCGTCGTGTGGAAACGAAAAATATTGTGAACCCCGTAGGGGCGGGTTTAATTGTATAACTCGTTGTGTGGAAACGAAAAATATTGTCAAACCCGCCCGTACAGTTGTTTTCATAACCACTAACCACTGACCACTAACCCCTAACTACTCACATTGCTACCATAAAAAACAGTAAAAGTAAAGATGTCCATACCACTGCTTCAATCTATACCAACCTCGCAAAATCAGCGTGTTGAAGGCTACGAAGTACCCGGCGAAGACACACCGATAATGTATCGATTAACAGATACTACCTCAGTTGCAGATATTGATGCCATAATCTGGGCAGGGTATCGGCAAATTTTCGGCGAACACTTAATTTTAGATAAGTATCGCCCACTTTTCTTAGAATCTCAACTAAGAAATCGGGCAATTACTGTCAGAGATTTTATCCGAGGACTAGGCAAGTCTGAAGTTTACTGGGAACTGGTAGGAGAAACCAACGATAATTATCGTTTAGTTGATATCAGCTTCAAACGGTTTTTAGGACGCGCTAGCTACGGCAAAGATGAGCAAATTTCCCAGTCAATTGTCATTGCGACAAAAGGGTTGCATGGATTTATCGATTCCTTAGTAGATAGTGAAGAGTACCGCCAGAACTTTGGCGATAACATTGTTCCTTTCCAACGCCGTCGCTTCAAAGATCGACCCTTTAACTTGGTGAATCCCCGCTACACAGACTACTGGCGCAATCGCGAACTGGGACAGTATTTAGCAGGGCAAAGCTTCTACAAAGCTGTCCGTACTGGGGAATCGGTACAACGTGGAGTACGGCAAGCCATTCCCAGCAACTTTATGTCAATGGCTGCAAGTATTGCACCGGGCGGACTAAACTACCAACGGACAAGCGATCAGGCAAGAAATTATGCCGCGAGTGTACAAATTCCTGATATGTCCCGCGAAGCAACTCCCCCACCAACTGTAAAACCCGTAGAAGCAGCTTTGCCTTATCGTTACATTCCCGGTAACAAAACCACTTAAATGTTAGTGGTTAGTGGTTAGTAGTTAGTAGGAACGTGGTTAGTGGTTATGAAAACAACCAATAACTGTCAGGGCGGGTTTGACAATAATTTTCGTTTCCACACGACGAGTTAGACAATTAAACCC
>CALMVQ010000006.1:0-9183 GCA_937873135.1 uncultured Scytonema sp. | reverse complement strand
GACGAGTTAGACAATTAAACCCGCCCCTACTCACACCAACAACTAATAACTAACAATCATGTCAATACCTCTACTTCAATACAAACCTAGTTCTCAAAATCAGCGTGTTGCTGGTTACGAAGTGCCGAGTGAAGATAGTCCCAGATCTTACTGTCTGGAAGACTCTCCGACAACGAGCGAAATCCAAGAATTAATTTGGGCAGTTTATCGGCAAGTTTTCAGCGAACACGAAATCTTGAAGTTCTACCGTCAGCCCAATTTAGAATCTCAGTTGAAGAATCGAGCAATTACCGTGCGCGACTTCATTCGGGGTTTGGCAAAGTCTGAAAGCTATCGGCGTTTGGTGGTGGAAACAAACTCCAACTACCGTGTTGTGGAACTCACTCTCAAACGGCTTCTAGGACGTGCGCCCTACAATAAAGATGAAGAAATTGCTTGGTCGATTAAAATTGCGACCTTAGGCTTTAGTGGCTTTGTTGATGCTTTGGTAGATAGTGAAGAATATCAAACCAATTTTGGCGAGAATACAGTTCCCTACCAACGCCGTCGTTTTAAAGACAGGCCCTTCAATTTGGTGACGCCTCGCTACGCCAATTACTGGCGGGATAAGCAAGAAGGCGATCGCTATAAGTGGGGCGACATCAATAACTTCTTGGATATGGCTAGTTCCATCCAAATCAAGACAGTTAACCACAAACCAGTTAGCACTGCTAACATCCAAATTCCAGATAGCTCACGAGATAAAACAGCACAAGGTGTTCCTGTTTCCATCAGTCCTAGTGCCAGTTTCCCGTCGTTGCGGTAGACCAATTTTAGATTTTAGATTAGGAGTTACTCTGATTAGTACCTTAGATAATCGGACTTGAATAATAACTGATTAATCCAAAATCCAAAATCCCCAATCCAAAATAAAATGAGGATATTGAGCAATCAACCTCTTTCTGTTTTCCTAGCTAAGCTGTTATGTAAATAGACTTGTCTGTTTACTTGTTTAGAACATCTTTTGTCAATAGTTATTAATCATTTGTAACAAACGACCAAGGACAAAGAACAAGAGCTTAGTTATTTGTTTAAATTTTTGATAAATTACGAGGAAAAATCGAGTATGGCATTGCCACTACTTCAATACAAACCCAGCAGTCAAAATCAACGGGTTAAGAGCTTTGGTAAAGCAGATCTGAATGAAGATACTCCGTATATCTACAGAACTGAAGATGTCAGTACTTATACTGACATAGAGAACATTATTTGGGCTGGATATCGTCAAGTTTTTAGCGAACATGAGATCCTCCGATTCAACCGCCAGAAGAATTTGGAATCCCAGGTGAAAAACGGCTCGATTTCAGTACGCGACTTCATTCGTGGTTTAGCCAGATCCGAGGCTTTCTACCGTTTGGTTGTGTCGGTGAACAATAACTACCGTTTAGTAGACATTGTTCTCAAGCGCTTGTTAGGTCGTACACCTTACAACAAACAAGAAGAAATTGCTTGGTCAATCGTGATTGGAACCAAGGGCTTTGATGGTTTTGTGAATGCCATCATCGATAGTCAAGAGTATAACGACAACTTTGGCGAAAATACCGTGCCTTACCAACGCAAGCGCATGGAATCACGTCCCTTTAACTTGGTCACTCCTCGCTACGGCGAAGACTTCCAAGAAAAAGCCGGCACCGTCGCTACCGACTGGCGCTTCACTTTGGACAAATTCTACAGCCGCAAGTCTCAAGAACGGCGACTGCCAGAAGGCGATCCACGCAAGTACGCTGACATGGCAGCATCTGTCAATGCTCAAGGTAACTACGCTCAACGAGTCTCAGCTCATGACCTCGATTATTTGAACCTAGTACCTCAGCGTGGCAGACGCTAAGTTCTAAACTCTAATTTCGGAAAAGTTTATACTGGGTCTAGTTTCCTCGTTGAGACGACAACAAGCTGTTTGTTGGGTGTCATTTCAAGTGGATACTAGACCCAGTCATTTTACTGGAGTTTAGATTAAGCATTGCAACGCCAACGGGTTGGAAAGTCGCAGTCATTTTCGGGTAGTGTCCACATGAGCGTGGAAATGTTCTGGGAGTATAACAATCGCATCAATGGTAAAAGGATGATTTGTCATGACAGAGCAAAAAATCTCTCGCAGTAAAGCAACATTATCCGGTTCGCATAAAATTTTGCATCGTTGGTAAGTGACGACAGTAAAAAAGTAAGTTTCCCCAAGTGTTTTTGCCCGACGATATTGCATTTGATTTGGTAGGTTGGGTTGCGTGACTTTGTTACCCAACAAAGCCTTGATACGGTTGGGTTTCGTTCCTCAACCCAACCTACACTAGCTTTAGGGCGATTTTCAGATCATAGAGCAATTTTAGTTTTGTAAATGTTTCGTAGCTTCGCTTTCAAGACATTACGTGGCTGCTCATCAAGGCACTTATCGAATTTTAATGATGCTATCAGGGCTGATTCAGGGTCATCGCTCATACTAGTAAATGTCGGTTAATGTAACTGGATTATGAAAAAACGGTATTTTTTACAGGCTGGTGCAGCAATGCTGGGAACAGCATGGTTATCGCAATATTTAACAGGTAGATCGCAAGTTATGGCAGTTGCACAAAAAAAGTTTGAAATTACTAAAACTGACGCAGAATGGCGCAAGATTTTAACGCCGGAACAATTTCAGGTACTGCGTCAACAGGGAACTGAATTTGCTGGCAGCAGCCCACTCGACAAGCAATATGCCAAAGGTACTTATGTGTGTGCTGCTTGCAATCTGCCATTGTTTACATCGAAAACTAAATTCGACAGTGGCACAGGCTGGCCCAGTTTTTACGCACCTATTGATGGGGCAGTTGGCACATTTGTAGATAATTCGCTTTTTATGACCAGAGTTGAAGTGCATTGCCATCGCTGTGGTGGACATCTAGGTCATGTATTTGATGATGGTCCTGCACCTACGGGCAAACGTTACTGTATGAATGGGGTGGCAATGAAGTTTGTTTAGCTCAATTCAAAAGAAGCTCCACGTCCTACCAACCTATTATTGATGGTGGCAATGATTGTGTGAAAGCCATCAGAGATTTAGGGTTCTATGAGTTCCGCCGTCAACTACAATACAAAGCGCCCACCTTTGGCACAAAGCTGGACATTGTCGATAGGTGGTATCCTTCATCAAAGCAGTGTCGGATATGCTTTCAAAAAAATCAAACTTTAAAACTCTCAGATAGAGTGTTTGTTTGTACTAATCTGGAATGCCGCCACACTGAGGATCGGGACTTACATGCATCTTTAAATTTGGCACAAGTGCCATTTGAACATATTAGTAGTAGGGTGGGAACCATCCGAAATTAGATGCCTGTGGACTTTTGGAGCCGACTCCGCTGGTTGAAGCAGGAATTGTCGAACGATGTCTTATGATGTCTAGTAAATAAGGTTCAGGCAACCTTATACTCAACTAGTTCGTGGTGCGCCGATAGATCAACAAAACAAGGTTGCCTCATTTTCGTTCGTGTTAGACCCTCGACCCATTTTTTCTCGTGTTAATGAAATGAATATACTAATAATGATATATTCTTGATAAATTCTGACTCCTGTACGGGCAGGTTTAATTAGATAACTTACCATAGCCAAAATTCATCGGTAAAACCTGCCCCTACTCCTGACTCCTGTGTGCTGAATTCTTACGTTATAGTTAATACTGATAAATTTGGGACTTAAATGAAATGCAAACATCTCATGCTACTTTGTCAAACTCAATATAGAGGTACTTGAGTCCCCGCATGAGTATGTTCGGCGAGTACTGGTAATTTTCTTCTGCCAAACGGATGTTCTGAAGCCTTAGCAGCAAATGCTTATAGGCGATCTGCATTTCCTTACGAGCAAGCGTAGCGCCTAAACAAAAATGAGTACCATAACCAAAAGATAGGTGGTTGTTGGCATTATGACGGCACACATTGAAACGCTCACCCTCTGGAAATTTTATGGCGTCGCGGTTAGCCGCATCGAAGCGGAGCATGACTAAAGATCCAACTTCAAGATCAACATCTCCTAGTTTGACATCTTGCGTCACCACTCGCCACATTCCCGCTGTCGGACTTTCCATCCGTAGAACTTCTTCAACAAAGTTTTCTAGCTGGGAAAGATCTGTTTGTAGCAACTTCATCTGCTGGGGATTGTTTGTTAACAACAACATCCCACCCGCTAGCGCACTGGTGACAGTCTCATTGCCTGCAACTAGTATTTGTTGAATTATACTCAGCAGTTCAGCAGTATCGAGCGATCGCTCTTGAGCCACCTTTGCCTGTACCAAGTCAGTGATCAAATCATCTTGAGGCTGTTTTTGGCGAGACTCTATGACATCACGAAAATAATGCTGGAAAGCAATCACATCTTTAGCACACTCGATCTCCTGCTCTCTAGAAAGCATATGACCTAGGCGTGCAATAAAAGAATCAGACCATTGCTTGAACTTGGGCATATCTGCTTGCGGCACACCTAACTGCTGAGCAATAACTTTGAGCGGTAAGGGTACAGCAAACTCACTGACAAATTCGCACTTGCTCTGAATGATGAAACTGTCAATGAGTTCATCAACAATCTGCTCAATCAAGTTATGCATTTTGTTGATCCGCGTAGAGGTGAATGCCTTATTCACTAATGATCGGAATCGCTCGTGTTCTGGCGGATCTGCTGTGAGCAAGGTGTTCATCTGAGGCCAGCCTTGAGCAAAGATTTTCTGCAACTCATCATCCTGTTCTTCTTTGCCAGCCAGTAAAGTAGAGAAATTGCTAGAAAATACTCTCGTATTTTTAAGAATTTCTATTACCAAGTCATAGCGGGTAACAAGAAAGAGCTTGGCGTCAGTTCTGGGACTAGGTAGCTCCATAATTGGTGCTTGCTCCTGTGCCAGCTTATAGAATTGATAAGGGCACACAAGCAGTTCCGGATCAAAGAAGTTGTAGTCCGACAGATGCTTCATGGTTTGTTTTGAGTCACTGTGCAGTCAACATTATCTTAACAAGTTACTACCAAGAATTTGAACAAACGCATAATTATAGCGTTTATCGTTTTAGTCACATACAGAATGCCCTCACCCTGCCCTGACGGGCACCCCTCTCCCAATTTGGGGAGAGGGGCGTTCTTGAGAGGGCGAAAGTGTATGAGACACAACTGAGAAACGCTATAATTTTCGCGACATATCTAAAGTTAAAAGAATAGCAGGAGGTAAAGCACACAAGTCTTTTGGATAAATATCAAGTGATAGTTTTTCTGGTAAATGTTATCCGACAATTGCGACTAGTACAAGGAGCAAAGGAAGTAGAGTTACCATCCTAAACAGCCCTCAACCTTGTATTTCAGGCTTTTTAATTTTTAATTTTGCGATCGCGCAGCGTCTCATAGAAAAGCGAGACTAACGACGATATGCTCTTGGTGTGATCCCTGTTAGCTTGCGAAACAGCCGTGTGAAGTGGCTTTGACTTTTAAAGCCAACACGAAAAGAAATTTCCAAGATTGTGAGATCGGTTGTAGTAAGTAGCACTTTTGCCCGATTTAACCTACCGTCCTACAGCAACAGGCACATTGGATGTGTTCCATCAGCACTTGCCATTCTATAACTTCTTGTCCAACAATCAGAACGCTATGAAAAACGGCATTCCCGGTTTGAACGCATCTAAATAAAATAGCGATAGGACAGTAACGATGTAGAAATTGTTCTCTCATGTTCGGTTGAACACTTATAATAAGGTTTGTAGTTGCGCTTTAGCGCTCTTAACAGTTTGAGAGCGCTAAAGCGCAACTACGAACTTATCAGAAAAATTTTCTACTTTGTCATATTAATAGACGTTTTCTTTCCTTTCTACAGTTGATTGGTCGGATCTGTGCCAGTAGTCGCGCTGCTTTTGAAAAGGCATGATGAGGAGATTCTGTAACTTGTTGTCATCAGCGTCTGAATATGCTGAAATCCCAATAGTGATTTCTGAGGAGGGAATATTTAAGTGCAGGGTGTGATGCAGTCTATCCCACCAGGGAAAAATAACAGAATAGTTAGAGTTAGTTTCATCTTGAACTTGGGAATGGTGGATGCCATGTATGCGCGGCGTTACTAGAACTATGTTAAGCAGGCGTTCCACTTCCACAGGAAGGCGCACGTTGCTATGGTGAAACAACGTGTTTGCCAGATAGATCAACTCGTAAATAGCGAAAGTCCCTGCGGATACCCCGATGAGAGCAATTTGAACAATCCGAAATCCGGTTGATAACGCAATCTCCATAAAGTGAAAGCGAAATGCGGTGGAGACATCCATATCTGGATCTATGTGATGAACATTGTGAAAGCGCCATAAAAAGGAGAATCTGTGGTTAGCACGATGCCAATAGTAGAACGTCAAATCCATCAGCAAAAAGGCGATCGCAAACTCCACAGCCGCAGGTAGTTCCACAACATGAATTAGTCCCAAAGACTTTTGATTTGTCCACTGCATAATGAATCTGGTTGGCGGTTGCACCAGAACTGCATTTATAGCAAATGCCAAAGTCGTGACGCCAAAATTAATCCAAAGCCGCCATTGGAGTGAATGCTTAACAGAACGCAGGGGGACAAATCTTTCCAAAAGAAAGAGGAATAAGAAGACTCCGGTGAGAATAACAGGAATGTAGACTATCATTTTGAACTCTCCTCTGTTTTGATTTTGAAGTTCCACCGTACTTGCATTACGCTCACCTCCTCTTCTTATTTCACCTAAAGAGGGCGAAACGTTTGTCAGCCGTGCGTCTTCAGACCACGGAGGAAAAACGAACGGCTAAAAAATTAGCCTTCAATATTTCTTGCCCATTCTTCTACTAGCTCGCTTACGCTTATCCCTTGTTTCTTAGCACAAGATTTCATTTTCTCCCAAGTAGTTGGCGTTAAAAATAAATGTCTACTTGATTTTAATTCGTCATGTAAAACTGGCTGATTTTTAATTCTTTTTATTCCTTTATTATTGGGTTTTTCACTTGACATATTTTGTTTCTGGCCTTATACTAAAAGTATCATATATCAAAGACTTAGAAAAATGCAAGTACGATGGAATTTTAAATTGTTGCCTAACCAATCTCAGGAGGCAACTCTTGAAGAATGGCTGGTTACACTTAGAAAGCATCGTAATTATGCTCTAAGAGAACGAACTGAAGGTTTTGAATTTAACAATAAAGATTTGGACAGTATTGTTGCCTACGCTTATGGTTCATATTGTGAAATAGATTCAAAAGTCGAATACGGCTCTTGTTGCCCTCTTGCTTGTCTAGTTCTCACGCACGGCGTTATTCCTCAAAATCTTGAATTAGCTATTAAAAAATCTAAGATAAAAGACAAGAAAACAAAAGAGATTATTGCTGTTAATACTGATTGGGATTCTGCATCTGGTATCCAGATGAAAGTCACTACGCAGCTAAGGAAATCCCTGGATGCTTTTGCATCAATTGATTCAGATGTTCTGCAACGCAATATAGCTAAACTTGATACAGCTTTTACGAATTTTTTCAAAAATGGAAGAGGTTATCCTCAATTTATAAAACGTTTAGATTCTTTTGAATACAAGCCCGGACGCGTGCTATTAAGTAACATCAAGAAAAATTATGCAACAGCGTACTTACCGGGAATAGGAAACATCAAGTTTCACAACAGCCGCGATTTATCAATTATTGAAGATTTAAGAACTTGCACCATCAAACGCGATGGAGGCAGTTGGTATATCAGTATGTTGGTGAACATAGCTGGTGCATTGCCCGATATTAAGCCATTGGGCGAATGCCAGTCGATAGTTGGCATTGATGTTGGTATTAACAAACTGGTTGCTTTATCTGATGGAAGTTTTGCTGAAAATAAACGCCCGGAAACTAATATCCGTACAGCTAGACGTTTATCGATGCGGCAACGCGCTATTAGTCGCAAAACAAAAGGTTCCAAGAATAAGCTAAAAGCTATTAAGAAGCTCGCTAAACAGAAGCATAAATTAACGCAATATCGCAATGGCTATGGGTGGCAAGTAGCTAGCACCATAGTAAAAAAGGCTGACGCCATCGCTCGTGAAGGTTTGCGTATCAAAAATATGATTAAGCGAGCGAAACCGAAGCATGATGGCAAAGGTGGATATAAGCGCAATGGGGCATCTAGAAAGACTGGATTAAATAGGGTAATTCAAGATGCAGGTTGGGGCGATATTTTCAACAAGATTGCCTGGTTAGCATTGAAAGCAGGAAAACCCGTTGTAGAAGTGCAAGCCTTATATACATCGCAGGAATGCCCTAAATGTGGGCATGTAGATAAGAAGAATAGAGAGGGCGATAAGTTTCTGTGTAGAGAATGTAATTATACAGAACATGCTGACACAAAGGCGTCTCGCATAATAGTTAGAAAAGTGGGATTAGTCTTCCCAAGTAATAAAAAGACTCTACCTGCGGACTGTGGGAAAGTAACGCTTAGCAGATATCAATCTTTAGGGATTGAGGCTAAGAACCATGCCTTAGGAATAGCTAATATTTCTATTAGCTATTCGACAGTCGGATATTTAAGAGATAAGGCAGAAACTCTTAAACAATCCCCGTCTCTTTAGAGCGGGAAGTGTCAATCTATATTATTTAGAAATCTGGTGCAGTAAAAGGTATTGACATTACCTAGAAGAGATCCCCTAATCTGCTAATAAAGAGGGCTTTTAAGATTAATTCCTCCCAATGTATCAGCGAGTGACTAAGAGTGCCATACTGGTTTCAGGTTTTTAGTGCCTTCCTGTACAAGCGTCTAATGCAAAAAATTAGGGACTCAAAAAACTTATCATGGCGATCGCACAATACAGCTTAAGCCCCCCTTTTTAAGGTAAGTGGCGTGGGTTGAAGAGATTTTCTATAGTTAACCATATTTATCTGGAATCGTATCATGTCCATTTGTAGCAATGTTCATGGATACTATTTCTAGACACCTTCAGTTAATTCAAAGCTATGCACGTTAGTATTACAAACGACATAAAACGACGGTTTCACGCAGCCTGTGCTATCCGTGGGTTGAAGATGAGTCAAGTGGTGGTGGAGCTAATTGAGCAGTGGTTGAGAACCAACGATGTTTCTGCATCTGGTGTTAAAGAAGGTGAATTTGTGAAAACAAGGGCTCTTGCGTACTTAACGTGCTAAAATATTAATATATTTTTTAAAAATGCTTAG
>CALMVQ010000005.1 GCA_937873135.1 uncultured Scytonema sp. | reverse complement strand
GTCGCACAGATGATGGATAAATTCGCTACGAATTAATGCAACGCTGTACTAAGCCTGCTCCACCAATTACCACGTACATGGCTGCTCCTGAAAAGAATTTTTCATCTATTTGAACGCAAGATGCGATCGCTTAGTCCCCACCTAAAAATACTAAAAAGATATTTACATTTTGGGTGGGGTTGCATTCAACTACAATCCACGGTCAAGCCTCTATTGTTGCACCAACTTCAACAGAATCTCCGGGCTGTCCATTTTGTCCATCACCACCTCAATAAAGATAAGTTTGTCTCGATTTTGTTCAGCTTGTTGCAGTGCCGATTCTAACTCTGACTCGGTACTCACTTTAATGCCCCAGCCATGATGAGCAAACACTTCATGAAGCTTGTGATAACTCCACGGTTGAATATCGTTGTATGGTTGAGTCGCACCGTGGATATCACGTTCTATCGTGTATCCATCGTTGTTAATGAGAAAAATAATTGGCTTAAGGTTGTAGCGTAACATTGTTGAGAGTTCTTGTGCCGTCATTTGGAACGAGCCGTCACCAACCAGTAGGATCGTTCGTCGTTGCGGGGAAGCGATTGCACAACCAAGCGCCGCTCCTACTGAGTAGCCAATTGAACCCCAAAGTACTTGTCCAATAAAGGTAGTTCCCTTTCGTAAAGGAATAGTCGCACTCCCAAATAAAGAAATTCCAGTCTCGGCAACAATAATATCTTTTTCAGTAAGGAAATCAGCCAGTCTATACCAAAAACGCTTCTGTGTAATAGCCCCTGTTGAGTTGGGTTGAAAGGGAGTGGTGAAACCAACATCTAAATTCTCCTTCTTCGGCTTTAAGTCCAATGTTTTGGCATCACGGGGAAGCAACCGTTTGCTTAACGCCAAAAGAAAATCGTGCATCGCCACATTGTTGTACAAGGCACGCTTGATTTTGAGATACTGCCCATGTACTTCAATCGTTCTACTGGGATCGAGTTTGGCAGAAAACTTTCCTGTGTTAAAATCGCTCATCAAGACACCGATACTCAACACACAATCTGCGTCTTCGATGCGTCTTCGCACATAGTCCTCACCAATAGCACCGTTATAGATACCGATGAATTGGGGGTGAGTTTCCTCAAGTAGCCCTTTGCCCATAGTTAGAGTGGCATAAGGGTATCCAGTGGTGGCTAGAAGCGATCGCAATTCCTCTTGCAGGTGATAGCGATCCACACCCACGTCAGCAAGAATCACTGGTTTCTCAGCATTATCCAGCAGACTTACACTTGCATCCACTGCCTCAGCCAAAGTAGCCGGATCGCTCTTAAACACAGGGGGTATAAATGGATCTGACACCGCAGCCATTTCAGTTGACGCAACATCCATAGGTAGGGAGATGTAAACAGGTAACTTTTTGAGAAGGCAGACACCTAAAACTCTGTCGATTTCTGCTGTTGCATTCTCTGCTGTCAAATAAGCTTGCGCCGCCGTTACCTTTTCATACATCTGGGCAAACAAGGAGAAATCGCCAGTGCCAAGTGTATGATGGACAAGTGCGCCGGATGATTGGATTTTGGTAGAAGGAGCGCCAGTAATTGCCACAACAGGGACGTGTTCAGCGTAAGAGCCAGCAATCCCATTAATGGCGCTGAGTTCACCAACACCGAATGTAGTAATTAATGCTGCAATACCGTTGATTCTACCATAGCCATCAGCAGCGTAGGAAGCGTTGAGTTCATTGCAGGTTGTTACTAATTCTACGCCTTCCTGATTAACAATATGGTCGAGAAATTCCATATTGTAGTCTCCAGGGACACCAAAAATATGCTGGATGCCAATTTGTTTAAGACGAAGCACTAGATAATCGCCAATAGTAAAGTTTGTCATTGTTTAGTTACCTTTTATTAATCTAGAATACAAAGCAAACATGGCTATTGTAGGTCAGTAAAATCTAGTTAAGTGATTATCCGGACTTGATATGGGTGTGGAGAACTTACGCCGGAATAGTTAAAGCCTTCAATACACCAGGCACAGTAGATTGAAGCGCACAACGAATAGCGTCTAGCTGCTGATAGTCTAACTCATTTGACCATTCGTCCATAAAAAACTTCTTCACCTCAATGGATAGCACGCACGCTGACTGCGGAAATGTTTGTGAAACCCAGTTGGAGAAATAACCACCCTGAAACCGAACATTCTCCCGAACGTCAAGTTGGCGATCAAGAAAATCAAATTCTCGCATTTCGCTCATAAAGCATTCTACTACGGGTGCCCAACGGTCTCTATTTATCCTGCCCGTGCCGAGGTTCACTTCTGGGTTGTACCTAGGATCAGCGCTTAGGGCCAGTGGTCCCAATCGGCGGTGGTTATAGGTATGCAGTTCGTAAACTATGAAACGACCGAAGCGACGTTCTAAGTCTGCAAAGACTTGTTTGAGAGTTGCATAGAAAGCATCATACTCGGTAAGAGAGCGTGCAATTATCTCCTGAGAAGGTTGCGTCTGCCAAACGTGTAGACCCCAAGCGTCTTCAGGCTTGAGGTAAACTGCCTTCTCTCTAGAGCGATTCAAGTCTAACTCAAATCGCGATCGCCTAACGACAATCCGTGTGTTGCCCACTTCTGTCCAGTGTGCGGTGAACGGATCTTCTTCGCGCCTGCGGTCATCTGGGGCGATCGCAAAAAGCTCTGCCACTTCTTGTCGGACATCATGACCATCGTGAAGTGCAACAGCCACGACAGGCCCGTCTCCTTCCGTCAACACCCAACAGGCATCATTTACCATTTCTTCACTCAGAACTTCCTCCTCTGTCGTCGCTGTTATACCGCTTTCTAGGATACGCAATTTTGAAGGCATTTTTCTCAATAAAATGGGTTTATTATCAATAAGCCTGAGGCTGTTCGAGGTGTCAAATGAGGTTTAACCCTTATCCTGTATATGTTACAATCGATTTTCTCTAGAAAACTCAGGTATGACATACACCCCACCCAAACTGTTAACTTTTTATATGTGATTCAAAAAAGAATCGCTATGGTTCTCCCCAATGCCTAACGCAATTAGCTGAATCTTTCTGGGATAATTCCAATAAGACATCAACCAAGCACCGTGAAAGTGTATAAGCTATGGAGACAGCTGACATGCCATCCGAAAAAGAAGACTTTACCATCGGTGTTGAAGAGGAATACCAAATTATCAACCCCACGACGCGCGATCTATGTTCGCGAGTGCAGCAAATTTTACCCATAGCACAGAAAACTCTTGGCGAAGAAGTACAACCTGAAATGCAGCTCTCACAGATTGAAATTGGCACACCCGTCTGTCGATCGCTTTCTGAAGTGCGTACAGAACTTGTCCGTTTGCGGGGGGAAGTGATTGCTGCCGCCGCTGTTGACGGAAACCAAATTGCCGCCGCAGGGACACATCCCTTCTCATCGTGGTCTCAACAACAGATTACACCTAAAGAACGTTACGAGAAGTTAATCCAAGACTATCAACAACTTTCACGCGAGCAATTGATCTTTGGCTGTCACGTACATGTTGGCATTGGCGATCCTGAGATGGCGATCAGCGTTATCAACCGCGTGCGAGTGTGGCTCGCTCCTTTGCTTGCACTTTCTGCTTCCTCTCCCTTTTGGATAGGCAAGGATACTGGCTATGCGAGTTACCGCACGGAGATTTGGGGGAGGTGGCCGATATCCGGTCCGCCATTAATTTTCTCCTCACAAGCGGAATACAAAGCCCTTGTAGAAGCTTTAGTTGCCACTGGGAGTATAGAAGATGGGACAAAGATTTACTGGGATGTACGTATTTCCGAGCGTTACCCGACAGTAGAGTTTCGCGTCACGGATGTATGCATGACAGTGGACGAAGCGGTCATGATTGCGGGATTAGTACGTGCGTTGGCACGGACTTGTCACGACCAAGCAAAAGCTGACACACCATTTCCAGCCACACGTCACGAACTTATACGTGCTGCTCACTGGCGTGCTGCACGTTATGGATTAGATGCAGAACTGATAGATGTTGAGCAACAAACAGCGTGTTCGGCAGGCGAACTCTTGGAGAAGTTTCTCGCCTTCTTGCGCCCAGCACTTGAAGATTTTGGAGACTGGGACGAGATTTCATCACTCGTACACCAGACTGTGCAGCGCGGAAATGGTGCAACACGGCAACGCGAAGTTTACGAGCGTACAGGACGTTTGGAGGATGTCGTTGATTTCATCGTCGCCGAAACAGCAAAAACTTAGCTCGCAAATGCGCTTGAAATATCTTTTTAACTTTTCCTGTAGCTTTGTTGGTGTTTTGGAGTGGGTTGTCAGTGATAAAAGACAATTTACCTTGGCTTGTAGACCAAATGGCGATACGGATGGCAGCCTTGTACATGGAGTGAGAATTTGACACTCTCCGGGCTAAAGCTACGGAGATTCTTAAGACATTGCTGCCAAAATATCCTTATTGCTAAGGTTCCCAGGCTCAACACGTTTGCACAGAGTGCGTGCTGATTTCTCCTGACGATTTTTCGGGCGTTTAGAACCTTTCGGCTCAAGTTCCTTGGAGTCCCCAAGTACTATACTAGCTATGTTAAACATAGCTAGTTCTTTGATATTTTTTGCTTATAATTCCTCACTCCTTTGCCTCTTACCTCATCCAATTACTCCCACTCAATAGTGCCGGGTGGCTTAGAAGTGATGTCGTAAACTACACGGTTAACGCCTTTCACTTCATTAACAATCCGGGTAGAGATTGATTCGAGTACATCGTAGGGCACACGTGCCCAATCAGCGGTCATGCCATCTTCACTTTGTACAATCCGCAAGACGATGGGATAGGCATAGGTACGTTGATCGCCCATAACGCCGACACTGCGAATTGGTAGCAGTACGGCAAAAGCTTGCCAGTATTCATTGTACAAACCATTGCGGTTAATTTCCTGACGCACGATTAAATCAGCATCGCGTAAAATATTTAACCGTTCAGCAGTGATTTCACCTAAGATGCGGATTGCCAAACCAGGTCCGGGAAATGGATGCCGCTGCACAATTTCTTCTGGCAGGCAAATGGAACGTCCAACTTTACGAACTTCATCTTTGAACAGTTTCCGCAACGGTTCGACAAGTTTGAAGCGGAGATCTTTGGGCAAACCACCAACGTTGTGATGGCTTTTAATTTTCACCGCTACTCGTTCTCCACTTTGCGGATCAACGTTGGTGTTGGCGGATTCGATCACGTCTGGATAGAGTGTACCTTGAGCGAGATAGTCAAACGAACCGAGATCTTTAGATGTTTCTTCAAATACACGAATAAATTCATGTCCGATCAGCCGACGTTTTTCTTCGGGATCGGTAACACCACTCAACGCACTTAAGAAGCGCTCGCGAGCATTGACATACTCTACCGGAATATGAAACTGCTCTTGGAAAACCTTGAGCAAACGCTCTGGTTCATACTTTCGCATGAAGCCTTGATCAATGAACACGCAAGTGAGTTGTTCGCCAATCGCTTTATAAAGCAAGAATGCTAATGTTGAAGAATCAACTCCTCCAGACAGCGCCAACAGCACTCGCTTGTCACCTACTCGAGCGCGAATTTCGCGAATGGCTTCATCAACAAAGGCGGCAGTTGTCCAAGTTGGTTCGCATTTGCAGATGTGGTAGACAAAGTTACGGATCAAGGCAATACCGCCAAGGGAATGTACGACTTCCGGATGAAACTGGACGCCGTAAAGTTTCTTTTGGTGATGGGCAATAGCTGCACAAGGGGTATTTTCTGTATGCGCCAGTAATTCAAAACCTGTTGGCATATCAATGACTGAGTCTCCATGACTCATCCACATAGTTGTGCCATCTTCTACGTTGGTAAGTAAATCTGTGGGATCATCTATATATAATGATGCCTTGCCATACTCACCTCGGTCAGCTTTTGCCACTTCTCCACCCAAACGTTGCACCATCAGTTGCATACCGTAGCACACACCTAAAACTGGAATTCCCAGATCCCAAATTTCTGGATCGCATTGGGGAGCACTCTTGTCATAAACTGAACTAGGACCGCCAGAAAGTATGATCCCCTTGGGGTTCAGTTTGCGTAATTGTTCTGCTGTCGTGCGATAGGGAAGGACTTCAGAATAAACCTGAGTCTCACGAATTCGACGGGCAATCAGTTCGGAATACTGAGAGCCGAAGTCAAGAATGACAATCATCTGACGATTTATTGGTCGCAGAGATTGTACATCTTGAGGCGCTTGTTCAGTTGGTAGAGTCACCGCTGTATTCATGATCTGGAGAGTAGAATTTAACTATAATTTGTCACTAATCAAGTCGTTCTCTTACCACTTCTTAGCTTTGTCAAACTGGTCAAGGTATGCAAATCTTTACCAAACGCAAATTTATTAACGTTTGTCAAGCTGACAAATTTGAAACTGGTATTAAGAAGAAAAACTTACCTTAGAGTGGTTACTCGGAAATATATTTATTATGAGAGTTTATAATTATTTACGCTAGTTTAACATAATTTAGGAGCTAAAGCACAACTAATTTTGCTTCAAACTACTACTTTCGATAATAAAGATTGTATAGTTTCCCAAGTTAGTCCTCGTTGGAGGTAACGAGGTGCTTCAGGATTGTAAGGACTTGCCACCCGGTCAATTGTGATAATTTTTGCATCATCTGACAACATGGGTATGTCTGGATCGTATGCGGTTGGACGCATCAAAGAACTCGAAAAGCCTTTGAAAATAGCAATTGTGTCCTGCTCCCCAGCCAATTCTATGCTGACAAGTAAGACCTCTTGGGGGCGCTTGGCGGTGTATTGTTCCAACCGCTCAATAATAGAATTTTTCATTCTTGTACAGCTGAACGTCCTTGCTTACCTAGCCTAAATAAAACAAAGTAGCTCAAGCAAAGCACGTAAATAATTAAACCAACAATACCAATAAAGCCAAGAAAACCTGGCTTACTACCGGAATGGAAATATTGTTTAAAAAGTAATGGCGGCTCAAACCAGACACGACAATTGGGAGTTGCGATCGCCTCTGCAGAAAAAGCACAACCTAAAAAAGGTAAAGCGCCTAAAGCGCCTAAAATACAATACACAGTTGTCGCCCAGCGCCAAGAACTGAAAGTTAATTTCAAAGGACCACTTTGCTGATAATCGATTTCATCATTGAGATCCACCCAAAACCACAACGCAGTAGGAATCAGGATTTTCGCCATTAAACCTGAGATGAAACCAACTCCAAAATTGCCGATCATTAAGTACAACGTAATTGCTAGCAAACTCGATACTCGCCAGTAAATCATTAACAAGCGTTGCATCGCTTCAGCTTTTTGCACGAAGGTCCAAATCAGTAAGATCAGAGGAATAATGACTGTAAATAGCAAAGCCAGTCTGTAGTCCATCCACACTAACCAGCGAAACCAAACTTCATTGTCCATAGTTTTTTTTCATAAAGAAGTAGGGGTAATGGTGTAGGAGCGCAACTGAAGTGCTCAAATTGCAGGCATAAAGCCGGAGAATCAGAAAAGTCATACGCTCTTGTATCTATCGCCTCAGAAAGATTTTCCTCTCTGAGGCTACTGGCAAGAGCTAAGTGCTGAGTTATTTATTTTTGTTTAAACAGAACTCAAAGCAGTCCTTTAATTAAAGAACATGGTTTCATGCCTTAAATCTAGTCGTAGAAAACGAGAAAAGTTTTCATCTGAGTAAAACCGCACACATAAATGTGCGAGGTTTTACTCAGGAATCACGACTCACGACACCTTCTAGTCTTCATAAATCCTGCACTCATCAGCATCTGGGTTATCTTCACAGTACTGCTGTAAAGAGTTTTTGGGCTTAGCTTGACGTTTGTGAGATGCACTTGCTTGCATTTCTTCTACTGCATCCCAGGCTGCAGCACACTCAGCAGAGTTGCTACCTGAGACATCACAGACAGAACGAGCTTGTTCAAGTTCTTCTTCTATTTTGCTTTTGGCTTGTATTTGTTCTTGCATGTTATTCCTTGCCTTAGTTTTGTGTGTGTTGTTAATACTAGTATAGAAAAAGTTCAAAGAGGACAGTTTGTTGCACTATCTATTACCATTCTACTCATTTATCTGCTAGGTTGGTGTTTATTCCTAATCTAAGCATGAGCGCCCAGACTGCCCCTACTCAAATGGTTCGTGAAAAGGAGGGTTGTGTAAATCTTCACGGATGAAATGTAACTCTGACAAGTCATAGGGGCTGATAGCTAAACGCGAAGAATGCTTAATAACTAGATATAGTAAACTTTTGGTTCTATAGTAGATTCACCCTTATCTTTTAAGATTTTATCGGCAATCCTAAAAAATATGAATTATACAATATCCTTATATGTAGTTAATAATAACCTTATGTAACATTCTTGAGATAGATTGAATGAACTCTCGTGGGATATAAAAGGTAAGCATCAACATTATGTATGATGCAATTAATGTCCTATAGGATGTAAACATCAAGAAATACTAGCCGTAAAACTCATGGCAGACCAAATGCAGTGGACAAACGCCCTATCAACCCGTCCTTCTCTAGAAGCGGCTGTTGCAGATGTGGTACAACGGGCTCGTTCTTCGTTGACGGCACCTGCGGATTTAGGACTGGTGTTCATTTCGTCTGCTTTTACAAGTGAGTATTCCCGGCTTATGCCTCTGCTGGCGGAAAAACTCTCAGTGCCTGTGTTAATTGGTTGTAGTGGTGGCGGTGTTATTGGGACTTCGTCGTGGGGGCAAACTCAAGAACTGGAAGCAGAACCAGCCTTATGTCTAACTTTGGCACATCTTCCTGGAGTGAATGTTCAAGCCTTTCATGTTGTGACAGAAGAATTACCCGATCTGGATGGGCCTCCAAATGCTTGGATCGATTTGACTGGTGTGCCTCCGTCACCAACTCCTCAGTTTATCTTGCTCTCTGATTCTTTCTCTTCTGGAATTATCGATTTATTGCAGGGGTTAGATTATGCTTATCCCGGATCGGTAAAAGTGGGGGGACAGGCAAGCGGTGGCGGTATTGGGGGTTCCATTGGTTTATTTTGTAACGATCGCTTGTATCGGGAAGGAACAGTTGGCTTAGCTTTGAGTGGCAATATCGTTTTAGAAACTATTGTTGCCCAAGGATGCCGACCGATCGGGAAGCCGTACCAAGTGACAAAAGGCGAACGCAATATCGTCTTGGAACTCGACGAACAAGTGCCACTGGTGGTGTTACGAGATTTGATTGCCAATCTTAGTGAAGAAGACCGAATACTGGCACAGCACTTTCTGTTTGTGGGCGTGGCAATGGATGAATTCAAGCAAGATTTGCAGCAGGGAGACTTTTTAATTCGTAACATATTAGGCGTAGAACCATCAGCAGGGGCGATCGCTATTAACGATTATGTCCGTCCCGGACAACGCCTACAGTTCCACCTGCGCGATGCGAAATCTTCAGCAGAAGATTTGGAATTCCTCCTTTTGAGGTATCAACAACAAGTTTCCACACCTAATGCCTTTGGCGCTTTTATGTTTTCCTGTATGGGGAGAGGCGAAGGATTGTACGGAAAACCCAATTTTGATTCTCAAATCTTTCAGCGCTACCTCAACGATATTCCTCTCACAGGCTTTTTCTGCGGCGGTGAAATTGGTCCTGTTGGTGGCAGCACTTTCCTACATAATTACACTTCTGTATTTGGAATTTGTCGAGAAACGGAGAGTGGGGAGTAGGGGCGGGTTTAATTGGCGATAACTCGTGAGTAAACGCAACGTCCTGTTAAACCCGCCCGTACACGAGGCGCAGAGTTCAAGAGCCAAAACTAAAAAGTTTTACTGATTCCTCACTTCTGTGCAACGTCCTGTCAAACCTGCCCGTACATGAGCCAAAACTAAAAAGTTTTACTGATTCCTCACTCCTGTACGAGCGCCGTGAGAAGCCCCCGTTATACCCTTCCGGTTAACGGTGGGAGAACGTAACCTCTTCTAGAGCAATAGTGTTGTGTTGTTATCGATCAAGGAGAGAGAACCTGTTGGAGAGATTGCGCCATATTTTTCAAAGTAGTGGCGGAGATCTTGGGGAAAGTCGGTATAATCCAAGACAGCATCTCCATCGGCAATATTTGCCCAGAAATCTCGTAAGGTTGGAGCTAGTTCTTGTGCTTGAGCTAATGATAGGTTTAAAGGAGGTAAAGTCAGTAGCTTGACGAGAAAGGGGAAACTGCGATCGCCCATCCACTGACGCGAAGCTTGTTGCAAATTCGGAAAATCAGGTACTGATTTCACTCGATACGATAAAACTTGCAACCATTCTCTACCGTAATTATCCTGACGATACTCCAAAACTCGATAAGGGTGAGGAAAGCTTACTAAAGAACCTGTCGTGATATCGTAGACTCCCTCAGAATACGCAACATCCTGAACGTGCAAATGTCCTGTAAACACCAGTTTTACCTTATGTTGTTGTAGCAATTGCAACAGTTCGGAGGCATTTTCTAACATATAGCGATGTGCCATAGGGTGGCGTGATTGATCTGGCAAATGCTCGACGACGTTGTGATGTACCATCACCAGTACTAATTCATCATCAGTCGCGGCCAACTCCTCTTCTAACCAACTTAACTGCTTGTCATCCAAACGCCCGACCTGCTCTCCCTGTTCATTAAAATTGTTAGAATTTAAACCAATCAGCCTGACTCCGGGCAATAATTGACAGGAGTAGTAAATGTTTTCAGGATTGCTGTAGCCGAATTTATGATAGTAATACGGGAAATTATTGAAAGCAATTGATTGCTCCGAAGCCATCATCACAGGAACGTCATGATTCCCAGGAACAACATAAACCGGGAAAGGTAGCTCAGACAAGCGTTTGTGTAACCAGTTATGATTATCTGGTTCACCATGTTGGGTTAAGTCTCCTGGTAGTAAAAGAAAATCTAAATCAAGTTGTGTTAAATGTTCTAATACACTTTCTAACGCTGGGATACTGACTTCCACCAAATGAAAACGACTGGGATGATTCCAGATTGTATGGGGAAGCGCAATGTGTAAGTCGCTAACTATAGCAAAGCGAAAATTAGAAATCATTGAATTAAAAGTAATTTTAAAAGTTGGGGATCAACCCTTTCAAAACGAGTATAACCTTATAGCAGTTCGATTTGAGTTGTGAAATACTTGTAAAGGCTGTTAATAGGTAATGAGTCATGGGTGATGGGAAGAAATAATTCCCTTTTTCCCACTACCAGCTTCCAAGTTGAGTTATACAGATAAGGAGAATCAATCTTTGGTACGTGTCCGCCGAGTCCGTCAACATGTTAATCCACTTTCACAAAAGTATCAAACACCCCTCGCTCCTATTGAGTGGGAAAAAGTTTATAGTCAGTTAAATCAACCAATGCACCTGGATATTGGATGTGCATGGGGAGGCTTTTTGTTAGATATGGCGCAGGTGGAAACGAACTGGAATTTTCTCGGTTTGGAAATTCGGGAAACGTTGGTACACAAGGCAAATAAGTGGCAGGATGAGTTGGGATTGACTAATCTGCACTATTTGTTTTGTAATGTAAATAATTCATTAAAACCTCTTTTATCTTCTCTACCCACCGGGACTTTACAACGCGTTACAATTCAATTTCCCGATCCGTGGTTCAAAAACCGCCATGCCAAACGGCGAGTCGTGCAACCAGAGTTAGTGCAAGAACTGGCAGATTATTTGGTGCCGGATGGAATTGTATTTTTACAATCTGATATTGAGTTTGTGGCAGTAGAAATGTGCGATCGCTTTGCTGCACATCCAGCTTTTCGTCGATTGGGTACAGGTGAGTGGCTTGCAGAAAACCTGCTCCCAGTAGCCACCGAAAGAGAATTATATACTCTTAAGAAGGGTGAACCTGTTTATCGTGCTGTTTTTGAAAGAGTAAGAAGTTCGTGAATTACGCCTGAATCAGTTCAGGATTTGCGCTACCTTAAAAAATTTGAGCAAAATATTATTATCGACGCGATTCAAATCCAATTGCCACAAACTATGGCGGTTTGGCACGAATCCCGAGCGTCGTACATAGTCCGTCTAGGATGCTGGTAATTGCCTCGGGTGGGTAACTTGGTCGATAGTTTGCATAATCTGTTGCTCTACCAAAGAAAAGACTCGTAGGATTCATCAGATGCATATTCGTTTCTTCTAGCTTCATTCTTCCTCCATTTGGCACCACTCAGGTTGGCATTACTCAAATTGACTTGACTAAGGTCGCTGTAGCAACAGAAAAATGGTATCAGTAGCATCAAATTTAGACCTATCTATAGCGCTATAAGGTTTTACTCGAAACATTAACTCTTCCTTTATTCCACTTTTGGATAGTTTGTTTCACGTTTTCTATCTCGTCAAAATCTACCCGCACAATAGCACTTTCCAATTCTACGCCTAGCACTGTACTGACTTCGAGGATTTCGATAAAACTAGCACATTGATAATCGCTATCCTCATACTCCTTCACCCTTTGTTCTTCAATTCCTAATAGATCAGCCAGTTCTTTATGACTCAACGAAGCAGCTATCCTGGCTTTTATTAAAGCATTTGGTAGCTTATTAAAAGATTCTACCTTAATTTGAATAGGCTTGCTCTTATCACAACTAGTTAGTCTTTTATATTCAGCAATTTCTTCCCTTAACTCATCAACTTGACTTTGGCATGAATCCCTATGTAGCTGCCATCGAATAGGTTCAGCCTTCAAGATTTCATTATTATCCAATTCCGCTAATGACTGCTCAAATCTTTGCAACCATTCTTTAGTTGTATGGTACTGCTGCTCGTTTTTTATCATCAAAATTTCCACCTTTGTAAATCTATAGCAATAATTCCTTTCCGCTTATTCGTTCTTGTATCAAATTGAAAAAAATCTATGTATGCTGTACCAGAATCGTTTGCTGGATAATTAGCTGGAAAAAATTCACCCTTATACTTAATTTTTTGTTCAGCACGTCGTAGCGCAAAATTATATAAAGTAGGAGCTATCAATTTCAATTTGTTAAGATCAACTCCATTGTCTTCCCAGCAGGCATCAAAATCTCCTGGTTTTTGTTTGTGACTCACAAAACTGCCATCTATAAAAATTGTCGGACAACCAGCTAATTTTAATTGCGTCATTGCCAGTTCCAAACCAACTATCATCAGTTGTCTGGTCAAATTATTACCAAATCGTTTCTCAAACTCCTCCCACTCAGCCCAATGCACCCCGGATGGTAAATTGCCATTCTCGTCAAAATCCGGAATCATTAACTTACACCATAACAAATATTTTAGTTAGCCAAGATATTGCTCCAACATTTTTTGTACCCTTTTCCAATGCCAACGCACGTGAATTAGCTTCCCAGTCTAACCCTCGCTTAATAGCTAAGTGATTAAAAAGTTGTTCGGCAAAGCGACTGCGGTAGTAGTTGCCCGTGCAAAGGAACAAAATTTTTTTCATGTGCTGTTATTCTCACCTTGAATCTCTGGCGAAAAAGATGGATTGTATGGATAAGGAACAAGATAACTCATTGATGCTACAGCTGAATATAGGAATCCGGTTTGAGTTTTGAACAAGGTTAAGTATTGTAGGGTGCGTTAGGATAAAGTCCGTAACGTACCTTTATTAAAAGGCTTTGGGGCGTTACGAGTAGCGTTAACACACTAAATCCAAGAGTTAAACCACATTCGCAGTCTATAACCATCAGAGGAGAGGGGTAAACCTAAATAAATAGGCATCCAGAAAACTAAGCTGCCTAAAATGAGAAAGGTAATGGTGACACCGATCGCACGGAGTTCCCTACGATAGCTATGCAGCCACCGATCTACAAGCCAGGCGATCGCTAAAAACGCAAATACCACACCAGTCATGTAGTGGTAGATAAAAATGCAACGATTTACCCCTACCCAAGGGAGTAAATTAGCAGTATAATTCACCAAGATATATACAATAATCCAAATATCAGTAGAAAACGCTGTAGCAACAGAAACACTCTTTCTCCTGGCTAAGGGAATTAAGAATTGCCACACTAGCATTCCCAACAAAAACAAAAGGGCAGCGACACCGAACCACCACAAAAAAGGATTACCCATTGCATGGACATCATACATAAATTTGACATCAGCCGGAGGTAAAGGAGGTCCCTCCGTGGGTAGCGGATCTTTTAAACTTTGTGTCGTTCCATAAAAATACGCTATTGGTCGTGTCATTAAAGGCCATTTATACCATGCTGCACAGTAAGGATGGACTTTGGGACTATTTCCCCCAAGACGTTCATGAAACAGCAAAATTTGCCTGTGTACTTCTATAAATCCGTATCTTGTATCTATTTGCAGGTGTGGAATCCAAATGATGCTATAGACGACAGCCGGAATAATTCCTAAATAAAATATAATGTGAAAAATATTAAGTTGAGTGAGGTTGTGTAGCGGTGGTAAATTTTTAACAGGAAATTTTGTAGCAGATGCGTTATCTGTAATATCTCTAGT
Organism: uncultured Scytonema sp.; assembly: GCA_937873135.1. Classification (GTDB taxonomy): domain Bacteria; phylum Cyanobacteriota; class Cyanobacteriia; order Cyanobacteriales; family Nostocaceae; genus Rhizonema. Next base: position 14,525 of record CALMVQ010000005.1, on the reverse strand, counting down.
AAATTTATTTTTTACTAGAGCAATTATCCAAATTAAATAAGCCCCCATCAGATAAAACACGCCGTTCCATTTAGTTCCAATGGATGCACCAAAAGCTACACCAGAAAGCATCAAGTATAAGCGAAATTTTCTTTGGTTTGCTAATGCCAATAATAAAAACAACTGTCCTAGCAAACCAAAAATGACGATATATTGATTGATGAGGGCATATCGAGACTCAACGAGAAATATACCGTCACAGGCTGTGAACAAACCAGCAAGCAAAGCAAAGCTACGGCGATAACTTAACTGATAGGCAATTCCTACGACGATCAAAGGAATAAATGAGCCGGAAAAGGCATTCATCCAACGATAATTTAATGGAGTTAGTGTCCTACCTGTCAGCCCATTTACCTCATTTGGCGAAAAGGGAATGTGAGTACTAATCCAAATTCCCAGTGCAATAATCAGTTTACCAAGTGGTGGATGACCATCAAAAAACGGCGTATGGGTAAGGTAATCATTGCCAAATTTAGCATAGTAAAGTTCATCAAATACCAAACCATTAAACCGAGCCAGTCCCCAAAATCGCAAGGAAATTGACAGTAAAAAAATTGCCGAGATGCCAATCCAAAACCACTTTTTAGTCATTAGTCATTAGTCGTTGTTCATTGGTCATTAGTCATTGGTCATTAGTATTAGATAAAAGACATTGGACAAATAACAAATGACAAAAGACTATGGACTATTTTCTACTTTAGCAATTTCTAGCATAGTCTTTAAAACCGAGTCTGGGTTCAGACTAATGGAATCGATTCCTTGTTCAACTAAAAACTGGGCAAATTCTGGGTAATCGCTGGGTGCTTGCCCACAAATGCCAATTTTCCGATTGTGCTTTTTCGCAGCAGCGATCGCCATTTTCACCATCATCTTCACACCTTGACTACGCTCGTCGAACAAACGTGCCACCAAGGCCGAATCCCGATCTATCCCTAGCGTTAGCTGAGTGAGATCGTTGGAACCAATCGAGAACCCGTCAAAAATAAATGCAAACTCCTCAGCCAAAATCACATTATTGGGTAACTCACACATCACATAAACTTGCAAGCCGTTAACCCCCTGCTGCAAACCATTTCTTGCCATTTCTGCAATAACCAGACGTCCTTCATCAGGAGTGCGACAGAAGGGAATCATCGGGATAACGTTTGTCAAACCAATCTCGTCTCTCACTCGCTTGAGGGCATGGCATTCTAGAGCAAAGGCTTCTCTGTACCCTTTGTCATAATAACGTGCTGCCCCCCGCCATCCAAGCATGGGATTTTCTTCGTGAGGTTCAAATTGTCTGCCACCTAATAGGTTGGCATATTCATTACTTTTAAAATCTGACGTCCTGACGATGACTGGGTTCGGATAGAATGCTGCCGCAATTCGACCAATGCCATGAGCTAACTTATCAACAAAGTACTGAGATTTGTCGTCGTAAAGGGCGGTGATTTCGGCAATTTTGGCTTTCACAAATTCATCTTCTAACTTGTCAAAGTGAATCAACGCCATCGGATGAGTTTGAATATGGTTGGCGATGATAAACTCTGTCCGTGCTAAACCCACCCCATCATTGGGAATGGCAGATAAACTAAATGCTTCTTGAGGATTGCCGACATTCATTAAAATTTCGGTACGAGTACGAGGCAAGTTTTCTAAAAGAACTTCTTCAACTTCAAAGGGTAGTAATCCCGCGTAAACTTGTCCTTCTTCCCCTCCTGCACAAGAAACTGTGATTTCTTGACCGACTTTCAAGATTTCTGTGGCATTGCCGCATCCGACAATTGCAGGCACTCCCAATTCTCGTGCAATGATTGCGGCATGGCATGTGCGCCCCCCAGTGTTGGTAATAATTGCACTTGCTTTTTTCATGATTGGTTCCCAATCGGGATCGGTTCTATCTGTCACCAAAACTTCCCCTGCTTTGAACCGATCAAGTTTGTGGACATCCAAAATCAGATGTACTTTGCCTTGACTAATCGCTTCTCCGACAGCACGTCCTGTGAGCAGGGGGAGTGGGCAGTGGGCAGAAGTGAGGACATTTTGACTATCCGCGTCCGCGTCTGTCCGATTCAGAGCTTCTTCCCACAGGAGGCGATAAGTTCTTAAGACATTCTGTTCTTTTCGAGACTGGACTGTTTCCGGACGGGCTTGGACGACAAATAGTTCGTTGCTGATGCCGTCTTTTGCCCACTCGATATCCATTGGAGTGTGCGTACCGTGAATTTGGGAATAATGGTCTTCAATGAGACAGGCCCAACGCCCAAGCTGTAGAATCTCTTCATCGGTTAGGGCGTATTTACCTCTTTCACTAGTAGGAACTGACACGTTTTTGGTATGTTTTGAGCCGTCGTCATAAACCATTTTGAGTTCTTTACTGCCCAACCTTTTATCGATAATTGAGTGAAAACCTTCTTTTAATGTCGGTTTAAAGACGTAGTACTCATCGGGGTTGACAGATCCTTGAACGACGTTTTCTCCCAAGCCGTAAGCAGCTGTTATGAGTGCAGCATTTTGGAAGCCTGTTTCTGTATCAATAGAGAACATGACTCCAGAAGATGCTAGATCGGAACGTACCATTTTTTGGACGCCTACGGCAAGGGCAACGCTAAAGTGGTCAAATCCCTTAGTTTGGCGGTAAGAAATAGCGCGATCAGTAAATAGGGAGGCAAAGCAGCGATGACAGGCTGATAGAATTCCAGGGACACCAGTGACGTTGAGGTAAGTTTCTTGCTGTCCGGCAAAACTAGCATCGGGAAGATCTTCAGCAGTGGCACTTGATCGTACTGCTACGTCTGTATCAGGGTTGTACCGATCACATAGAGTTTTGTATGCTGTGGCGATCGCATCCTGTAATTCGATTGGAAATGGTGTATGCAGCAGTAGCGAACGTGCTTTCTTCCCGCGTTCTTGTAAATTTTTGACATTTTCCACATCCAAGTCTGAAAAGAGTTCGCGTAGCTGTTCTTCTAAAGAAGCCGAAGAGATAAAATAGCGGTATGCATAAGCTGTGGTGGCAAAGCCGGTGGGAACGTTAACGCCTTTGTGTGTGAGTTGTGCGATCATTTCCCCTAATGAAGCATTCTTACCACCGACTAGGGGGATATCGGTGATGCCTACCTCATCAAACCAGAGGATGAGCGATGGCTCTTTGGGTGGTTGAAATACAGAAGTGTTTTTAGCTACTGTGACCATCAGTATTGTCCTCTATGGTAGATATTATACTTGTTTGATTTGGTGTGCGTTTACGCTTCCTATATGTCGGGTATATCACACTTAACCAAAATTTAATTTATAGTTTCTTGGGATTTTAGTATAAAAGATTTTAGATCTTGGACTAGCATTGCTAAACTACCCATTGACAGAAGTCTGTTTAGGGAGACAGCAATTATGGCAAAATACGATAAGATTTTTAACTCGAAGAAGACAGCAGAAGAATCTCTCAATCCAAAAGAAGCAGTGGCGGCGATCGCGATCGTGACTGCTGCGGCTGATTCTTCGTTAGAGGATGTGGATATAGATCTTTTAACTGATGTACTCTGGGGATTCGACATTTTTGAAGAATACTCAGATGACGATTTGTTGGAAATGCTTGACAAACTGGTTGTCATGGCTGAGGAGAAGACCGTGGGAGTGCTTTTCAATGCAGCTCGTGAAGCCCTTTCAGATGAACTCTTGCTCGATGCTTTTGCTGCTGGAGTCAGTGTACTTGTAGATGAAGAAGAACTACAAATCCCTAAAGGGAAAATGGCTTTGCTCAAAAAACTTCAGGAAGCTTTAGAAATTGATGAAGAAGAAGCGAAGGAAGTTATAGAAGAAGTCATCACTGCCTTTGAAGAAGCAGAAGAAGAATACGATGAAGATGACGGTGAAGGTGAAGGATCACTGGGGGAAGACGATAGCCTCGCAGTGTATGAATCGCCTTTGAAAAACTTTACACTTCCAACACCAGTGTATACCGAGGAGGGTGGTAGAGTTCAAAGTCAAGAAGGGTTGGTAAGTTTTTCCGATGACCTCGGTACAATGCTGAGAATCGACTATTACCGTATCCGGACGGAGCAGGAGGAGGAAATGTCTTCTGTTGGACAGGAACAATATCTTAAATCACTTTTATTAGACAAGTATGTCCCTGAAGCAATTGCACCAGATTTACCAAAAACATCTGTGAATTATACAGAATATTTGGCAGATGCAATGGACGGAGCTTACTTTGCCTTAGTGAATATGCCTGAAGGTTCAACGATTTCCAAGATCGCAAACAATGGCACTGCCACTAAGTTAAATGCATATCGGGGTCTGATGGCTTTTAGCGAAGGCAAATTCTTCTACATAGTCAGCAGCCAGCACAGCTTTCCTAAAGGCAAAACTCCCGGTTCAACCAAACTTGAAGCAGAGGATATTAAGCAGAAAATTCTAGAATTTGTTGAGACTATAGAGTTCTCTTAAGTATTGGCAGTGCGATCGCCTCATTAGTGGTTTCCACACTCATGGGCGATCGCTTCTCAATAAACGTAGGGTGGGTACTTGATTCAATAGTAAAAAATTACTACCAGTTTTCCAAAGAATGCAACATATGCCTATATAGGGGCGAGGAAAGTTGTTTGCTCTGACGATTGATTCATGTGTTGCAAACATTTTTGAAATTGGTATTAGATGAGAATACGAGGAATGCAGTGCCCACCTCAACCAAATCTGGCATCGCGTCTCTACTCTCAGTTTCATCTCTCATGCAACAACCAGAACATAACCAACGAGAAGAAAAATTTTGACTTGAGCATATCTTGCTGCTTATAAAAATGCTCATTGAAAACCCTGTTCTTTAGGACAGGGGTAAAGTCTGGCGGGGGAAGCTTACACCCGGATCGAGCTTTACATGAAAACGGATGCGCGGTGTTTACGCCTCAGTCATGAAAATTTTGGTGAATCATCAACGTGAATAATGCAATTTGTGATAGAATGAATACATCAGTACAAGATTTAAAAACCTACCCCCGGACTCGGGGAAAGTAGACGCCCAAAAAACTGTAAGGAGATATCAGCACGCCCAAAGGGCAAACGTGTTGAGCCAGGGAACCTGAGTAATCAGGATATTAAGGCAGCAATGTCTTAAGAATCTCCGCCCCTTTAGGACGGAGAGTGTCAATTACAGTACCAGTGGCTAACTAAGTGACTCCACGGTCCATGAAGGTTTTTGTAAAGGAGCCAGGTATCGAGGACTAGCTCCACGAGGACAATGAGGACACATATTGCCAGGGCAACAATGACAGGTAGACTGAGGTCAGGAAATTTGCTTTGCAGATCGACAATTCCAAACAACAGTAAAAACAGTAGCGAAATTCCCAAGAGTAAAGATAATTTAGCGATCGCGAGAATAAAACGACCGATCTCCAGGATACGATTGTAGAGCGTGGAAAATCCCTCAAGAATTTCTTCAATGTTACTCAGTGTCAGCGAAATTTGTTGCAGGTTCAGATGAGCAGCTAAAGAGAGTTGTTGCTTCTCCTCAACCCATTGATTTTTCAAATCCGCAATCAGCTTGTCTAAGGGAAGCACCTGGGGTGTGTAAGCCCTGATAGGTAAATCTTTCAAATGCAAGGGAACCAAATAATCGATCACTTCTACCAAAATGTGATTAAAGTCACTGAGTTCTGGAGTAAGCTCCTGGGTAAAACGAATCAGTTGGTGAATCTGGGCTTGAAGTTCACGGTAGTCGTCAGTCCGCCTTTGAGCGATCAACTGAGTATAAAACGTCAGTAAAACAATTAAAACCCCCAACATAGCAGCCAGAGACTGGGATACAGTCGAAAAGAATTCAATCGCCACCTCTTGCCGCACCGTAACCCAAGGGGCATTTTCCCGTTTAGCAAAGATCAGCGTCACAACAAACATAATCCCGACGATCGCTAGCTGATGACGGGTAAAGATAGCTAGTAATGTCCGCAATACGGGAGTAGTACTGAGTTTAACCAGGATTTGGAGACCTTGCAAAGGTTCACAAATTTGAAGTCGTTGAGGTTTTCGGGCTGACATGATTGTAAGAAGCAGTTCCTGACAAGGTGGACTATAATCGCACGGATGTACTGCGGATAGATGGAGTGCCAAACAAGGAGTTTGCCTTCTTGCCCATATAAGCTCCACATTTAGCCAATTATTTTGCGTTGAAATGACGCACACCTTATCGTAAAAACTGAAGCGCCTACGTACTAGTGACAAAGGTAACAAGTCTGGTTAGACTAAAGTCAGCCTCCAGTATGACTAATGTCATGGAACATACGCAAGCTACTATGATCTTGCCAAAGGTGTAATTGAAAAATTTTTAAAGTTATAGTATCTCAATATAGGACTCCGATTTGATTCTTGAAAACATACTGAGACTAAAAAGCCTATTTTATAAGGCTTCCATCTTAAATCCTGTTCAGAAATCAAACAGGATTCCTATATGAATTTTCCAGAAAATAAGTATATACATTTAATGATTTTAATTAATAGATGTTTTTTATCACATACTTAGCTAGCATGTATAGTTGATTAAATTACAGGATTTTTAAATGTCTTCCTCCAGTATTGATAGCCGATTAATGAGCTTTGGTGAATTACTTACAGGTAACAACTCCTACACAGTACCAAGCTTCCAAAGAGATTACTCATGGACAGAAGCAGAAGTCGATCAGCTTTGGGATGATCTTAGCGAGACGCTGGATGAGAACCGTAGCGAACACTTTATTGGCGCAGTTGTTGTAAACAACTCCAAAAAGCCCGAGCTGATGTTGATAGATGGACAACAGCGGGTGACAACGATGTCAATATTGATGTGTGTACTCAGGGATCTAGCTAAGGAAAAAGGAGATGAACAGTTAGCTCAGACGATTTCACAGAAGTATTTAGGCTCATTAAATCTGCGGACTCGGAAGACAGAATCGAAGCTAGTTCTCAACGAAAGAAATAATCAGTTTTATCAAGAAAATATTGTTGAATCCCACAAAATAACTGTCTTACGCGATCTCTCTAAAAAGAAGAACATTGATAAATCAAGCAAATTGATACTTGATGCATATTTATTACTCTACCAGCGAGTTGAGGAGCGAATGCAAAAGGGAGGAGATCCTGTAGTAGTTTTAATTGAACTTGAAGAGTGTATCCGAGATAAACTAGTATCAATTTTAATATCCGTAGCAGATGAAGCGAACTCTTACCTAATTTTTGAGACTTTGAATGATAGAGGCTTAGAATTATCTATTGCGGATCTCCTCAAAAACTACTTATTTTCAAGAGCAGGCGACAAAATAAAAGAGGTTCAAGGGAAATGGGGAGAAATCAATCTTTTAGCAGATAGATTTGAGTTGACAAAGTTCATCCGCTACTACTGGTTATCAAAATATGGTCAAGTGACCGAAAAGGCTTTATACCGTAAAATCGCAACGGAAGTGAGAAATCCAGATGAGGTTTTTCATTTTGTCAATGACTTGCGGAATTCTGTTGAGATTTATGGAGCATTTGATAACTCTCAAGATACACTTTGGAACTCATATAACCTAGACTTAAAGAAGGATATTGAGCGCCTACTAGGCAGGTATAATTAATAATATCAAAAGAAGCAATAAAATTCAAATATAAAACTTAATATGAGTAGGGAAGATGGAGTCTAAACACCAATGGTTAAAAATTACCCCATTATTTAGCATTTCTCCAGAAGTGATGGGTGGCACTCTAGTTTTACTGGGATGAGGTTCCCGTGCAGACTCTTTTAGATTATCTGAGAGCAGCAGAGTTTATGAATAATTTTTTAGATGGATTTTCAACTGTTACAACAGAGCAGGCGATCGCTCTTTACCCTACACTGATGGGAATATCATAGATACAAGAACTTACAGATCTATTTCTTGATCGCTCTGTTGAAGTCCAAGCCATAGACTTATTAAGTCTTCTACAGCAGAGAGTTGCTCTTTTGTCAGACCTCCTAACTTTCTGATTAGTTTTGCCAGAGGCACTGTTACAATGTTTTGCACGTCAAAAACACCAGCCCGTAAGAAATGAACTTCTATACCTACCTCAAACCTTGATCCTCGTGGACTTGTTGTATGGGCAATCAGAGTGACTAAGGCGCGATCCTCCTTTATTATAGGAATGCTGACTACAAGGCATGGTCTGACTTTCGCTACATAGCCAAGATCAACTAGCCATACCTCGCCACGATTAGGATTGCTCATCTACATGCTTCTCTTTGATCGAGTTCTAAAAAAAGTTCTTCTGCACTCAGAGTCAAATCTTCGTCACTTAATGCTGGAAAATCAAAGCTTACTGTGCGTTTGAGAATCTCTGATGCCATTTCCCGCTTTTCAGATTCACTTAAATTTTCAAAAGAATTAAGAAGATTTTGCACGGTTATGCTCATATGTCTTGGGGAGAATAGAGGAGGAAGTATTTTAATTAGATACTAGCAGGTCTAACCGCCCTTTCCCGTAAACTCATGCGAATATGATAGATACAATCAGAGTAAAGCACAAAGCTAATAGCAAATGGTAGAAATTATAACTCTGGAACTTCCTGAGACGCTGGCACAAAGAGCAAAGGAAATTGCTGCTTTCACGCATCGGCAACTTGAAGATGTGCTGATAGAGTGGATTGACCACGCTATTGCGGATCTACCAGTTGAGTCACTACCCGATGAGCAGGTGTTAGCTTTGTGCGATCTGCAGATGGCATCTCAACAGCAAGAGGTTTTTAGTGACCTGTTAGCACGTAACCAAGAGGCTCAGCTGAATCAAGTAGAAGTTAGACAACTGGATGAACTTATGCAGGTCTACCGACATGGTTTGGTACGTAAGGCGAGAGCCTTGAAAGTAGCTATTACACGCGGCTTAAAACCGAGCAATCAGGTTATGCTACTGTGAAACTGCAATGGATTGAGAAGGCGTTGGGGATTAAAAAGAAACAGGAGTAAGTTGTCCTCCGTGCCGAGTACGATATATGGGGGTGTCAGTATAACTTACTATCTAAAAGTGGAAAACCTCGCACCTTAAGGATGAAGTAGTGAAACGCGACTCCATTTATTATCAAATATTCAAGCGCTTTCCTGGGTTACTTTTTGAGCTCGTTGATGACCCTCCTGAACAAGCGCAGAAATATCAATTTGAGTCAGTTGAAGTCAAAGAAACCGCTTTTCGTATTGATGGGGTCTTTTTACCTCCAGAGAGTGCAACGCCAAGGATTGTCTTTTTTGCTGAAGTTCAATTCCAAAAAGACGAAGCCCTCTACCATCGGTTCTTTACTGAATCCATGATGTACTTGAACCGAAATCGTTCTCAGTATGACGACTGGTTTTGTGTAGTAATTTTTCCATCACGTAGTTTGGAGCCGAGCGATACAAGAACTCATCGAATATTTCTTAACAGCGACCAAGTGAAACGAATTTATTTAGATGAGTTGGGCGAAGATCGCCAGCAGCCAATAGGCATTAATTTAATGCAGCTGACTCTAGCGCCGGATTCCGTGATGGCGGAGCAGGCTCGTCTATTAATTGAGCGAGTAGAATTAGAAGAAACAGGTACACTGGCAAAAAACGAAATCATAGAAGTAATCACGACCATCGCCGTTTACAAATTTTCTTCGTTGAGTAGAGAGGAAGTTGAAGCCATGTTAGGACTGAATATTGAAGAAACACGAATTTACCAAGATTTGGAGCGTCAAACCAAGTTAAAAGCAGCTGAGCGTCTTTTGGGCATGGGCTACAGCATCTCCGAAGTGGCTTTGGCTGTTGATTTATCGGTCGAGTCAGTCACAAAACTAGCTTCAAATCCACCCCAATAGTGGCTTAAGTTCAACCCAAAAACTGGGTAGGGTGACACTCTCCAAAAACTCGTGGGTTGATAATGGTTAGAGGCATCTTCGCCATCATCGAAACGCTTTTATGGCAGCTATGTTCATGCGGGATTTTTGGGGGGCGATCAAGTTACTACCCAAAATTTTCCAAAAATTAAGATAGTAAAAGCAGCTTTGCTGGTAACTCTAACATACATTTTTCAAAAATTAGGACTGTGAGGGGAATGGCTGCTCTCACTCCTCACAACGACAAAAAAGAGGCGAAGGAATATGTCACTGGCTATCTTGTGGAAAAACTTGGCGGAATTCACTACTTCAGAATTCCTACTCCTTTCCCGGCGTAAGATTACCTATTTTCTTTTTGATTTTCTTGGCGTTCTTGGCGTCTTGGCAGCTAATTGAATTAAGTATTCTTCTGGCGGTTCGGGAGTAAGCAATTTGTGGATCTCAGGTAACGGTCGTCCATTCATATCGCTAAACAATTGACATAAGTAACTAATTTCATCACTTTTAAGTACATGACTTTTTAAAGCCAATAATTTCTTATAGGCAATTTGAATTGCTCTAAGCGGATACGCCAGAATCGCGTGATCTGGGTCAAATAAGTATAAATCAGAAGTATCCAATAAATACTCTTTTATGACCTGTCGAAGACCAGATTTTATAATCATTTCAAAATGTTTAGGTACTTGAGGTTCAGGGAACTCATTTAGATATGTTGCAATATCTCTTGCTCTTACAGCTGCAGGATCTATAACTGATTCACTAGCAATACCGTACAAATCAAAAACCAAACTGCGAGGTACAGTTTTTTGTTCTGTATTAATTGCAAGAAAAATATGAGAATGGTGCAAGATGTAAGTGAGACAAGCGATGCCTACGGCGGGCTGCGCCTACGCCCTCCATCAAGTCAAAATCGCCCCACCCATTAACCGTTCATACCGATACTTCAATTCTTCCTTCATCAAATACCAGCGTTCCAACGTTGCATCTATCTCTATCACCTTTTCCGCTGCTTGGCGTGCCAAAATTAACACTTCCTCGTCATCTACTAAACTTGCTAGTGTAAAATCTGGCACTCCTGATTGCCGTTTTCCCAGTACTTGGCCGGGACCGCGAAAACGCATATCCATTTCTGAGATAAAAAAGCCATCCTGCGATTGTTCTAGCACCTTCAACCGTTGTTGAGCGTCAGGGCTTCTGGAACTGCTCATCAATAGACAGTAGGACTGTGCAGCACCACGACCGACACGCCCCCGGAGTTGATGCAACTGAGATAAGCCGAAACGCTCAGCATTTTCTACGAGCATTACTGTTGCATTAGGCACGTCTACACCTACCTCAACAACGGTGGTGGAGACGAGGATTTGAGTTTGGCGATCGCGAAACTTACTAATCGCTTCGTCCTTCTCAGCGGAACTCATGCGACCATGAAGCAGTCCGACTTGAAACTCACAGAAAATGGTTTCCTCTAACTTTTTATACTCCTCAACAGCGGATCGCAAATCCAGCTTTTCTGATTCCTCCACCAACGGCAAAACCACATATGCCTGTCGTCCTTGAGCAATTTCCCGACTGATGAGGTCGTAGGCATGGGTGCGTTGCTGACCGGAAAGCACTGTTGTCTGAATCTTTTGCCGTCCTGGTGGTAACTCATCAATTTGACTCACATCCAAATCCCCATGTACTGTCAGCGCCAACGTTCGGGGAATCGGAGTCGCTGTCATTGTTAATACATGGGGTTGCTCGCCTTTTTGCTGCAAACGCGCCCGTTGCTCTACCCCAAAACGGTGTTGCTCGTCAATCACAACCAAACCCAGTCGCTGGAAGTTGACAGGGTTTTGTATCAAGGCATGAGTCCCAACTAAAAGAGGCAATTCACCTGTTTCTAACTGCGCGTGTATTTGTCGCCGTTTTACCACCTTAGTAGAACCTGTCAATAATTCTACTGGGATATGCAACAGATTAAACCAGCTTACCAACTTACGGTAATGCTGTTCTGCTAGTACTTCTGTGGGAGCCATCAGTGCTGCTTGGTAACCAGATTGAACAGCAGCCAGGATAGCAATCACTGCGACAACTGTTTTCCCAGAACCGACATCCCCTTGCACAAGACGATTCATGGGTACGGTTTTTTGCAAATCGTTGAGGATTTCATTGACAACTCTTGCTTGTGCGCCAGTTAGTTGAAACGGCAGAATTTCGTAGAATTTTTCTACCAGTTGACCTCTAGGGACAAGAATAGCTTTTGTTTGAGCTTGCCGTGCTTGATGCTGACGTTGGAGTAATCCGAGTTGTAGGTAGAAAAATTCATCGAACACAAGACGGCGACGGGCGACTTGAAGGGTTTCGGTATCTACAGGGAAGTGGATGTTTGCGATCGCATCCTTCAACTCCACCAAATTATACTTGCTTCTCAAACCACTAGGTAATGGGTCTTTGAGGTGAACTGCACAAGGCAAGGCGGCTATAACTGCCTGTCGCACCAAATCTGCCCCAATTCCCTCACTTAAAGTATAAATTGGCACTATCCTCCCAATAGTTAGCGACTCAATTGTATCTCCTGGATTTGCCAAAACTTCCAATTCTGGATCTTCAAGTGTCAAACCGTATTTACTTTCTTTCACCAAACCGCACGCCGCGACAATACTCCCCACTGGGTAACGGCGCTTTAAAGTTTCTTGCCAAGCGCGACTGCTAAAGCGGGTACCTGCAAAAAATCGACTAATTTTGATTTGGGCGGTATTATCCCGCAACTGCACTTCTAAAATTGTGAGTTTCTGGTTGCGGGGACTTGTGTAGCATTTACAACTCTTTACCTTTGCCACAATCGTCACCGTCTCACCACCTTCTAACTCACGAATAGTTACCTGACGAGCATAGTCAATGTGATCGCGGGGATAGTAAAAAAGCAGATCGCGAACTGTAGACAAACCAAGCCGTAGTAAATTACTGGCTTTTCTCAGTCCTATTTCTGGTAAATCACTGAGTTTTTGCTCTAATTTAGGAGCAAGTGTGCGACTTATCTCAGTTACAACCGGAGATTTTTTGACAGTGGGGGAGTAAGAAATCCTGCCTGCTTCTGCCACTTCCCCCCTCTCCCCCTCTTCTTCTACTTTCTCAGTTGCTTGTTGTAGTTGGTGCAAATAAGAACGAGTTTGGGCTATTAAATGTTGTCTGTCTTCCAACTCCAGATTTTGATAGCTAGCATATTGAGCCGCCAATTCTTGCCACCGACGGCGTTCAACGCTTGGCAAAGTAGTGGGGAATTTGCCTAAAGTCAAGGTAAGAAACTCACTGAAGCGGTGTTGTTTGCCTACCAAATCTGTAAAGCCTTGTTCTGCCTCTACTGCCAAAGCTTTCTGCAATCGTAACCAATCTGGTTTGTCATTAGTCATTGGGCATTGTCCATTTGTAAATAGTTTTTAACATGAACAAAGGACAATTGACTAATCATCAAACCAACTAGCACGCCATGCGGCTTCAGCTTGAGCAATTGACTTTTCCTGCTGTCTTTTTTGATACTCTAGTCCGAGCTTGTTCAGCTGAACTAAGATCTGGCGAATTTGCTTGCGTTTGGATGAAAGTACTGAATCGGCAAATTCAATCTCGCCAAGTCGGAGGTTAATAGCTACTATCCGCGTGGGAATGGAGTCTTGCTGCCCTGTTTCAATTTCAATAACTAAGTTTAATAGATTCGGGGGTCCAGGCACGATCTCGGCAGATGCTTCTGATACAGCTGTAGCTGCTTCTAAAATTGATTCTGGTAATGTTTTGGGTAATATTCCTGCGTTTTGTAATAGAGAATTAGCCTGACTGGAAACTGTTTTCAATGTTTGTTGCGTCGTCATTTCTAAATGACGTTGCCATTTTGCGACTTCAATAGGGTTAGAGGTATCAAGAGGTTTGGGATTTGGGATTTTGAAGCCAGCACGGCTAAAGCCATGCGAATGGTTCTCCGCATTTCCCAAACCCTTCTCTTTGTCGCTGATTGTTTCCAGTACGGACTCTTCGGAAAGAAAATTTTCTGTAGAAGGAAAGTCAGGAGGAGGAACCATTGCTACAGGAGCAGAGAAGTCCTCGCTAGGAGGAACCATTGCTGTTGGAGAGACTTCTGAAAAAGATGGTTCTACTAGTTGCTGGGGATTGCTTTGATTTTCTTCAAGGTTCGCAGTTGTTACCATAAGTGGAGGAACTGTAACAGATGTCTCCATTGCATGTGAATCCACTCCGGGAACCGAAGCAACGAAGCTCTCCTGTTCTTTTACTCCCTCCTCTTTACTTTTTATCTGAGCTAGCAACTGCTCTGCTCCTTGTTTACCTATTTTGCGCAATCCTTGTTGCAATTGCTGTCGCCTATTCAAAGATAAACTGAGGAAGTTTTCCGGATACCCTTGGGTACACAGGTGATAGCTAGCCAAAATTAACTGCTGTCGCACAGCTTGCCCCAAAGTCGTTAAATAACTAGCATAAGCGCCTTGGATTTCCTGTGCGATCGCTCTTATCGCCTCTTCCAGCGCTACTATGTCTCGCTCAATTCGCTCGAGTCCTCTCGCCATATCTTTTGTTTATTGCTCATTTTAACCTAATAATGGTACAAATGTACGCAATTCTTTAATAGGGAATGGGGAGTAAGTACTTACACAAAAATATTTATACATTTCGTGAAATAATTGTCCTAGGAA
>CALMVQ010000004.1 GCA_937873135.1 uncultured Scytonema sp. | reverse complement strand
TTGGTTGGTTCAGACACTGCGGTTATTGTATGTGATTTAATCGAGAACCGCTATAATAGTCCAATTGTTTTGGGTTTGGATGACATCGACCAAGTTTTTCAATATCCTAAAGTTGCAGCTGACTTTCTGACATTGCTAAGAGTTTGGAATGATAAGTCAAGCAATAACGAAATTTGGAAAAAAATGAGATTAGTAATTGTACATTCCAAAGAAGTTGACATCCCCCTGAATATAAATCAGTCACCATTTAATGTAGGATTGCCAATCGAATTACCAGAATTAAATCAGTCACAAGTACAGAACTTGGTACAACGATATCAGTTAAATTGGACAGAGCCACAGATACAGCAACTTATGGTAATGGTAGGAGGAAATCCCTATCTGATACAACGAGCGCTTTACGAAATTGCTCGTGGTAAAATGAGTTTGACGCAGTTGTTACAAACCGCACCTACGGAAGAGGGAATTTACAGTGACTACCTGCGCCGCTACTTATCAAACTTGCAAAAAGATGTAAATTTAGTTGCAGCCTTCAAAAAAGTAATTGCAGATCCTCAACCTGTGCAGATAGAAACTGGTTTAGCGTTTAAATTACGCAGCATGGGGTTGATAAGATTTCAGGGCAATGATGTGATCCCTTCGTGTGAATTGTATCGTCAGTATTTTGGCAAGCGCCTGGGACTTTAAGCTTGGATAGCGAACAATTCGTTGAGTTTTTCTTTTAAATCGGAAGATACCAGTAAAGGTTTATAAACTTCTCCCTCATATGGTTTCCAGAAGTAGCCAGGAGCAAAAACCCTGAAACCAACAGGATGATTCATCTTTTGCCATAATGTTTCATTCAACACCAGCCCAGAAAAATTCAGATTAGCATGATTATTTTCTGATATCAGTTCGCTGTATGTTCTAAATTCATCAACTTCCAGACCTACTAAAGCATAACGAAATGCAGGAGCATACTGTAAATGTTGATATAAAAGTATACCAATTTCCGTCATTTGGTAGGCATCTTCAGGAGTGGTAATGCCAACTTGACTGATGCCACTCGGACAAACTCTAGTCCACCAGTTATCTTCACTGTCTTGAAAAACTCCTGTGTTACATTTTGACTCTACTCCATTAGGAAGTTGCCAATGAATTTGGTTAAACTGTTTCGCAAATCGCTCTGCATCTGACTGACAAGAGCCACATTCAGCCGATAAACTAAAAATCCATGCCATAATTAATATTTCTTTATTTAATATTTTATCCTTTAAAGCACTTTCTCCCAATCATTTCGTGTGTTGGCAATGGCAGTCTCATACTTTTCTAACAGCATGGTTTGTCTTGGCATAATACTAACGTGAGTTGGACTATCTTGCACTGCCTCAATATCCCCCAGTATCTGACAATCATCAATCTGCCATAATGGATCTTTCCCTGTACCACCAAATTCTGATGGTTTACGGAAAGCAGGAAGTGCCGCGATTGATAAAGATGTAGACATTCCTTTATTATTTCTTATGGCTACTTCAACTATAGTAGGCGAATGACTCTGCTCTACTGATGGACGCAGACTGCCTTGCTCATCTAACCAATCTTTCGGTATTTGTTCCACATCTATATCTATACTTAATCTTACTCCTAACATTCGAGGCGATCGCCCAACCTTAGGGAAGCCATTTTCCTCTATCATTGCTCGGTAAAGTAGTGCCATGCTCCAACGATATTTGTGATTGATCTCAAGATTACATCAGTATTTTCCTATAAATGCTTACTTTAAAAAATGTATAATTTAATAAAATTATGTAGTTAGATCTGGTGAACAAGGAGTGCTACTCAGTACTCTATCAAAAATGCTCTAAGTACAATTTATTATAAATTCCTAGCATTGTGGCTTGTGGTTGCGCTGTCTTCGCTCCTAATTGGGAATTGTTACCACTGTAATTCAGTATTAAGTAGTGTTTGAAAGTAATAAATGTAGCGAAGGCGCTTGAGAGAAACAAAAATTTTGGCAAAAATCAGGAAAGCAGCAATTATAGTAAGTAGTTGAGTGTATTCTCGCGAAAATAGATCCACCGAATGAGTCACCTACCTTATCAGTATCAAGTCGGGGGCAGTCTGCCAGTTGGTGCGCCTACTTATGTAGAACGACTTGCAGACAGTGAACTGTATGAAGGGTTGAAGGCAGGAGAGTTATGTTACGTACTTTCAGGTAAATAGACCACAGTCGTAGGGGCGAACGGTGAGACAGAGAAAGCAGGAGGGTTAGCCCGACCTAGGGGACTGCGAACCCGAAGGGTTGTTCGCCCTTATCAACAGTGTGGTTCAATTAGGTGAAAACTGCTGTAATGAACCGCCAAGACGCCAAGAGCGCCAAGAAAGAAGTTAAGAAGATAGATAATCTTACACTAGGAAGGGAGTAAGATTAAGAAACAGATTTTTGAAGCTGCAATTCCTCAGTAGCCAAGAATGAAAGGCAATCTAGATCTGTCGAGCAATAAACATAAACTGAGTTTCTGCCAGAAACCCGGTTTCTTGATTAAGTCGTTACCAACTCAGCGGGTAAGCGCGTAAAGGAAAGACGCTCATTCTGCACATCTACAAAAATAGTGTCGCCATCGTTAAATTCGCCGCGCAATAGAGATTTGGCAATTTGAGTTTCTAACTCGCGTTGAATCGCTCGCTTCAATGGTCGCGCTCCAAATACTGGATCGTAACCTACTTCAGACAAAAAGTCAAGAGCAGCATCGGAAAGCTTGAGAGACATCTTGCGATCGCTCAATCTTTTCCGCAGTCTCTCAACTTGGAACTGAACGATCTGGCGCAATTCGCCTTTGTGTAAAGCGTGGAAGATGATGATCTCATCAATGCGGTTGAGGAATTCCGGACGGAAGCTACTACGCATTGCCTCCATCACCCGGTGGCGCATTTCGTCATAGCGCGAGTCATCGCCAGACACATCCAGGATGTACTGCGAACCGATGTTACTGGTCATAATAATCACAGCATTTTTAAAGTCTACTGTACGACCTTGAGCATCAGTCACACGCCCATCATCAAGAATTTGCAAAAAGATGTTAAAAACATCCGGGTGTGCTTTTTCAATTTCGTCGAACAAAATCACTGCGTAGGGACGGCGACGAATGGCTTCAGTCAGTTGTCCGCCTTCTTCATAACCCACGTAGCCTGGAGGGGCACCAATCAACCGAGAGACTGCGTGTTTCTCCATATACTCGGACATATCAATCCGTACCAACGCATCTTCGGTGTCAAACATATACGCCGCCAAAGCTTTCGCCAGTTCGGTTTTACCAACACCTGTAGGCCCTAGGAAAATAAAGCTAGCGATCGGACGATTGGGATCGGCAAGTCCGGCACGAGAACGCTGAATCGCATCAGCAACGGCTGTGACTGCTTCATCTTGTCCCACCACACGGTGGTGCAGTTCATCTTCTAAATGCAGTAGTTTTTCTTTTTCTGATTCCACCAACTTGCTGATGGGTATCCCCGTCCACTTAGAAATGACTTCTGCAATGTCACCTTCTGTGACTTCTTCCCGCAACAGTGATTTTCCACTGGTTTGCGTTTGTGCCAATTCAGTTTCTGCTGCTTCCAATTTGCGGTGCAGATCGGTTAACTTACCGTATTTCAACTCAGCAGCGCGGTTGAGATCGTAGTCGCGTTCTGCTTGCTGAATCTCAACATTGACGCGATCAATTTCTTCTTTAATCGACTGAATCTTATTGATAACGTCTTTTTCCGACTGCCATTGAGTACTCAATGCCCGTTGTTCTTCTTTAAAATCGGCAAGTTCTTTTTCGATTCTTTCCAGACGCTCTCTAGAGGCAAGATCGCTTTCTTTTTGCAGCGATAGCTTCTCCATTTCCAACTGTAGAATCTTGCGATCTATTTCGTCTAATTCTTCTGGCTTGGAGGTTATCTCCATTTTCAGTCGGGCGGCAGCTTCATCGACTAAGTCAATGGCTTTATCTGGTAAGAAGCGATCGCTAATATAGCGACTGGACAATGTGGCGGCAGCAACCAAAGAACTATCGGAAATTCTCACCCCATGGTGAACTTCGTACCGTTCTTTCAACCCGCGCAAAATGGAAATCGTATCTTCCACACTGGGTTGATCAACATAAACCTGTTGGAAGCGTCTTTCCAAAGCCGCATCTTTTTCAATGTATTTGCGGTATTCGTCTAGGGTTGTGGCACCAATACAGCGCAATTCACCTCTTGCCAGCATTGGTTTTAGGAGGTTACTGGCATCCATCGCACCTTGGGTAGCACCAGCACCAACAACGGTGTGAATTTCATCAATAAAAAGGATGATATTGCCACCAGACTCAGTAACTTCTTTTAAGACTGCTTTGAGACGTTCTTCAAACTCACCCCGGAATTTCGCTCCTGCAATCAAGGCCCCCATATCTAAAGCGATCAGCTTGCGATCTTTTAAAGACTGAGGTACGTCACCCTCAACGATACGCTGTGCCAATCCTTCGACGATCGCAGTCTTACCTACACCAGGTTCACCGATAAGTACCGGGTTATTCTTAGTCCGGCGCGAGAGAATTTGGACGGTGCGGCGAATCTCATCATCACGCCCAATCACTGGATCGAGTTTACCTTGACGAGCAGCTTCTGTGAGATCGCGCCCGTATTTTTCCAGTGCTTCGTATTTGCCTTCTGGATTTTGATCGGTCACTTTCTGGCTCCCACGAATTTGTTTAATAATATTCTTTAGTTTTGCTTCATTTAATCCAAACTCTTGGAATACATCTTTACCAAAGCGGTCGTCTTTGGCATAAGCAAGCAATAAATGTTCAATTGAGATGTATTCGTCTTGAAATTCTTTGCGATACCCTTCGGCTCTATCTATCAGTGTATCCAAACTCCGTCCTAAGTAAACAGAACTGCTGCTCCCAGATACTTTTGGCTGACTTTGGATAAACTGTTCGGTGCGATCACGCAGTTTTTGGACATTCACACCTGCTTTAGTGAAAGTACTGCTGGCTAGTCCTTCAAGTTCTAGCAGCGCTTTCATCAGGTGTTCGCTTTCAATCTGCTGTTGTTGGTATTGTTTAACAATATCAGGAGTATGCGCGATCGCCTCCCAGGCTTTTTCTGTAAATTGGTTAGGGTTAGTTGGCTGCATAGTCTTTATGAAGGAACGAACCAGAGAACAACACTCAGTTTTATTCTTTATATAGTTATTCTAAAAATAGATGAGCAAGTTGCTGGATCGGTCTTCACGTCCTTATCGAGTAGTATTTTCGCCCGTTTCACCTGCTTGCCCACCCTAAGCTCGAATTTTAAAAATCACATGGGACTTCCATATCATGTCTGCCTGATTACTTATCCGGACATGATATAAAATTTATTGCCTACTTTAACGTAGGGAACATGACAACTTTCTTCGCTAAACCAAGGTTCTGCAAAATTTTAATTGACCACCAAGTCATATCGACTTCCCACCAATGTAATCCAGCTTTGGCGACATTGGGGTAAGCATGGTGATTGTTGTGCCAACCTTCGCCATAAGTGAGAATTGCTGCCCACCAAAGATTGCAAGAGTTGTCATCTACCTGAAAAGAACGGTAACCGCGTATGTGACTCGCAGAATTAATCAGCCAAGTGGTATGCCAAAGCACTACTGACCTAACAAAGACGCCATATACCACACTAGACCATCCGCCTAAAGCAAACAACAGAATGCCAAGGGGTATTTGCAGCAGCAAGAAGTAGCGATCTAACCAACGATAAAATGTGTCCCGCGCCAGATCGGGGGCATATCTTTGGTAAAATTCGTAGTTAAAAAACTCCTCACGTGGATAAAAAATCCACATCATATGACTCCACCAAAAACCACGCCTTGCAGAGTAGGGATCTTTGTCTTCGTCCTCTGTATGGGCGTGATGCAGCCGATGTGTCGCTACCCAAAAGATCGGTCCTCCTTGCAAAGCCATTGCACCCAAAGTCGCGATCACATATTCCAACCACTTCGGTAGTTGTAAACTGCGATGACTCAAAAGTCGGTGATATCCCAAACAAATCCCAATACTACCTAATAACCAGTGGAGGAAGATCGTGACTCCCAACGCCGACCAAGAAAAACACCAAGGTGCAAGCATTGCCAAGGCATGAAATGTCCCGAAAAATGCTACGTTAATCCAACTCAAGGCAAGCGGCTGCTTAACCTCAGTGACAGCTGAGTTTGTTGTCGTCATATATCTTTTCTGTGACGTGAGTACAAAGTTACGCGTGAGAGCCCGAAATGCCGTCAGCTTCATTTGTGAAGTGTATAAACCTTCACACTCAGCTACCCAAACAAGTCATAATGGCATTTTGGGCTAATGGCTGGTAGCTGAATGCTATTTCTACAGCTAGAGTAGAAATAGACGATGCAAGTCTTACTTACATTTGCTAGTTTAGCAAGAAAAAAATTAAAATGCAAGTAGCACTTGCATCATTAAAGATAATTAATTTATGTCTACTCAAATAAACTCAACGAGACAGCGCTTGATCGATGCCGCTATAGAATTATTTGCCGTGCAGGGAGTCACCGAGACAACCACAAAACAGATTGCGGAATTAGCAAAAGTGAATGAAGTCACCTTGTTCCGGCATTTTGGTAACAAGCATGGATTGCTGCTGGCGGTGATTTCCGAATCGCCAGTATTTAGAAATCTGGGTGAGTCGTTGAAAATGCAAGCAACTCAAATGACTAGTGTCTATCAAGCTCTCAAAGACTATTGTGAAGATCGCTTGCAGTCACTAGAACAAGTTCCGGACTTAGTTCGCTCTGTTGTCGGTGAGGCAGGACACTATCCAGTAGAAAATCGACAGGCACTGGGACGAAGCTTAACCCAAGCCAATCACTATGTAACGGAATATTTAACAACGGTGATGGAGCGTGAGCAATTATACACGCATTTGCCAGCCCAAAAGCTCGCAAGTCTACTCAATACTATGTTGTTGGGGTATGCTGTGATTGAATTTACCAGCGAATTTCATGAACTTTGGCATGACAGAGACGAGTTCTTGGAAAATTTAGTGGCTCTGTTTTTAAATAAAGTGACATCGACTCAAGGATATTATCAGGCGATCGCCACAGACAAAGTCATCGATTTACCAGCAAATTTAGTCCACATAATTCTCCAAAAAGCTAAAAAATCAGGACTCCGAGATTATGCTCTCATGTACGTTTTGTTTGGAGCCGGGTTATCTCCAACAGAAATTGTTGATTTAGAGCGCTCTCACCAAATTCACGATGCCAACCGACACTTATTGCAGATAGGCTCAATTCGACAAGTCCCAGTCAATCAGTGGATTATGGGTAAACGTTATGGTTCTTATACTCGCAATCCCTTAACTCAATGGCTGAAAGTTCGTAAAGATGACCAACCTGCATTATTTCTGAACGATAATGGAATGCCAATTTCAGAGGAAGAAATACAGGAACTCTGGCTGATCTTGACGACAGGATTGTTGACACCTGAAGATCGACAACCACTGATTGAACAAGCTCAACAAACTTGGTGTGTAGAAATGTTGATGAAGGGAATGAATTTGGAAGATCTAAGTATAATCACTGGCTGTAACTTGACAAAGCTACAACCTTATGCACGTAAAGCAAGAGAAAAATCCGCTCTCGAACAAGCTATTCATCTTGATCGGAAATCATAAGCCGGATTCTTTTTGATTAAGCTATAGCGCAACTCGATAAAATCACATACATAATGCCCTCACCGATTTTAACACTGCACCCCTCTCCCAAACTTGAGAGAGGGCGCGAGTGTATGGGATATAATTGAGAACCGCCATAATCCTACGATTACTTAAAATGCTTGATGATAGCTAGTAAAATCGGC
Source organism: uncultured Scytonema sp. (assembly GCA_937873135.1). GTDB lineage: Bacteria > Cyanobacteriota > Cyanobacteriia > Cyanobacteriales > Nostocaceae > Rhizonema. Next base: position 64,556 of record CALMVQ010000004.1, on the reverse strand, counting down.
TGTAAGCCTGTGAAGAAGAAAACGAACTGACAACGGAGAAATTTAAGTTATCTACTAAGGCAGGGTGAGGATCTCAACACCGTCTTCGGTGACAGCTAGGGTATGCTCAAATTGAGCGGAAAGCTTGCGATCGCGCGTTACGGCAGTCCAACCATCTTTGAGAACCTCGACTTCCCAAGTTCCTTCGTTAATCATCGGCTCGATGGTAAAAACCATACCAGGTCTTAAACGTTTTCCCTTACCGCGTGTCCCGTAGTGAGGAATCTCTGGGGCTGTATGGAAAATATTACTGACACCGTGTCCCACGAAGTCTCGTACAACAGAAAAGCCTTGTGCCTCAGCGTACTCTTGAATAGCCGCGCCAATATCTCCAACCCGTGCACCCGACTTGACTTCAGCAATGCCTCTTCTCAAGCATTCTTCTGTCACCTCGACCAATTTTTTTGCTACAGGGGAAGGGGTACCGACGAAAAATGTCTTAGATGTATCGCCGTGGTAATTATCAACAATTGGCGTCACATCTATATTAATAATGTCACCTTCCTTGAGAATCTGCTTGGCATTCGGGATACCATGACAGATAACCTCATTCACACTAGTACAAATTGACTTAGGAAAGCCTTTATAATTAAGCGGTGCGCTTCTTGCTTTATGAGCCTGTGTCCAACGTTCAGCTTCATCGTTCAGTTCGAGAGTGCTTACCCCTGGCTTAACCATTGGTTCAAGATGATGTAATAGCTCGGCTGCTAAGCGTCCAGCCTGACGCATCTTATCTAATTCTCTGTTGGATAAAATAACAATCGTGTCGGTTTTCATGGAATTTTGCTGTAAGTGTGGAATCTGATTGACTTCAGCTACTACGTTGTTGACGTAACTATATTTAAATAATCTGCTACCATTATAGTTTCCCCAGTTTCCGCAGAACGCCTTGCTGCATCAGCAACTTTGAGAGTGTATAAGCTCTTATCTGAGGTGATATATAAAGGGGTACTGTCGGTTAAATGGTCTAATACCAGACTTGTATCTTTAGCAAACAATCCTTGACGAGTACCAACCTCGATTGAAGACTTTTCTCCTGAGCGAAGTAAAAATCCTGTCTCGCCATCAAAAACTAATCCACCGTTTTCGCCATGAACTTCAAACTTGCGTTCTACTTCCCATAGTGTTTCGCCTTTACCATAAATGACTTGTGCTAACAGTCCGTTTGTGAAGGATAGTTGAGTTACGCAAAAACAGCTTTGGTAATATTCTGTTTCCATCTGCCAAAATCGGTTGTGACAGTTAACAGTTAAGACTTCACCAAACAAATCTATCAAACGGTGCAATCGCGATAGCGCTCCTATCAAGGGAAAGCCAAAAAGCTCATGACTGTAAGTCCATTTGCGAGGTGCGGGATGCTGAGGATTAATCGTGTTGTAGCTGGCATAAAAAACGTGACCAACTTGTGGTAAGTGTTTCTTCAAGGCTTGATGCACACCACCTAAAAGCTCAATGTGTTCAACATGCAAGAGTTTGTTTTTTGCTTTTGAAAGGGCAACCAATTCTTCAGCTTTTGCTACGTCCACTGAAAGTGGATATTCGACAATGACGTGTTTGCCACTTAAGAGTGCTGCACGCGCGATACTACCATGATCTCGATTGATCGTCGCTATCACAATCAGATCTACATCTTCTCGCTCTACGATCTGTTGCCAAGAACTCACTGCCACAGCTTGGTAGTCTTTGACAAAGGCTTCAGTCTTTTCTAATGTAGTTCCAACAACAGCGACTAGTGTAGCGCGAGCGTCATTCAGCAACGCCTCAGCCCGTAACTTTGCTACGTAGCCAGTACCAACTAAACCAACTCGTAGAGAGTGTTCTTCCACAAAATCAGATTGGTTATACATTCTAGGTATAATTTAGTTCACTATGTTAAGAAGGAAGCTAGGAAGTTCCCAACTATGTTGCTATGTATCCCCACAAATTGCAGGAGCGAAGATTTAACAAGAACACCGTATCTAAGAACGCGGAGCGTCTCGAAATACATTTTTTTGTGTTGTATAACGCGCGTTGGGGGCTTGTAACCCTTGTGCCAGAGTGAAATAGTGAAAATCAATTCTTTCCTTATGCACCCCGCAAAAGATCAATGCCTTTCTGCGGTCACAATTTTTCTCTTGCTAGTTGTATCCTATGTAAATGTCTAATACATTCAAGAAATTTTTGTATATTTATAACTTTTTTTAATAATCCAGCTATTCGACGATTTGGATATAAGCAAAACTTATGATGTTTACATAACTAAATTTCATTACTAATCGGGGTCAATTTCGAGTTACATCCTTTGGTTTTTCTCGTAGTATCAGAAATGAAGCAAATTTGAACTGGCGGCTAACCTCATGGGGTCAACCGTTATATTTGCTTTAGCATAACTTATACTACCGTTGGCAAAAGAGAGGATTATTAAATGGCAAGTTACAAAGTTACATTGGTTAATGAAGCAGAAGGTCTTAACCAGACAATTGACGTTCCTGATGATACCTATATTCTAGACGCTGCTGAAGAAGCTGGTCTGGATTTACCATACTCTTGCCGCGCTGGTGCTTGCTCCACCTGTGCAGGTAAATTAGTATCTGGTACCGTTGACCAATCTGACCAATCTTTCTTAGATGACGACCAGATAGAAGCAGGATATGTGCTGACCTGTGTCGCCTACCCAACCGCCAACTGTACCATCGAAACCCACAAAGAAGAAGATCTTTACTAAAACAAGCAGCACAGATAGAGAAAATTATTCTGCTGTGTCTGCTCTTGTGACCTGATTTCGATAAATTATTGATTTCACTTCATGCAGGAACGCAAGAAATTTTGTGTTCCTGTTTTAGTAAGAAGGAGTCAGCACTCTTTCCATCTGCTCCTCTTTCTCTGTCACTCTGTCGTTTGCTTGATGGCGTCGTTGAGAATTTGAATTTGAGTGCCGGGATAATAGAACTGAAGAATTTTCTGAGTTGACCAACCTAGCTTGGCTAAATTTTGAGCGCCAGTTTGACTTAAACCAACTCCATGTCCCAAACCGCCACCGATAAAAGCGTATCCCCAGAGATGTGGTTCGCCTTTGTTCAAAGCTTGCAGGTAAAAAAGCGTACTCCTTGGTGCGGCAAAGGCGCTACGAACCTCGTCTTTACGTAGAGAAAAAGTGCCAATATTAGTTTTGACATCAAGTTTCAAAATGTGTCCACTGCTACTTCGCTCAACAATATTCATCTCTTCTACAGTTTTAAACTTTGCGAAGGGACTGTTTTTCACTTTGAGAAATTTCTGCAAACCCTTTGTAATATCTGCTAAGCTGCTTTCTTTACGCCAACGGAACATATCCGTATCAGTTTCATTAAATCCGTTTTGCAGGCTGATAAACTTCTCAAAGTTATCTTCGTCCGATAAACTCTGAGTGGATAAGTTCCAAAATTCAGTGGGAGCATCTACAACAGGTTGCAGGTAGGGACGATCATTTCCATTCCAAACATCGCTAAAGGAAGCAGTGACGCCACCAGTCGTCGAAGAATAGAGGGCGTCTACTAGCTCGTTTTGATAAGTTAGTACCATACCTCGTGTTGCCGCGATCGCCTGGTCTGTGTTGGTCGATACTCCATTCAAACCAAAATAGACTTGGCAGTGAGTATCAGCACACAATTGATAGTCATCGATCGCAAATCTATGTACATTTCTCAGAGCGTAAGTTCGGGCAAGAATCGCTTGTGCTTCGGACGCGGTTCTTGGGGTTGAAGTGCCAATTTCATATGGCACCACTCCACGTAAATAAGTTTCCAAAAGCACGTCATTCACCAGAGTATAAGTACCGTACGCATTTGGCTGTAACTTCATCCGACCGGAGTAAAGACGGGCATTCTCTGGTTTTTGACTTTGATTGACTTCAATCAAGTTCTTACCACTGGTGATTTCCAAATTATTCTGGCTGTAACGGTTGCCATTGACTACCCAACTTACCCGTGGTATCTGTGCCAGAATTTGAGTATTGATATAGGCGGTGTTATTACCAGTGTTTTGCACGCTTTGTAATAGCAAACGTCGTAGTAAAGGAGTGTTATAAACTTTCCGTTTTGCCCAAACCTGCCAGCGTTCTGGCTGGGCTATTTCTACCTGGATTCCTCGTTCCTGCCAGTGTTTGGCACTGTCTTCAGCCGTTTCAAAAGTGCGGTAAGTTCCCAGAATCACCCGTTCTTCAACGACTGGTTCTGGTAAAGCTTGCATCAATATTTCTAGCTTGACAGGTTTGGCAGTCTCTAAGGTTTGCTCCCGAATGCCATTTTTAAATGTCAACTGTAGGCGATCGCCTTTGGTCGGTTCTAGTTGTAGCTGTTTTGTTTGTTGGTCTCCAAATCGTTGTACAATCCCAATTTTCAGTTCTATATCTTTTGTTTGAGTTGCTTGACCCGAAGACGCACCAGTCAAACCTAGTAAACAAAATGTTGTCAATATCTTGTAGGAAAAACGCCAGAACACGATTTTCATGGAAACTTGATTTTGCCGCCAGTGCTTGGAGTGGATGATAAAAGTAGTTTTATGTAATTCAGATATCCAATGATACTAGTGACATACTCTCATATCAACCGAAAGTTGAGTGGGCTTCTTGCCGTGGGAGCGAAAAATAGGCAAATTTTCGTTTTGCCACCATGTCAACCGCTCTTCCAACTGACGGTTATACCAGTAACGCGAAATCCACAACCAATCGTTCAGATCTCGCTTTTGATTAGTCTTTGGATAAAATTTGTACTGAGACCTTACCTTCATGAAAATCTCGACTTTTGCGCTTTACTTAGTGTTATGATAACACGTGTTTTTTTTAGTGTTAACAATATGAGAAAAGATTTTATTCATAAAGCTAGGGGAGTTTCGGACTTAAAATGTCACTTAGTGTTGACTCCAAAATACCGGATGAAGGTATTTAATGATTCTATGCTGACAAGGCTAGAGGGGATATTTACAGCTTTAATGGAGAAATGGGAGGGTCGATTAATTGAGTTTAATGGTGAGCAAGACTATATTCACTTGCTTCTTCAGTACACGCCTCAAACTGAATTAAGCAAGTTGATCAATAATTTGAAAACAGTTTCTAGTCGTTATCTGAGAAAAGAGTTTGCAGAAGATATTAACAAAGTTTATTCCAAAGATGTATTGTGGACAAGCGGCTACTTTATTGCTTCTTGTGGTGGAATCACAGTTGAACAACTTAAGCAATACATTGAGGAGCAAGACCGTCCAGATTAATTAAAATGTTTGTTCGCTTCGTCGTCCCGACCCGGAGATTGCACTCCCGTTGCTTGATTTTAGTCGGAGAATGCTCCTCATTGTAATCAATTCTTATCCATGATAAATGAAACGACTGCGGCACGATTTGCTAATTTGGCACAACAGTGCATTGAGCGCGAGTACCCCCACAATCGTCTGTACTGGTTGGAAGGCCTCGAGGATCTTAAACCACCACGCGAACTGACGCCTGCCTTCTATGGCTGCTTGGATTGGCATTCAGCCGTACATGCTCACTGGCTGCTTGCACGTTTGGTTCGTTACTTTCCTGATGCCTCCTTTCAGACAGAGGCAAGGCTTGCACTCGCTCGGAATCTCATGGCTGAGAAGATTCAAGGGGAGATTGCCCATCTGCAATACCAACCCTCTTTTGAATGCCCTTATGGCTTGGTATGGCTTTTGCAACTCGCTGCGGAACTCCATGAATGGAACGACGGCCAAGCGAAAGAATGGTTGGCTGTCTTGGAACCACTAGAGAAGTTAGTGGCAGATAACTTACAGCTTTGGCTGGAAAAACTGGAACTTCCCAATCGCACGGGGATGCACAATCAAACAGCTTTTGCTCTTGGTTTAGCGTTGGATTGGGCTCGTGTTACCGAAAATACAAGCTTCGCTAACTTGGTGAAAAACAAGGCGCAAGAATTTTACCTGCACGATCAAAACTATCCATTGCACTTTGAGCCCCTGGGCTATGATTTTCTTTCTCCTTGCCTTGCTGAAGCTGACTTGATGCGTCGAGTTCTTTCACCAACCTCTTTCACCAACTGGTTCGGTGATTTTCTGCCACAATTACCCGTTGGGGATGATACTCATTGGTTAGAACCTATAAATGTATCCGATCCCAAAGACTATTCGCGATCGCACTTCCAAGGTCTTAATCTCAGTCGCGCTTGGATGCTTGAGGGCATTATTTCCAGTTTACCCGATGGCGATCGCAGGATAAATACACTCCGTTCGGCTGTAGTTCTCCACACTCAGAGTGGGCTAACAGAGGTGAAGCGCGAACATTATGCTGGAAGTCACTGGCTGGGAACATTTGCTGTCTATCTTCTGACATCTCGTGGATTGTTAGTGGTTGATTGTTAGTCTTCGAGCATCCGTGAGTCTTGATCTCGCACGTTAATAGTTGCAATATAAAGTCATAACGAGTATGATTTATAGAGAGACTTAAGGAAATTTTTATGAATAAAGTCCAAGAAATTGCGTTAAATCAAATTAAGCGTCCTTTGCCGCGCCAGAACGATCCACAGAAAGTGCAGGCTTTAATGGAATCGATTGCGGCGATCGGGCAGCTTGAACCGATAGATGTTTTAGAAGTGGACGGGCAGTATTACGGATTCTCTGGATGTCATCGCTATGAGGCTTGCCAGCGTTTGGGTAAAGAAACCATATTAGCTAGAGTTCGCAAAGCACCCAAGAGTGTTCTGAAGATGCATTTAGCGTAGCTCAGAACTCCCGCGTGGTAGTGACTACCGTCGCCGAGACGAAGAGCGTTTTCTTTACCTCATGCTGTGAGTAAAAACATTTGTATAAAGAAACCTTGACAGGCGTAAGTGGGCACTGCTCACCTTTATCACACTGTTAATAGATCTGGATTTCAGATGACACTTAAAGTTTTCCTAATTAAATTAGCAATATTCAAGAAGGCAGAAGGCAGAGGGCAGAGGGCAGAAGGAAACCAATTGGAAGGGGATTGAAACCCCTCCCAATTGTCAGCCTCCAAATCGAAGATTTGGAGGGGGTTTTATACAGGACAGGAAGCATTCCTTCTGCCTCCTGCCTCCTGCCCTCTGCCTTTCCCGATAAATTATTTATGCAATTAGGTAACTTCCAACGAGAATGGCAAAAGTTGTTTTCTACTTTCTCATCAGAATCAAATTCACTCAATAAAATTTTGACTTTTGACTTTTGAATGAGTGACTTTCAAGGGAGCGGTACTAGGAAGAAAACGTGTTACTTCTGTGTCAACCCAGATTGTTGCAAGGGCATCAAAGTTTGAAGTTTGAACTGGACGCATTGTCAATCCTGCGAATTCTATGATTGAATTAAGGCGTTCCACAGTTGTTTAAGTTTGAGCTAAAATTCTTAATCTTTAACTTTGTCCAGTGTGAGTAAAATCTGATTAAAGATTCGGAGGCTCAAGGGTGGGTGCAATCCAAGATAGACAATCGAAAATTCCCAGTCAAATAGATTTTACCCAGAAGTTGCGAGATTTTATGCAACGGGTGGGTATTTCTAGTTTTAAGGTGCTGAGTCGTACAGCTGGTGTCTCAGAACGGCAAATCTTGCGACTGCGGCAGTTTGGGGTTGAGCAGATGCGGGTAGATGTGCTGCTGAAGCTGTCGCAGGTGCTACAGGTGCCTTTGAGTGAATTAGTAGCAACTTTTTCTCAGATAGCAGTGAGAGACACCGCACCAACTCAAGAATTATTACAACAGATAGCTGATTTAAAAAGAGAGTATTCGCTGTCTCAATCACAATTAGAACAGCAGCGACAGCTATTGCTGCAAGAATTCCAGCACTCAACTTTGCAATTGTTGGAGTCTTTGTTATTGCAATTTCCTACAGCAGCACAAAAAGCGCGAGAAAATCCGCAGTTACCAGCACTCAATATAGTGCCACTCGTACAAAAACCCCTAGAAAGACTTTTGTTACAGTGGGGGGTGGAAGCGATCGCGCCTGTGGGAGCCGAATTGTCATACAATCCCCAAGTTCACCAACTCCTCGAAGGTAATGCACAACTTGGAGAAACTGTCAAGGTACGTTACACTGGATACCGTCAAGCTGACAAGCTGTTGTATCGGGCTAAGGTGAGTCCGATCCACTCTTAGGTGTGGGGGCAGGAGAAGCTGGAAAACTCAGGGAAGAAAAAATTAGTTTTCTCCCACTCTGCTTCTGTGAAACTGAGAACTGCTTGGCTCGACAGATGACAACATTAACGAACCGTATTAAGTATAGAGAAGCTAGAGAGAATTATATGATCAAGCAATTATTATAATTTCACAACCATTTGAGTGTATGATTTGGGGTTACCACACCTTGCTTCTCCCCTTACAGCCTTAGAGAGAGAAAAAAGTTGTACCAGAATGAAGGATTTTTAATTCTTTTACACTTTCCTCACATCTGATTACCCTTTTAAATGAATTATGATTAGTATATCTCGCAATACAATGACATTATTTACACCAGTAAGTCCTTGAACATTATGACACAGCAAGTGAAAGTTATTCAACTTAACGGTAATTTAGATTCTACTCAATCACAAAACTTTAGAGAAAAAATTACGGAAATTATTGAAGGAGAAAAAATTACAAAAATTGTATTAGTGGATTTTAAAAATGTGACGTTTATGGATAGCTCTGGCTTGGGAGCGTTAGTGTTAGCCTTTAAAGCACTAAAATCTGTAGAGCGAAAGTTGGTTGTTTGCTCGATTAATGAGCAAGTTAGGATATTATTTGAACTTACTGGTATGGACAAGGTCTTTGAAATATTTCCAAACGAAGAGGAATTTCAAAAAATAGTTATCTCTAAATAAGTAAATTTGTGGGAATAAATAAGATTTTAGGATCCACTTGTTGCATGTATAATGATAAGCATTCACCTTTTTTTACCTATACTTATTTTCTGCCAATCTACTTAAATTAATCAAATTTTATATGAATAATAGATAAATCATCATCAAAAGCATCTTTAGCGTTCAAGGTAGTTAAATAGTTTATAACCGAGTCGAGTTCGCCATTAATAGGATCAGATAAATTGACAAGCATCTCAATAAAACCATCTAAAGTCCAAAGGTTGCCATCTGACTTAGCAATTTCGTAAGCGCCATCACTAAAAATATAAAGTGTGCTACCTTCCGTAATATTGCAAAGTCCATCAACATAATTAACGTGTGGAAACATACCGACTGGCAATCCAGGAGTTCTTAATTGTTGAACTTCAGTGAGATTTGGAGATTTAGACACCAATATTGCTGGTGGATGACCAGCACTTGCGTACATTAACTGGCGATTGACTCGGTTGTAAACTCCGTACCAAATGGTAAAGTATTTATCATTTTGATAATTCATTTGGAAAGTATCATTTAGTGCCTTCAAAACTTCACTGGGTGAGTAATAATTTAGGCTTTTAAGGGCACGTGATCGCAGTAAATTTAGCACGGAGATCGAGGGGAGGGTTGCTCGAAGTCCATGTCCTGCTGTATCAAGTAGATAAATTGCCAAATAATTGGGATTGAGCCAGTAGTAATCAAAACAATCGCCACCAAGTTGCCGTGAGGGAATAAATCGGAAGTTGATATTTAAAGGTTGCTTCATTGGGAGAGGCAGAAGGGATCGCACATACTCTGCCGCTTCTTCGAGTTCTATCTCTAAAATGCGCTTTTGAGTTTGCAAATCTCGACTCAGTTGATGCAAGCGTAATCCTGCTCTTACCCGCGCTTGCAATTCATTCTGTTCAATAGGTTTGGTGATAAAATCGTCAGCCCCAGCATCCAATCCCTTAACACGATCTGCTACCGAATCTAAGGATGTTAATAAAATAAAGAACGTTGTAGATAAATTGGGGTTTGTCTTCACATATTGGCAGACTTCGAGTCCATTCAACCCAGGCATGATCCAATCACAAATAATCAGTGCTGGATGGCGACTCACTGCTAGAGAAATTCCTTCCTCGCCGTTGCTTGCGGCAAATACCTGGTAACCTTGTCTTTCCAGCATCCTTTTCAGGAGTATCTGTACAGCAGGATCATCATCAATTACTAAAATTTGGAACACATTAGCCATTATTCATTAATTAGTTGTTGCTTGTGAAGTGTTATTGGTGAAAAATTTCCATTGACTACTAAGCCGTACTCCATAAAAATGCACATCTATATATGAGGAGAGCTATTAGTAGGAGTAGATTTTACCCATTAAGTTTTAAACAGGCATAATATCTTGTTCAACATGTCTCTAAAATTGTCATTTTTATTTCCAAAGGACAAATAACAATATCAACAAAAGAAGTGCCTTCAAGACGTGGAGTCTTCTTAACTACTCAGCATAACCTATGATGTTTGGCATAGAAACTTCTGTGCCAAACTTAATTCCATCTTCCTGTTTGATTAAGCTAATTATGGCGGTGCTAGAGGATTCAGCCATAAAAGGATGGCGTTTCTTAACTGATTTAAGTCACGGTATGCTTGTTGCTTAAACCACTGCCCTAAAGCGTCAAAGGGAGTGAAAGACTCTCCTGTTTGCCATTTGATATCTTGACCTAATGGTGTGGTGTGAGTTCCTTGTAACGTTTGCGCTGTAACCATCTCAGCAAAACGTTTTTGTAACAGATCATTTAAAGGTGCGGATTGATCGATGGTGTCGTTAGTAAATTTTATGAGCAGGTTACGACGGACGTTGTAGCTATCTTGCACAAGTTTGTTAGTTTCCAACGGCGAGGGGGTAAACTCAATTGCAACTGCCGTGTTGAACTGTTCGATTAAAGGAATAGCATCCCGTGCAGCGTAGTTGTTGAAGGATATGAGGATATTGCCAGCGCGTTCAACGGGTAAGAGGCTGCCAATCAGTAAGTGAAGTTTGCATCCCATACTGTGCCCGACACCATAAATGGGAAGGTAGCGCTTGCGTAATGCTCCAGAATCGTGTAATCGTTCTAGGGCACGGTCAAAGTTTAACAATACAGATTTCGCGATCGCACTATGATCTAAAGTATTGACGAATGGCGTTGCGATCACGACATAGCCTTTGCTTGCCAGTTGTTCTAATAACCAACGGTAAGTTAGGTGAGGTGCAGTCGCGACAAAAGCACCCCCCAAAAAATGGATAATACCGATGGGGTTCCGGGGAATGAGTACCCAGCTACCAGAGATTTCTTTCCAATCCATACCGATGGGCGATCGCTCGATGACATTTCTTTATGTTACGTCATCACAAAGCCCTCAGGCTAAAAGCTTAGGACAATATTCACTTATGGAAGACATAATTATCAAAAAGCACTCGTCTCAAAACTACCGAGGTTCAACCTTATTTTCCTAAAAAAATAAGTTTCAAGTCACTTCAGGCAACATACGTAGAGCATTTCGGAATATTGATGAAGGATTCCACTGATGACAATTATTGCTGCATAATTGTCAGTTGTGACAGTTATAAGGAATATAGCAATCCTATTTTATTTTCATGATCAGGGGGATAAAAGCGGATATTAAGCTAATAGCTAACAACTAAATTAATGCTGACTTTGCAACCTTCTCATTTCGAGTTGGACATCTAAGGCAATCTGTAATGCTTCATTAAGTAACTGCCCATGTTCAGTAGCTTGTTCGGTCACTTGCATTGATGCTAAAGTCGCTAAGTTATTGGTAAATAAATCTGTATTACTAATAATAAATTTTTTGTTTTCTCGCAAAATTCTTTCTGTCTTCAAAGCCCGAACTAAATCAGATCTTGTAAGTTTCAGTGCTTCAATGACTTTCTGTCTTTGCTTGACAGTCACTTCTGGATTTCCTGCTGCTTCTATTTGATCGTTGATATCTATCGCTTTAATAACAGCATTATACCTCTCAACATCGCTTAGAAGAATTTTGAGAGAATGTGTCATGTTATTTTTGACAATTTTACTTCTTTGTTTCCAGAGCAAATATAATGCTATTTGTACAATAATTGCTCCTAAGATACCTGAGAATATTAACAATATCCAAGAGGGGATTGTAATCCATGTAGCAAAGACTTTCAGCGAAATATCAAATATTATGTGAGTTAAAAATAAAATAGAAAAGCCTAAAAAAATTACAGTAGCACCTTCCGAACCCTTCATTTTTTTGAGAATTTGCTTTGTCCATCTTTTTAAAGGATTAGTGATGATAATGATTTCCTCATTAACTGGTAAATGAGTTAATTTCTGAAGTTCTTTTTGCGGAATTTCCAAGCCATATAAATCATCCTGCACAAATCAAACTCCTCATTACGTGAAAGATTTTATGTCAATATATAACAATCCAACTTGTCACACATAAATCCAGTCAAGATTGTGTATTTTCACAAAAATTAATTTTATCTGTCAATCAACTTTTATGATGTTACATATAATACAATCAAAGGCCTTCTTGGTAAACCAGCACGCATGAGGCGTTTTCCCACGCCCAGGCGACTGGTGAAACGCTTAGCGTTAGCGTTAGCGAGGAACGAGCGTCACCCGATCTTCGCAGCGTTAGGGCGGTTCGTTTTCTTATCTATATTTTTCACGATTCCTCCACGGATTGCTATATGTAGTATGTCAAATAGGATTGCTATAGTTCGTCTGTACCAACTTAGGTAGAGTTATCGCCCTGCCTGAACGGCTGAATGCTTACACTCTCCATAAAGTTTGCACAATATCTCAACAGAAAAAACTAGTTTTTCACCTTACTCCTCTTAACCTTTTACCTTAAAGAGAACCGTATTGGACAACTCTATGTTGCACTTTTAGGACTTACACACACACCTTCGGAGCAGTTGCTCTGTTTTTTAACGAACGTGAAATTTTAACGTAGGGTGGGTAATGCTAAGCAATACCAGGTTTCTAGCCTCAAAGAGCAGGTATTGTCCACCCTACACTTCTACGCTCTCCATTCTCAAATTCATACTCCTGTTCGGGCGGGGTTGGCATGCGGATTCGGATGTAAGTCGGGTAAATAAAATCTAAATATGTAAACAAATGTTGAGATGCTGTAAAGTTTACGAACAACTCTACGGGCAGATTGGACAAGATTGTTCGTTTTTACTGACAAGTTGTGAGATACAACCCAAGGGCAGACAAACCGTTAACAGCGCCTCGTCCGGAAAGAGGATTCTTTCCGGAAGACGTTGCCCTAATATAAAGTTGTATTTATTCACGCCAACTTACTTAATTCAGTGGTTCAACCGTAGCTTTCAAACCATTATTATTCAATATTTTCACCATACTATCGGCATGAGTGCGACTGTTAAAGACTCCTGCTTGCATCACTGCTATACCGCGCAAGACAGTTTGAAAAGCACCGGGAGCAAGTACTTTTACTAATTGCAGATCCCTTTCATTTTGTACTTGTACCATCACTCGGTAACGGACATCTGTCTGAGTTGCAGTTGCGACTGTTTGGGGTGGATCTGCACTGTTCGTCAAAGTTGCTGTTTGAGGCGCTGCCAATTTTGGCATAATACTAGTATTGCCTGTGGGAATATTGAGATTGGGAACGGGTAAGAGAGCTGCATTGCCCACTGGGGCTGGTTCTAAAACTGGTAAGGTCTGTCTTTGACTGCTATTTTGTACTGATGTTGATGCGACTGAGTTAAACTTAGTTACATTTGCTGGTTGTATTTGACGTGGCGAAATTTCTGTAAGATTCATTGCACTTCCACCTTGCCGGGTTTCTGTGTCAACTTGTTTGTTTGAGGACATAGCAACAGGTGCGGACTGCGGTGCAGTAAACTCAATGCTGTTGGGAGAAATTCGGACATAATTCAATTGTGATGTCGTCGGCTGCTTTGCTGAGACTTGAGTTGTCGTTGCAGGTAATCGCCCAACATCACCTCTCAAATTGCTAGGAGTCGGAAACCCAGCACCTTTAGAGGTAGGCAACTGAGGTGCAGCAGGTGGTAAGACTGGCTGTGGTGGCATTAGACGATTTAATTGTCTGGAATCGTCATTTTGCACAACGCTATTAATAGAAGCGACTTGTGGCAAACGGCGTGAAGTCGATAAGGCTAAATTCCTTGCGTCTTCACGTCCCCCTGTCGCCGCATCCGCTAATTTTCTCGCGTCTCCCCTTGCTATTGTGCCACTTGTATCTACCATCCCAATCACGCGATCGCCATTCAGGCTATTCCCATAAGCAACAATTGTCTGCTTAGCTGTACTGGCGTTAATATCATAACGGGCATTGTTGCGAAACTGATTCCCACCAGGAACCGAAGCATTCCCTAAATCTGGTATTGCTTGGGAGAGTGCGACTAATCCATCTTCTCGACTATCCTGAATCAAATTATTCCGTAAAAGTGGACGGGAAGAAGCCTGTACCAAAATGCCACTTCTATTGTTTTGAACAGAATTACCAACCACTAGAGGAGAGGCATTTTGGGCAATATTAATACCATAACCCGTTTGCTCGAACACATTTGAACGCACTTCCGCACGGGAATTACCAGTAATTGTGATCCCATTCGCCCCATTACGATAAAAATAATTATTGCGAACAGTAGGTGTACCGTCGCCAGTTACAGCAATTCCATCTTGCGTACTGCCAGTAAAGGTGTTTTGCTCAATAACTGGACTAGTCGTTTCAATCCATAAACCGTAGCCACGGGGATTGGGGTTTGTCACCGTTACTCCAGTCAAGGAAGCCGAGTTTGCACCAACAATTGTGATATTTTTACTGCCGAAGGTTCGGCTGAGATAATCACCGCCTCCAAGGATTGTAATACCACGCCCTTTGCTGCTAGAGTCCCCTTGAATCGAAACACCAGGTTTTAGGATCAGGGGAAAAACTTCTCCAGTCTGGGTGCTGTAGGTTCCTTGTGAAAGCCTGATGACAGTGTTGGTACTAGCGACTCGCAGTGCTTGAGTCATTGTTTTCAAAGGAGTGCTTTCACCACCATTGCTCTTGTCGTCTCCACTACTTGGGTTGACAAACAACACGTTAACCTGAGACATTGTCTTGGCACCGATTTGCCCCTGATCTGATGTTGGTATCTGAGCCATGGCGGGAGCATGGCTTGTGGTAAGTAATGCTACACTGACAACTCCCATACTAACGGTGAAAAATAAAACTGATAAATGAGATACTGAAAGCATTGCTATTTGGAGAACTGAAAATGATTTGCAAGTTTTAGCAATTAGCTTTGCAAACGGGACACATGTCCTACAAGACTTAGGAAAAACGTGGGGGTGAATCACCTTTATGACACTCCTTTAACCAACTAGGAATTTTTAGACTTTTAAAAACGCTCGCTTATCTCGGTCCTCTCATTCACACATAACAATGCTGAATGCTTTTGATACAATGATGACGAGAGATCGACGGTTCGGACGACATCAGGGGTTAGTTAGATACACTGTTTGGTAACTTTTGCCTAAGTTATAACAAAATAATTTCATAAAGAATCTATAGAGATGCGAAGAACATTGCGAATATGAAACAGGCTGACTGTTACGATGGAAGCAATAATGGGGTTGTTGTAATGGTCGAGCCATACAGCCAAAAAGAGCAAGTACAGCAAGTTGTTTACCGCATCTTAGACGCTAACTTGGATCGCGCCCGTGAAGGGTTGCGAATTATTGAGGAATGGTGTCGCTTTGGTTTAAACAATGCCCAGTTGGCTCTTGAATGTAAGAAAGAACGGCAAGAATTAGCAATCTGGCATACTGCGGAACTACGGGCGGCACGGAATACTCTCGGCGATCCGGGGACTGAATTAACTCATCCTCAAGAGGAACAACGCACTAGTATTAAAGCGTTGTTACAAGCTAACTTCTGTCGCGTACAAGAAGCCATGCGAGTATTGGAAGAATACAGCAAGCTTTACAACCCAAATATGGGGAAAGCCTTCAAGCAGATGCGATATCGAGTTTATAACCTAGAAAGTCAATTATTGGGTTATCAACGTCAGCAACTTCTGTTGCGATCGCATTTGTATCTTGTTACCTCCCCTGACGAAAAGTTGTTAGAAATTGTTGAATCCGCCTTAAAAGGTGGATTAACACTCCTCCAGTACCGCGAGAAAACTGCTGATGATGTTTTTCGCTTAGAACAAGCGAAAAAACTACGGCAACTCTGCCACACCTACGGCGCTATTTTCATCATTAATGACCGAGTCGATTTGGCTTTAGCGGTAGATGCTGATGGAGTGCATTTGGGACAGCAAGATATGCCCATTGCTACTGCCCGACAATTACTCGGTTCTCATCGCTTGATAGGACGATCTACCACAAATTCCCAAGAAATGCAACAGGCAATTGCTGAAGGTGCAGATTACATTGGTGTGGGGCCAGTTTATGAAACTCCTACAAAAGTAGGTAAGGCAGCAACTGGGTTAGAATACGTTCGTTACGCAGCTAAAAATTGTCCGCTCCCTTGGTTTGCCATCGGGGGAATCGATCCCCAAAATATCAATGATGTCATTGATGCTGGAGCAAATCGTGTGGCAGTAGTCAGAAGCATCGTACAAGCCGATCAGCCAACTCTAGTGACACAATATTTTCTCTCGCAACTCAACCGAATCAAATTAGAACCAAGCAAGTCTTATGTCTGATCGGATTACACTTGTTGTGAATGGGGAAACACAAAGCTGTTCATTCCAAACTCCTTTACCTGACTTACTGCAACAACTGGGTTTCCATCCGCGCTTAGTAGCAGTCGAGTATAACGGCGAAATTTTACACCGCCAGTTTTGGAATGAGACAAAAGTGCAGCAAGGCGATCGCTTAGAAGTGGTGACAATTGTCGGAGGAGGATGAATAAAAGGTAAGCATTCAGCCGTCAACCCTTCGGTGCTTTGAAAACGCCTTGTGCGCCTTCTCTCTCACCATCGACATTCTTCGGAGCGGATGACTTGTC
The DNA here is from genome assembly GCA_937873135.1 of uncultured Scytonema sp. Lineage (GTDB taxonomy): Bacteria > Cyanobacteriota > Cyanobacteriia > Cyanobacteriales > Nostocaceae > Rhizonema. Next base: position 47,689 of record CALMVQ010000004.1, on the reverse strand, counting down.
AGAAACCTAGTTATGTTACCTTTGTTTACAACATTCCTGAATGATAAGCTGTTCGTCATCTAGTTTTACAGGGCAATCTAAGGCAGCAAACGGCTTCAGGCGCTCAATTATCAAATTTAGATGCGCGTCAGCTTAGCTGACTGAGTAGTAGCACTTCGGGCGCTAATGCTGACAATAAAACTTAGGAGTCATGGCACGTCTGTACTTGAGGGGCTGAGTTATAAATTCTTCTTTTTAACTTCTTAAGCCCCCATCTCCTGTCTCCTGTCTCCTGTCTCCTGACTCCTCATGCGAAGCCATTGGTTTTGAATTCTGCGATTGGCTAATGCTTTGCCTTTACAACCGAGTTGTTCGCGCAGCTTTCGATCTTGACACAACCACCGAAAAGCTTGCATCATCTCCAAGCCAGAATTGGGATTCACAAGTATACCATTCTCAAGATGCCGAACTGCATCCATCACACCACCTAAGCAAGACGCAATCACAGGCTTACCGAAAAAACCTGCCTCTAAGTAGACAATGTCAAAACCTTCAATTCTCCTCTCGCTATGGCTTGCCAATATTGCAAACATATCACATGCTGCATAGTAGCTTGCTAATTCCCGATCAGGAACATATCCGGCAAAATGTACCCGCTTTTCTACTCGCAAGCGATCAGCCAAAGATTTCAGTTCGGACTCATAAGGACCTTGTCCGCAAAGTATATAATGAACATCTATTCCTAAGGTCAGTAGTGGTGTTAAATTTTCAATAACTAAGTCAAATCCTTTACACTTTAACAGCCGTCCGACAGAGAGAATAACGACTGCTGTTTCTGGAATATGGTAGCCACTGCGCACGCGATCGCGTAAATCTTCAATACAAGCCGGACTCAATCTACCTCCAAATTTTTCCCTTCTCACCACAGGGTAAATGATGTGAGTCTGGGTATGAAATCGGAAATTTGCGGTTACGTAATCTCCGGTAAAAGAACTATTACAAACAATTCCTTCAGAGCGTTGAAGCGTCAGTTCAAAAAGCGAACGCAATATCAGATTACGTAAAAGAATATCCCGACCGTGTAAGTAGATAAAAAAGCGAACAGGTAGGATATAACTTAATACCAGTAATGCTAAAAAGTCGTAACCATGACCCCATTCAATATATCGATAATGATAGCGAAAGTAGAGTTTTATAGCTAATAACAATGGCAAGATTATATTGAGTAAAGAACACAGTATATTGCCTATAAAACTCTCATAGCAGTATTTGGGAATTTGCCAGCGATATACTGGAAACTGTTGAATCTTATCAAATGTTTTATCTCCCGAGCAACTTGCTACTAAAACAATAACTCGCCCAGGCTCTTGCTGGCAACGATTATAAATATATTCTCCAATTTGATCAGCTTTTGGGAGGAAGGTACGAGATATAATTAGGATATCGGGTGATGCAGTTTTCTCCCTGAACTTTGTCTCAATTCGTGAAATATTTTCCATACAAAATATCAATTAGCCATTAGCAAAATGTTTTTTCGATAACTTATTTAGGAACACAACAGTAATGCTATAAGACTCCCATTTTATTTTTGAAAAACCTAGAAAACTGAAAAAACAGTTAGCTCAAGGGTTTGTTCAAAATCCTTTTAAGAAATTCGCTAGAATTTCTATATTTCTATTGTAAGAGAACTTGCTTTGAGTGTCCTTAGTTATTTATCTTTTGTAAATAGTAAAAACCTAGCACAGCGGGCGCGTAAATAAAGCAAGCATTTCAAACAGCCAGAAGCCTTGATTTATAACACTTTTGAATGAGTGACTTTTGAATGAGTGACTTTCAAGGGAGCGGTACTAGCCTTCAGCCATCAGGATGTGTAACTTGTAAGCGTAAGTCTTAATGTTTGAAGGTTGACAAAAAGGTACTTCAAAACGACTTTTGAAGTGTTGATAGCTGGATACCTAGAGTTGATTGATAAAGTGAATCTTAAATATGTAGGATATGTTACATTGCATTAACGCACCACCGGAAATGGTGCGATACTTTAAGTTTGTTTGTTAGTAAAAATTAAAACACTCAGATAGACACTTACGCACCATATAGGATTTTATTATAGAGGACACAGGATTGACTAAGTATGGCGGCTATTTAGTAGCCTAGCTGTCTGGCATCAAAATGTTATGCCAAAATGCCACAAATATGTATCAGAGTGCATGAAGGAGGCAAAGGAGGCATGGAAAGAAAGATCAATCAGTTTTTTACCCTCTCCCTCGGCTCCTCTATTTTCAAACAAAGCAGTAGGGTTATCTAAGCGTAAAATCCGCCTTCAGATCACTGTAGATCCAGCATAAGAAACGGTAGATTGGAAATGTAGCTGATATGAAAAGCTACCGTCATTCAACTACTCTGTAGCGCTACTGACTGGCGTCACAAACCAAGCTAACTAATATCGTTTTTCAAGCGACTGTCTTATGCGTCACAAACTACAACGAGCCATTAAACCGCTTTGTAAATCTCTGTTCATCCTCAGCCTTGTGTTTGGACTGACACTTGGTCATGCTGATGGTGCATTAGCCGCTCGCAGTGGGGGTCGGATCGGCGGTGGTTCTTTTAGAGCTCCCAGTAGCCGTACCTACGCGCCGCCTCGCTCTTACGCCCCTGGCGGTGGATATTATCCCGGTGGTGGATACTATCCGGGTGGTGGAGGTTTTGGCTTTCCTTTCCTGATTCCCTTCTTCGGCTTTGGTGGAGGGTTTGGTACACTTTTTAGTATCTTTATTTTCATTGCGATCGCGAACTTCCTGATGCAAGCTTTTCGTCGCGCCACAAGCGGTGAAACAGAAGAAGGAACCATAAGTAGCAATCCGAGTGTTTCCGTGACTCGTTTGCAAGTAGGTATGTTAGCAAGTGCCCGTGGTTTACAAAGTGAACTTAACCGTATTGCCGAAGTTGCTGATACTAACTCACCACAAGGCAGAACAGAAATTTTGCAAGAAGCTAGTCTTGCCTTGCTACGCCATCCTGAGTACTGGGTTTATGCAGGTGGTGGTACTAAAGAAGCCCGATTAAATTCAGCAGAAGCCGAATTTAATCGTCTCGCACTCGCAGAACGCAGTAAATTCTCTGAAGAAACTCTTTCTAATGTGAATAACCAGCTCAAAGCAAGCACGCCCAAAGATGCTTTACCTGCTGAAATCGATAATCCAACCAGTCTCATAAGTGAAGGACCTGGAGAATACATTATCGTGACTTTATTGGCGGCGACGTTGGGTAAGTTCCAGATTTCTGCTGTTAATAGCGCTGATGACTTGCGTCAAGCTTTACGTCAAATTGGCAGTCTACCGAGCGATAAACTGCTTGCCATTGAAGTTCTCTGGACTCCGCAAGCTGAAGGCGACACCCTCACAACTGATGATTTGTTCGCAGAGTATCCAGATTTAAAACTGGTTTAGATTCCAAATAAATTGCTCGCAGCGGTTAAGCAGTAAGCGAGAAATCTAAGTAAATCTAGACAAAACTCAAGAATCTTGATACCTTTACTTAAGGTCTGGATTAATAAAAAGCAGGTTCCATGCTTAATTAAGTGTTGCAAATGATTGTAGTGGCAAAGCTTTTGAGAGCAGGAATGTGCAATGCATTTTACCAATTAGTTTTGGGGTCAATTTTAATCCAATCGGCTAATTTTTCGGCTTGAAAGTGGATATTCAAAGCTGATGACCCCTCAGGGGTAGAGGGCTTGTTTAAGCATGATTTTGGGAGAGTCCCACCACTCAACAACCAGGCTAAAACCTGTACCAAATTGATGAAAACAGTAATTAATGACACTTCTGAGTATTGCATAGCTTTACACAGATTTAGTTTACCTCAATGCTGTGGCTAACTAGAAAAAAAGAGCCTGCTTCCGCAGGCTCTTTTTTTGCTAATGATCTGAGATCATGTCCGCTAAATAAACCTGAATCACGTCTGATACCATTTCACGAAAATCTTGATACTATTCGCTCAAGAACTGCATCCCCTGCTCCCTCTGCTCAAGAACTGCTTGCCTAAATGTATCAACTTTAAAGTGAAACGGTATGAACCTCACCCCGCTCCTCGCTATGCTTTGTTTACCCTCTCCGCTTGCGGGGTGGGGTTCTTTTATTATAGGTGATTTAACGGACATTATATGACTTTGTAAATAGACTGTTCTTTATTGCTTAACACTATTGATAGAAATTACACTATTTTGTTTAGAAATGTTTACAAAAGTTAAGACAAATGTTATGTTACTTAACATAGTCTCCTAGACTACGTATCAATTGGCTGCTATAAGCATAGAGACAACTATGTTGTTGGTGATGGCTCTGCCAAAGCCTCCGGCGATCGCCGTTTAGCAAACACCTTTGTCAAAAGCTTAATAGTCGAGCTTGTCAAGATCGAGAATCGATCTTGGCCACTGTCTGATGAGCTTTTTTATTAACCGTTGAACACTTAGTGAGGTAGTCCTCTATATGGCAATTACTATCGACTCCGCCCGTGGTATTTTCCCCAACACACTGTCTGCTGATGTTGTGCCAGCTCTAACCGCTCGATTCAACCAACTCAGCGCCGAAGATCAACTGGCCTGGACATGGTTCGCTTTCTTGGAGATGGGCAAAACCGTGACGGTTGCCGCTCCTGGCGCAGCCAGTATGCAGTTTGCAGAAGCAGTCCTGAACCAAATCAAGCTTATGCCATTTCCTGAGCAAACTCAGGTGATGTCCGATCTAGCAAACCACGCAGATACAACCATTTGCCGTACCTATGCTACTTGGTCACCTAATATTAAGCTAGGTTTCTGGAATCAGCTTGGGGAATGGATGGAGCAAGGAATTGTTGCGCCAATTCCTTCTGGCTATAAGCTATCAGCTAACGCTAATGCCGTATTGGAAACTCTCAAAGGCTTGGATCAAGGACAACAGATTACTGTCTTGCGGAACTCCGTTGTAGACATGGGGTTTGATGCAAGTAAACTAGGCAGCTACACCAGAATTTCTGAACCTGTAGTCGCGCCTAAAGAAGAGTCTCAGCGCACTCAAGTCACCATTGAAGGTCTCGACAACCCAACGGTGTTGAACTATATGAACCTATTGAATGCAAATGACTTTGATGAACTGATCAAGCTGTTCGAGGCAGACGGTGCTTTGCAGCCTCCTTTCCAGAGACCGCTCGTCGGCAAAGATGCCATCTTGCGGTTCTTCCGGGAAGAATGTCAGAACCTCAGATTGCTCCCAGAACGGGGTGTCGCTGAACCCACAGACGATGGCTATACTCAGGTAAAAGTCACAGGCAAGGTTCAGACCCCTTGGTTTGGCGCAGCAGTAGGTATGAACATGGCTTGGCGGTTCTTGCTCAACCCGCAAGGCAATATCTTTTTCGTAGCCATTGACTTGTTAGCTTCTCCCAAAGAACTTCTGAACCTAGTTCGCTAGTAGTTCGCTTTCTTGACATTTTTGGGTTGATGAACTAGTAGGCACTTGCTTTGTAAATAAATATCCTGCCGTATGTCTGAACCCAAGCGCGAAGTCTTGGGGGCGGAAGCTTCCGTCAAGAGAGTTTCGCTTTGAAGCTCGCCAGGGGACGCTTCCCCCGGCGCTAGCGTGCGCGACTACGACGCTTAGACGCTTAGATTTATAATGAACGGCACGGATATTTATTTTTATGGATCTCCCCTACTAGGGAAACGCCCTTTGACTAGTAAATCGCCGAAATCATCGGGAGCGCTCTTTTAACCTAGAGCGCTTAATTACTCTAAGCACACAGGATCAATCCTAACCAAATAAAAATAACTAACGCACAAATTTCAAGTTGAACCATGCAAGCAAGTGAAGTTGAGTGGACGGACATCGAGAAGAAGATAGCTCGAACTGCCTTTGATAAAGCCTACGAACGAGAAGTTGAGGCTTTGCTTAAACAAGTTCAAGAACAGGCAAATAAGCTCGTGGACGTGGGCGAACTCTGGCGGTTACACGATTTCTTGAGTGCTAAAAGGCATGAAATTGAGGGGAAGTACGACTACCAATACTCGGTTCTTCTCTTTGTCTTTGCTGGATTGGTTAAAGAAGGCTGGCTACATTTGAACGAACTCCAAGGGCTGGATCAAGACAAGCTATCCAAGGTCGCTGTTCTGTCGCGGATGTAGGCTGCTATAGTCATTAGGGAGACCTAAAAAATAAAACGTCCACGGGTGGTTAATCTGTCGGCTCGGCGCAGTAGGTTATTCGTTGTAATCAGGCAGAACATTTTATTACCGTTACCCATTCCCCATTCCCCATTCCCCATTAGGCACAAACTAAGTCGCGACAACCCGAAAACCGCAGATCCTCATTCCTCCATCTGGTTCGTTCCAGCTGCGACTGGCACTGCGGCAAAGCTGAGGAATAAAACTCCAAGAACCACCGCGCAGCACTCGACGATTGAGATCGCCACCAACTTCCCAAACGGTTCCATCTCGCGGTGCTCCGTCGTAATTTTTGTGCCAAGGATCAGCACACCATTCCCAGACTAGCCCGTGCATATCATACAATCCAAAGGCATTTGCTACCTGATAATTACCGACTGATGTAGTTTCTTTTCGGTATTTGCTTCTTGGTTCAAAAGCTTCAGTATCGCTATTGCTACAGTTGACTAAGTCAGTGTTAATCGTTTCACCAAAATGAAAGGGTGTCGTCGTTCCGGCGCGACAAGCATATTCCCATTCAGCTTCACTCGGCAAACGATAGCATCGTTTCGTTTTCTCCTGTAGTCTGGCACAAAATTCTACAGCTTCGTGCCAAGAGACATTTTCCACAGGGCGATTGATTCCTTTGAATTTAGATGGATTTGGATTCAAGGATTGTTTGACTTTAGGTAAAGCGGCTACAGATCTCCACTCTCGCTGCGTTACAGGAAATCGTCCCATAAAAAAGGGTTCAACGATCACTTTGTGTTGTGGACGTTCGTCAGCATCCCCTTCATCCTCAGGCGAACCCATCGTAAAAGTGCCTCCTGGGATTGCCACCATTTCCAGCATGACTCCGTTACCCAAATCTTCTGTATAGAATTGTGCTGCTTGATGGTTATTGCTTATTTCTTCACCCCTTGCATTTACTGTGACTACATTAAATTCAAAGGTTTGCTGGTTGGGAAATTCTGCGATCGCTTTTTGTGCTTGAGTTAGCATTTCTGGTTGCCTCAGCTTTAAAGGTACAGAATGTAAGTCTTTGAGAACTGCAGCCGCTGTTTGATACCTTTCTGTAGCCAAATGTTTGAGCAATTTGTCAAGAACTTGTCCCAAAGCAAAACTCACCGTCAAACCTTTTTCCTCTAAAAGTTCTCGCCACAACCACAAACCACTCATCGGATCGTAAAGACGATCATGAATTTGTCCCTGAGAATCTTGAATTGGTAAACACTGAGTCAAAAGTCGCACGCAAGTTACACCCAAAGCGTATAGATCGCTTGCGTGACATGCAAATCCAGCCATTTGTTCGGAGGGGGCATAACCAATTGTATAAATAATAGTAGCTTGTCTGGCTAAACTGGTTTGCGTAATCTGTTTGGCTCCACCGAAGTCAATTAAAACAAGTTTGTTATCATTTTGACGGCGAATAATATTTTCCGGTTTTATATCCCGGTGGATAACGTTACGTAAGTGAATGAATTCAATAATAGGTAGTAAATCAGCTAACAGTTGCCGAATTTTTTCTTCGTTAAAAGCTTGCTGCTGAAACTCTTTAAACAGAGTTTGTCCCTGAATAAGTTCTTGCACTAAATATAAGCTTGAACCTTGTTCAAAATAAGCTAGCAATCTGGGAATCGAAGAATGATTCTCTCCAAGTTCATACAGCCTGAAAGCTTCTTCCTTAAACAATTCTGCCGCTTTAGTACGTTCAAAAGTTCCTTGAAATTGCGGAAAAAATTGCTTAATGACGCAAGGAGCATCTAGTCTATCAACGTCTTGAGCTTCATAAGTTCTGCTAAACCCACCTGAACCTAATAATCTCAATGCGCGAAAGCGATTCCTCAGAAGGTTGCCAAAGTTGCTTTGCCCGCAACTAATGCAAAATCTATTGCTATATGAGTTGAAGGGATTTGAGCAATTAGGATTTTGACATATTTGCATCATGAGGCGGATGTTACATCTTCTCTAAAGTCGGCTCCAAAACCAAATAAGTAGGTTGGTACTATTAATTGTAATTGGTTATTTGTTAAGCATACTAGTGAAACAAGGCAAAAGTAAAAAGTCAAAAGGCACTCATAATGAAATCCTTATATATCAAGCTTTTGGTTTGAGATTTACTGGTAAGTTATTTCAGCCAGCCTGCACTAGACAAAGGACAGATGAAGGTTCACTTACTTATATTTAATGACACTTACTTGCCCAGTTTAAAAAAGATATATATCTACATAAGAACTCATAAACTTTCTTTTGCTTGTCATCTGTTCATCAATATGAGCGCCCGAAGTGCTGCTACTCACTCAGCTATTGAATTGAATTCTTAAAACGTAGATGACACAACTCAATATATGACAGAGTTATACAGATTGATCGTTAGTGAAATCATGCATGATACTTTTTCTCGCCCCCTTGAAAGGACCAAGCGTCACTCGGACAGTTGATGGCTAGCTGCTAAATGCTTACATCTCTCCCTGGTATCGATAGATAGAGATTTCACACAATTTTGTTAATTTTTAGGATTGTCTAAATACGAATCGTAGAACTTTCCAGTTAAAGTCTCATCCATCCTGTAGCTTTTCGTAATCAAAAATACAGGAAATTGGCACGAACAGGTATTTTACAATTTCATTTACATTACTTTATAAATAGTATTTCAAAGCCATCGAATTTGTCAAGCATATTCTTCAATCCTAAAAAAATAAGGAGAGGGTAGTTGACAGTTGATTTATCAGTCCTGTACGGGCGGGTTTAGGAGGATAGGAGTAATGAGCGAAGATGTTTTATAGATTAAACCCGCCTCTTCTGACTTAAAAGAGTGTTGACTGATGGCGAATCAAGTTAAAAAATTCTTCGCGCGTTTTGTGTTCGTCATGAAAAACACCTAACATTGCGCTGGTAACAGTCCAAGAGCCGGGTTTTTGCACACCTCGCATGACCATGCACATATGAGTAGCTTCCAGAACAACGGCGACACCCTGTGGTTCGAGAATGGTTTGAACTGCTTCAGCAATTTGACGGGTGAGTCTTTCTTGGACTTGCAACCTACGGGAATACATTTCGACAATGCGAGCAAGCTTGCTGAGTCCTACGACTTTTTGGTTAGGTATGTATGCAACGTGAGCTTTGCCCATAAACGGCAACATATGGTGTTCGCACATACTAAAAATATTTATATCCCGCACCAATACCATCTCGTTATGACCTTCATCAAAAATGGCATCATTAACAATTTCTTCTAAGGACTGGTTGTAGCCACTTGTCAGAAACTGCATTGCCGTTGCTACGCGTTTGGGTGTTTTCAAAAGTCCTTCACGTTCAGGATCTTCGCCGACACCTACCAATAGTGTTCGCACAGCGTCCATCATCCCCTCCATTTGCTCCTTCATCTGTTTCTCTGTTTGGGGATGTAATTCGGGAAGCCGTCCGTCGTGAGTGTTGCGATCAGGCCTTGTATTGATGGCTTCTGTGAGATCGGGAATGAGAGGAGATTGAGAGTAATTAGAACCGTTAGAACTTGCAGTAGTCATGATGTCAGTTTTCGCTTAAAGAGTTTAGATTTTAGATATTGGACTTTGGATTGAGAAAAGTGCGAATGGAAAATTGCTGCAATATAAGTTTTTGGCAACCAACAACTAAAAATTGCGACTCCGAAATCCAAAATAATTAGAGGGTACCCGCACTGGGCATTAAAGTCATTTCATCAATCACTGCCTGTTTTGGTAACTTAGCAGTGTAGAGAATTGATTGAGCCACAATTTCTGGGGTTAACATCTTTGAGCGATCAAAGTTCAAATTGACTGTTTCTGTGTCCCACATTTCGGTATTTACTGAGCCAGGGCAAAGAGCAGTCACACGAATGCCGTGGATGCGTTCCTCTTGTGAGAGGGTTTGAGAAAGAGCAATCAGACCAGCTTTACTGACGCTGTATGCTCCCCAGCAAGGAAATGGTTGCTTGCCAGCAATAGAAGCAACGTTAATAATTATACCTGTCCCCCGAACACGCATTCCAGGTAAAATGCCCATAATGCACTGGAACACGCTTGTCAAATTTAAATCAATAACCTGCTGCCAGTCTGATAACGGGGTGTCGCTCAAAATTGCCGTGTAACCCATGCCAGCATTGTTGACTAGAATATCTATGTCCCCATCAAGGGCGATCGCTTGCATTTTCTCTTTGACTTGAGAGACACAAGCGAGATCCACTGGATAAGCTTTCGCTTCCACCCCAAATTGCTGCGCGGCTTCACAAACTGCTGTCAACTTCTCGATAGAACGTCCTATCAAAGCGACATCTATTCCCTCTGAAGCAAACGCCAACGCCGTCGCTTTTCCAATTCCGCTACTTGCTCCAGTAATCAAGGCACGTCGTTTTTGCTCAACACTCATGATGTCTCCAAATTTTTTGGTGCTGATACAGCATCTTCACCCAGATTCATGATGAAAATTTCTTATTTTTGGACAAATTGAAAAAAGTAAAAATTATCTGAGCTTTGTTTTCAACCAATGTTATGATTAGTTACCGTCTATAAATACATTTTTCGTTGTTTGAATTCCTCAAGGGCGAAACAGATCTTTACAAAAAAAAACTCATACTTAGACGAGGAACTTTGAAATCTCAAAAATGTTTTTTACAATTGAATTAATGTCTTCAAATTATACACAAACTGAATTGCTCTAGTTGAATAGGAATCTTCTACACAGAATTCCCCAAATTTCTCTATGGTATTAGTTCAAATTTCCCTTTATTTGATCTCACCCTGATACCGATAAGCAGGTCATGAGTCGATAATCCAAGGGTGAGGAAAAACGACAAATGACCATAAATGCAAACACCTATGGTTTGAGAAGATTGTTGAAAATCTTTACCATCCATAGGCATTATAGCATTGCTGTTTTGCTATTTAAGCATCTCACGCCTTATGAGTGAGGAACTTCAGTGAAAACACCGATATTGCGGAATTTTTCATACCTCATCTGCCGTCGTTCTTGAGGAGTTAAGCTTTTAAGATATTTCAAATTATCCAACAGGGCTTGCTTGAGGGTTGTAGCTGCTTTCAAGGGATCGGAATGTGCACCCCCAACAGGTTCGGGCAATATTTGGTCGATAATTTCCAAATTTTTGAGGTCAACTGAGGTCATTTTTAAAACAGCTGCTGCTTGCGCGGCTTTGGTGGCATCTTTCCATAAAATGGCAGCACAAGCTTCCGGAGTAATCACAGTGTAAACCGAGTGTTCATACATCAGCAGACGATCGCCTACACCGATCCCCAATGCGCCTCCAGAAAAGGCTTCACCAATCACCGTACAGATAATCGGCACATCCAAGCAGAACATAGAACGCAAATTATAGGCGATCGCTTCCCCTGCACCTTTGTCTGCTTCCACTGTCGCCAAAGCACCTGGCGTATCAATGAAAGTCAAAATCGGCATCCCAAATTTGTTGGCATGTTCCATCAACCGCATTGCCTTGCGATATCCACTTGGGGATGCCATCCCAAAGTTACGAGCAATATTATCTTTGGTATCGCGACCTTTTTGATTGCCCAACATAACCACGGGTTCCCCATCCAAACGTCCCACACCACCAATTAAAGCCAGATCGTCATAACCACAGCGATCGCCATGCAACTCCATCCATTCATCACTTATTGCTTGAATGTAATCTAGAGTACTCGGACGGCGGGGATGACGGGCGACTTGGAGTCTTTGAGACGGCGATAAACTACTGAAAATTTCCTCACGCAGTTGCATAGCCCGTGTTTCTAATTTCCGAATTTCACTAGAAACATCGACGCTATTTTCTTCTGCCAGTTGCCGAATTTGTTCGATTCTGTTTGCAAGTTCTGCTAGCGGCTTTTCAAAATCTAACAGTAGAGGTTTACGTTCAGTAGTTGCCATTTTCGCTCGTGATGAGTTGAGAGTTAGTTAGTAGGGGCGGGTTTAATAGAAAGAACATCGCGAGAGCGAAGACAAAATCTTATGAAACCCGCCCGTACATGAGGCAAGGGAGTTAGAAGTTTAGAGTTTGTATTCCTCACTCCTCACTCCTTACTTTTATACTAAAAGAGGTCTAAATCCGTGTTTTACAGACACCTGACCAATTTGCTCCATTTTTTCTACAGTAATCTGATTGCGTCCCCAAGAAAAGTTAGTGTATAACTTCTCAAATTCCAGCAGCATTGATTCGGCAAAACAGGCAAACAATTGACGTGCTGGAGCTTCCATATTGACAATATTCATAATTTTCCAGTCAATATCCAGGGAATGCTCCACAATCCCACCATTCAGCACATGTACACCTGGATGCTGAACTTTTGTTGCCAAATTTTTCGGATAACCTCCATCAATGATCAAACAGGGTTGCTTTAAAATAGTGGGATCAATTTCCACGCCTTTAGGCATACTGGCTACCCAAACTATAATATCAGCGAACGGCAGGGCTTCTTCTAAAGCCATAATTGTTCCCCGCCCCAGTTGAGATTGCAACTCATTGAGACGTTCTTGGTTTCGGGCTATGAGCAGAAGTTCTTTAACATCTGTTTTCGCACCTAACCATCGACAGATAGCACTCCCAATATCGCCACTAGCCCCACACACAGCAACAGTCGCTTTTGAGAGTTCGATGCCGATTCGCTTCGAGGCTTGTTCCACTTGCTTGCAAATAATGTAAGCCGTATGGGTGTTCCCTGTAGTAAATTGTTCAAACTCTAATTTAATATTACGAACTTGCCTAAACTGCTCCAAGTTAAAATTTTCAAAAATAATTGAAGAAAATCCACCTAAAGCTGTGATATTTATACCATGCTTTTGAGCATGTGCCATAGCATTAAGAATTTTGCGTGTTGCTGCCTTGATGCGACGTGTTGCCAGCATTTCTGGCAAAAAGCAAGATTCTACATACCGCCCTTCTATCTTTTGGCCGGTAACACTTGTAACAGTAATATTATCGACAATTTGAGGCGGCGCACTGCACCAAAAATCTAACCCTTGATCTGCATACTCTGGGTAACCCAACTCTCTGGCTACCGACTGCGCGTGTTCTAAACTTGTAAGATGTCCAATTAAACCAAACATGTATTGTTTTACTCAGCGTGTCCTTGGTTGAAGAGGTGAGAGCGGTTGTGAGGAGCAGCATGTAAGACAGAAAGCATCGTGTACGGGCGGGTTTAACGTCAAGGAGCGCATTGACTCATAAGTTATTTGAATTAAAGCCGCTCCTACGCCTAACCTTTTGACAAACGCAACATATCGCGTGTCTACATCTGCCCGCTCCCTTATTTAAGCAGCCTTGAGTCCGTATGCTGATAGACGCATGATATCACGGGTTGTGAAACCAATGTTGCTCAGAGCTTCTCCGTACTGAATCATGAAGTCTTCAATTAAAGCATCTTTTTCCATCATCAATATCCGGGCATCTGCCTCTACTGAGTTGAGCATTTTCCAGACAATGGGAAGATTCTGGCGGTTGGCTTCCTCTAATTCGGCTTTAGATTCAGCAAAGTGTTCTGTCAACCAAACTTCGCCAAAATTCAGATGGCTGTATTCGTCTTTTACCACATTCTCCGTAATTTTGCGGGCAAAAGCATCTGCAAAGGGGATGTAAATGTTGTATGCCGCGATCGCAAAACATTCAATAATCAAAGACTGAATCAACAAGCAGGTAACAACTTTCCCTTCAGCTGCCGCTTTTTGGAAGTTTTCGTGTAACGGTGCAAAAAACTCTTTAGCAAATGGCATGTCTGGGACAACATGCAAATTACGACCACAAGCTTCAAATCCTTTCTTGTGGCGACTTTCCATCTTAGACAGGCGAATCAGATCGTCCTGTTGTTCTGGTAGCATTTCTCCCAGTTGAATGTAATTCTCATGGGCTTCTTGTTCCCCTTCGATGACAATCGCATTAATCCGGCTATAAGCGTCTTTGTAAGTTTCGCTTTGATAATCAATTTCCGATTCTGCAACTAGCTGCATAGTATGTTCACTCCTGTGAATGTGAATTATTTAATACTAAAAATCGTTTAACCCCAGGCATTTAGGGTCAAAGTAACTGTGCTTTAATTTAACTTAACAAGTCACTATGTTAATAGATTAACTTTAGCTGAGGGAATTAGCTCAAGCTCATCTGCAAAACTCAACCTTGAAATCATCGGGTCGAAACCATGGCAGAAGACTATAGATCGATGACTCTTCACAACCCATCTAAAGTTCCTTGGACTCAAGGAGTACTCATACTGTTAGCTGCGATCATCTTACTACCGTTACTTGTAGTCTTCCTGACATCCTTTGCGCCTCCTGGTGCCTCTCCTGATATGTTAGCTAAAAATAGCTGGTCTTTAGCTAACTACCGCGATGCTTGGCAACGAGGTAAATTTTTACTAGCATTTGCTAACTCTAGCTTGGTAGCACTGGCTGTCACTGCCTTTCAAATTGTAACTTCCGCTTTAGCAGGTTACGCTCTGGCAAGGCTAAAATTTCGTGGAAAACAAGCACTGCTGCTAGTTGTGATCGCAACACTCGTTATTCCCTTTCAGATGTTGGTGATTCCGATCTTTTTGATTTTAAAGTGGGGACACTTAATTAACACATATTGGGCTCTAATTTTACCAACAGCTGTCAACGGTTTTGGTATTTTCTTGTTAAGGCAGTATTTTCAAACCATTCCGGTGGAATTAGAGGAAGCAGCAGCTATAGATGGGGCAAACAGACTGCAAATATTATGGCGAGTTATGCTTCCTTTATCACGTCCTGCTTTGGTAACACTTTTCTTATTCACCTTTATCGGTGAGTGGAATGATGTGTTTAAGCCATTAGTGTTTACGACACGACCAGAATTAAGGACAGTACAGCTAGCAATAGCTGACTTTCAAGAGCAGTTTACGAATAATTGGCCTTTACTTATGGCAGCAGTGACTATAGCCACTGTACCAGTAATGTTACTATTTCTCCTTGGTCAACGTCAGTTTCTCCAGGGGATCGCAACAACAGGGATCAAGAATTGAGTCCTTTGCATATTGCCAAGAAATAAATGCCCGTGCCGTTCGTTCTAGAACGAGAGTCGTAGTCGCGTACGCTAGCGCTGGATAAAAGATTTTATCCACCTATTTCCTTAGTGCTATTTATTTTTAGGGATCACTCATATATGGGGGTAGTAACTATTACCCATAAATTACACACCTAAAACGCGCTTACTACCGAATGTGCTAAGCTAGAGGATAGACAAAGTATTGAAAATCGTTTCAAGTTAAAAGTCGGTAGCGATCGCGCACAAAGCACTAGGGACTAGGAACGAAGGATAAATAACAGCATTAGCTAAACCTAGCTAAATGGTGGTTGGTATGGATAAACTGGTTCAATCGGTCTTAAACAGTGACGAAAAAGCAGATCTGGGTCAGTTGCTCAGTGAGTTGAGTGCATCAGGTAAAAAATATTTCTTAAAAAATGAGATTCTGCTTGCTTTCATAGATTATTGCCAGCAATCCGAAAAGCCTGGGTACTTTTACCACTCTTCTTCTTTAGGCAGGCTGATTCATCACACTCATGAAATTATTTTAGAAGAAGGTTACTGGTTTGTTGTCAGACCTTGGATTGCCAGTCAACAAGTCTGGCGATTTCCCATAAGCTTAGATAGCTGCGAACTGATGACACCGCAAGCATTACTTGATCTGCGCGATCGCCTTGTGAACAGTTACCAAGCTCAAATTTTAGAGATAGACTTTAGTCCTTTTTACGAGAATACCCCAACTATCCGTGACTCTAGAAATATCGGTCAAGGATTAGGGGTAGTCAACCGTACTCTGTGCGAAAAACTGTTTACCGACTCAGAGTATTGGTTGGAAGCATTATTATCGGTCTTGCAACAGCACCAACAGGATAATATTCCTCTACTACTCAACGATCGCATCCACTCAAGTCAGCAGCTGATTCAACACCTCAAGCAAGCGATCAGTTTTGTAAGTCAACAACCACCGGAATCATCTTACGAACAATTTCACTCTCAACTCCAAGAACTAGGCTTTGAACCAGGCTGGGGAAACACCGCTTCTAGAGTGCGTGAAACCCTAGAACTCTTCAACAGATTAATAGATACTCCAGAACCAGCCATCTTAGAAGCCTTTGTTTCCCGCCTCCCGGTCATTTTTCGTGCGGTTATAATTTCCATACACGGTTGGGTGGGCCAAGAAGATGTTTTGGGACGAACGGAAACAAGCAGTCAAGTCGTTTACGTTCTCGACCAAGCGCGTTATTTGGAAAACAAGCTACAGGAAGATATTAAACTTGCCGGACTTGATTTTTTGGGCATCCAACCTCAAGTCATTATTCTCACCCGCCTGATTCCCAACTGTGAAGGAACAAACTGCAACCTCCGCCTCGAAAAAATCGAGTCAACTCAAAACGGCTGGATTTTGCGCGTTCCTTTCCAAGACTCAGATTCTCTCACCCAAAACTGGATTTCTAAATTTGAGATTTGGCCTTACCTAGAAAACTTTGCCCTTGATGCGGAAAAGGAATTGCTACAACTAGGAGGAAAACCTAATTTAATTATTGGCAATTACACAGATGGAAATTTAGTTGCCTTTCTCCTCGCCCGTCGCTTTAAAGTGATTCACTGCAATATTGCCCATTCGCTGGAAAAGCCAAAATACTTGTTCAGCAATTTATATTGGCAAGAATTAGAAGCACAATACCACTTTTCAGTGCAATTTACCGCTGACCTTATCAACATCAACGCAGCGGACTTTATCATTACATCTTCCTACCAAGAAATTGTCGGCACACCCGAAACGGTCGGACAGTACGAGTCTTACAAACATTTTACCATGCCTCATCTGTATCACGTAGTTGATGGCATTAATTTGTTTAATCCCAAGTTCAACGTGGTGCCGCCTGGGGTGGATGAAAACATTTTCTTTCCATATACTCAAACAGAAGACCGCAAAGAAAGCGATCGCATCCAAATCCACGACTTACTCTTTACAGAAGTTGCGCCCCACATCCTTGGTCATTTAGAAAATCCCAACAAGCGACCACTCTTTGCGCTCGCTTCTGTCAACTCGATCAAAAATCTTTCCGGTTTGGCTGAATTCTTTGGCAAAAGTCAGGAATTGCAAGAACGTTGTAACCTAATCCTCTTCACCAGCAAAATTCATCCAGATCAAGCTGCCAATGAAGAAGAAGCAAGAGAAATCGCAAAACTTCGCGGAATCATTGACGAATTTCATCTCCATGGTCACATCCGTTGGTCGGCGATGCGTCTCAACCGCCGTGAAATTGCCGAAACCTACCGAGTCATTGCAGATCGCCAAGGAATTTTTGTCCACTTTGCCCGATTCGCACCTTTTGGATTAACGATTCTTGAGGCGATGATCTCTGGGTTGCCAACTTTCGTGACTCAATTTGGCGGTTCTTCGGAAATTGTTCAAGATCGAGAAAATGCGTTTCACCTCAACCCCATAGACTTGGAAGGAACAGCCCAGAAAATTTTGGACTTTATCAATCAATGCGATACTCATCCTCAATACTGGCAGGAAATATCCGAACGTGCTATTAAGCGCATTCGCGAACAATACAACTGGCGTTCACACACAAATCAACTGCTGTCGCTAGCTAAAGTCTATGGTTTTTGGAACTATGTTTATCGCAACAATCGCGAAGCTCTGCTACGTTACATAGAAGCCTTGTATTATCTGATATATAAACCCAGAGCGGAACAAATTCACTCTCATAACACATAGAAAGAAAATAGGGCGTGGTTCGTCTTGGAATGAGGAGTAGGAATTATAAATAATAAATTATTTTCCTTCTACTTCCTGCTTTGAATGTCCCCCACTCCCGAATAGGATGCCGCCACTCTCC
The DNA here is from genome assembly GCA_937873135.1 of uncultured Scytonema sp. GTDB lineage: Bacteria > Cyanobacteriota > Cyanobacteriia > Cyanobacteriales > Nostocaceae > Rhizonema. Next base: position 29,685 of record CALMVQ010000004.1, on the reverse strand, counting down.
ACTTCCTCACCAATGAATACTACAGGTCGTTTACAAGATTTGATTTATACAGACTGGAGCTTGAACGAAACTCGGTTTAATGCTGACAAGTTGCACTATAGAGAAACTGTATTCACAATTGGCAATGGTTATTTGGGAACCCGAGGAGCGTTCGAGGAAGGTTATCGCCGTGCATCACCTGCTACTTTAGTTCACGGTGTTTATGACGATGTGCCAGTTGTATACACAGAACTAGTTAACTGCCCAGATTGGCTGCCACTGGTTGTGATTGTGGATGGCGATCGCTTCCGCTTGGATCGAGGGGATATATTAAGTTATGAGCGTCAACTTGACTTGCATCGTGGTATCCTCAGCCGGAGAATACGATGGCGCAGCCCTGGTGGAAAAATTATCGACATCCACCTCGAACGTTTTGCCAGTCTTGCAGATAAACATGTACTGGCAGTTCGCTGCCAATTAACGCCAGTTGATTGTGATGGTGTCAGCGTAGAAATTCAAGGAAGTATTAATGGCTACCCGGAGAATCAGGGGTTTAACCATTGGGAATTGTTAGATCAAGGCAAAAATGACCAAGGTGTATGGTTGCAAGTCCGGACTCGAAGTTCCCGAATAGAACTAGGTATGGCGGCGGGAATGAGAATAACAGGGACGAAAGCAACGTTTCAAGTTGCTAGCGCTCCAGGTTATCCGACTTTAACCACCACATTCCAAGCATCTTCGGGAGAAACTGTAACGGTAGAAAAATTCATCACAGTTTTTACATCAAGAGAAGAAAAAGAACCAATTCTAGCAGCGCAAGCAAAACTGACAGAATTGCCTTCCTACTCAAGTTTAATAGCAGCCCACGAACAAGCTTGGGAGGAAGTTTGGGACAAAAGCGATATCCTGATTGAAGGAGATACGAAGGCTCAACTTGCCGTGCGCTACAATCTCTTTCAACTCTTAAGCGCTTCACCGCATGATGACAAAGTTAGTATCCCGGCGAAAACACTCTCTGGATTTGGTTATCGCGGTCATGTTTTTTGGGATACAGAAATTTTTATCCTTCCCTTCTTCACTTACACTCAGCCAGAAACTGCCCGGAAATTATTGACTTACCGCTACCACACCATCAATGGGGCACAACGCAAAGCCGCCTATGACGGGTATAAAGGAGCAATGTATGCTTGGGAAAGTGCTGATACGGGTGATGAAGTAACACCTCGGTGGTCACTGCCTCACGATCCATACGGTGAAGATATCCGGATCTGGTGTCGCGATCGCGAAATTCACATCAGTTCTGATATAGTCTACGCCATTTGGTACTACTGGCAAGCAACAGGCGACTCGGAGTGGATGCAACTCTATGGTGCAGAAATTATCTTAGACACTGCTGTTTTCTGGATGAGTCGCGTTGAGTGGAACACCAAGCAAGAACGGTATGAGATTCGCGAAGTTATTGGCGCGGATGAGTACCACGAAAAGGTTGATAATAATGCCTTCACCAATAAAATGGTGCAATGGCATTTATCCAAGGCGATCATTGTCTATGATTGGCTAAGTAGTAACTTTCCTTCTCGTGCTACTGAGTTACAACTGAAACTTAATTTAACTTCAGAACGGCGATCGCGTTGGCAAGACATTGCGACAAATATCTGGATTCCCCACGACCAGTCTACTGGACTTATCGAGCAGTTCGAGGGATTTTTTAAATTAGAAGACATCAATCTAGAGGAATACGAACCCCGTACCAAGTCGATGCAAGCGATTCTAGGAATAGAAGGATGCAACAAGCGGCAGGTACTTAAACAGCCAGATGTATTGATGCTGCTGTATTTAATGCGACAATCCCGAGAGAGTCCCTACAGCCCAGAAGTGTTGCAGAAAAACTGGGATTACTATGCCCCCCGTACTGATATTACATATGGTTCCTCCCTCGGACCGGCAATTCACGCCATTTTAGCCTCAGACTTAGGCAAATCAGTAGAAGCTTACCAACGGTTTATGCAGGCAGCCATGGTAGATCTTGAAGATGTACGAGGCAATGCTCATGAAGGAATTCATGGTGCTAGTGCTGGTGGCGTTTGGCAAGCCGCGATTTGGGGATTTGGTGGAATCCAGCTGACACAAGATGGCCCCGTGGCGAACCCCCACCTACCTCCCGGTTGGAAGCGTCTAAAGTTCAAGTTTCATTGGCGTGGCACATGGCATGAATTCGATTTGCGATCGGCAGCAGAGGAAGTAGGGGAAAAATTAACTTCCTCTTCTTCCGACTCCCCAACGCCAAAGACTTATACAGAGAAACACTCATTCAGCACTGACTCCGTAACGCAGATGCCCTCCCCCACGACTCACTCACCCAACATTCTTGGATTCATCTTTGATTTAGATGGAGTCTTAACAGATACAGCAGAATATCACTACCGTGCTTGGCAGAAGCTAGCTGATGAAGAGGGATTACCTTTTGATCGGCAGGCTAATGAAGCGCTTCGAGGTGTATCTCGTCGCGAATCGCTCTTAATTATCATTGGCAAAAGGCAATATTCCGAAGCTCAAATCCAAGAGATGATGGATCGCAAGAACCGCTACTATGTGGAATCCATAGAGAATATCTCTTCAGAGGATTTGTTGCCAGGATCACTTGCATTCTTAGCAGAACTGCGGCAAGCAGGGATTAAAATAGCTATTGGCTCAGCTAGTAAAAATGCTCATACTGTTGTGGAAAAACTGGGTATTGCTGATCGCGTAGATGCGATTGCTGATGGTTATAGCGTGCAGCATCCTAAGCCTGCGCCCGATTTATTTCTGTTTGCAGCCAATCAGTTGGGACTTGAACCAGCACGATGTGTGGTTGTAGAAGATGCAGCCGCAGGCATTGAAGCAGCTTTAGCAGCAGGTATGTGGGCGGTAGGACTTGGTCCCTCTGAGCGAGTCGGAGCTGCTCATGTTGTCTTACCAAGTTTAGCAGATGTCACGTGGACAGACCTGCAAGCAAAATTGAAGTGTTGATTAGCAATAAATAATCAGCAATTAACCATTAGCAACCCATCATGTTTTTGTTCATGAATCATTTAGGATTGCTATAGAGTTCTTTATAAGACTTACGCACATTTTCCGAACACAAGAGTGCACTCACAGCGCCTTGGCGGTTCGATAAATTACGCGATTAGAGCAATTTTTGCGTAAGTCCTGTTCAATAACTTTGTGCTGTGAAAAATTAGGTTGAGGTTATGCGATTCCACTTATCCCCGTTTATACGTAAAAATAGTACACGTGTACTTAGTGTACTTATAGGAACTTTACTCTTATTGGGTACCCTGCTAGGAACACCATCTTACGCAGAATCGGCAGTAGCTTTTGTCCCCAAGGACTCTCTCACAGTAACTCAGAAGAAATCGCCAGCATCTGCTGCTATAAATGCGAGTAGTTTTGTCACCGCAGCTGTAAATCGTGTTGGGACAGCAGTCGTCAGAATTGATACTGAGCGAACTATTACTCATCGCATTGCCGATCCATTCTCAGAAGATCCCTTTTTTCGGAGGTTTTTCGGTGATGGCTTTCCCCAGCAAATGCCTACAGAGCAATTGCGCGGGTTGGGTTCGGGTTTTATTATTAATAAGAGTGGATTAGTTCTAACTAATGCCCACGTTGTCGATAAGGCAGATAAGGTCACAGTCCGCTTGAAAGATGGTCGTACCTTTGTCGGTAAAGTTCAAGGAGCTGATGAAGTTACCGATTTAGCCCTTGTCAAGATTGATGCAGGTAGCGATTTACCTGTGGCGTCTTTGGGTTCTTCCTCAGATGTACAGGTGGGAGACTGGGCGATCGCAGTGGGCAATCCATTGGGATTAGATAACACCGTCACCTTGGGAATTATTAGTACCCTCAAACGTTCCAGCGCCCTAATTGGTATTGGCAACAAACGCCTAGACTTCATTCAAACTGACGCCGCCATCAACCCCGGTAACTCTGGAGGACCACTGTTGAATGCTCAAGGTGAAGTCATTGGCATTAACACAGCGATTCGTGGTGATGCGACAGGTATCGGCTTTGCTATTCCTATTGATAAAGCCAAAACAATCGCCGCCCAATTAGAAAACGGTCAAAAAGTTGCTCATCCTTATTTGGGTGTAAGAATGCAGGATTTAACTCCTGAATTGGCAAATCAAATCAACGAGAACCCGAATGCTCCTATACAAGTGCCAGAAGTTAACGGTATTTTAGTAGCGGGTGTTGTTCCCAACTCCCCAGCTGCAAAAGCAGGTATACGTATGGGTGATGTTCTGCTTCAAGTTGATCGCCAACAAGTCACTCAAAGCGAACAGTTACTCAACATTGTGGAAAATAGTCAGATCGGTCAAGTGTTGCAAATCAAGGTGCAGCGTGGAAACCAGACACAGGAACTCTCAGTACGCACAGCTCAACTACAAGATAGCTAATCGCTAATAGCTCATAGCTTGCTGAAAAGAGCGCATCAGTATTTTCCGCCCCAAGTCAATGTCTGATGGCGCACATTGCCAATTTGGATGTGCCGTCATCAGCAGACTATCTAAAGTCTCGCGATCAAATAGATGCCAAACTAAAGCACCATTAACTTCTGTTTCTAAGGCATAACAGTTAAGACTGACACAGTAAATCGTACAAGCACTGGCAATTTTAACCAAAGTCATTTGTTCTCCAGTTTGTAGCGAGCGGAATTTATACATAATTTGCTTCAACTCACTTTTGGATGATACCGTTAACCCAGGAATCGCCACGACAAGATTTTTGTCTCCATTCACTGCAATCCAGTAATGACGACTGGGGTCAATTCCTTCCAGCCAGAGTGATTCATCATCAAGGCGATAACGTGGTGACAAACAAAATAAGGCTTTTCTCGGCGGAATCATGACTTTGGTGTTTGATTTGGAGTAACGTTAAGCAAGAATGCGGATACTAAGCTGATATGTATTTAACTTACACGACGCTTACTTTGAGTCATTCATCATGAAGGACAAATAACAGTCTTGACGCGCATCAGCTTATTTCATTATTTGATGATGATTTGGTCATAAATCTCATAAACTTAGCAAAATTTATTAATTAAATTAATATTTCTTTACAATGTTCACAGGAATATCGAAGATTTAGATCCCGAACCAATGCATCAAGGATGGCAGGGGATGCCGTTCGCGCCGCATGTCCGTAAGGACAAGGTAAGACACCTAGATAAAGCGGTATACCTGGTAGCCCCGTTCATATGAAGTTCAATTCATTTAATTTCTTGAACTTCATCTGGTATTTATATCGGGGCGGAAAGGTAACACGGGCGCGGTTGGCTCAAGTAAACGGGTTGATCTTTTTGAAATAAGCCTAATTCAGAGTTCGCTGTGAGCAGGGAGTAGTTCGCGCTTAGGGAACCCACGACGCGCATTCGTGGGATTGGGAAAAGGACGCCGCATTTCTCGCGCTTCGCTCCTAACGCAATGCATCTTTTTTTAAAGTGGGCTTTAAACCCACAACGCTCATTTTTTTTATTCCCTACTCCCTGCTCTCTGCCCCCTGCTCCCTTCTTTTGTAAAGCGAACCCGAATAATGAGTTATAATCATGCACATAAGAAATGCTTATAGCGCTCTCTTCACTTAGAGGCTTGGCGAAAAAATGAATGACAGTGAGTCTGATAAACTTAGATCTACTGCTAAGGAAGAAACAGCTGAGGAGCCGCAGCAAACAAATCAAGAATTATTTCCGATAGTCGGGATTGGAGCTTCTGCAGGTGGATTGGCGGCATTCACGGAGTTGCTTAGGCATCTACCGACTAATACTGGCATGGGATTTGTGCTGATTCAGCATTTGGCCCCCGAAAACAAGAGCCTGTTGACCGAGCTTCTTGCCAGGACAACCGAGATGCCAGTCACTGAGGTACTTGATGGCATGTCGGTGGAACCTAACCACATTTACGTCATTCCGCCAAACACGCAGATGATCCTTGCCCAAGGCAGGCTTAGACTCTCACCCCGCGAGAAGACCAATGGGAAGTATATGTCAGTTGATGCTTTCTTTCGTTCATCGGCGCTGGATCTGGGAAGCAAAACGATTGGAGTCGTTCTGTCGGGGGCGGATGGAGACGGTGCACAGGGACTAAAAGCAATCAAGGCGGCAGGCGGGATTACCTTTGCTCAGTCTGAAGCAACGGCAAAATTCACTGGGATGCCGAACACAGCTGCTGCTACAGGTGATGTAGACTTCATCCTGCCCCCTCGGGCGATCGCTGAGAAACTGGCTAATATCAGCAGCTATCCTGATCTCAAGGAGCCTCACCCAGTAGAAACGTTTGAGGAACTCTCCGAAGGCGAGAATGCTCTGCCAAACATCTTCACATTGCTGCGGGCTGCCAAGGGAATTGACTTTACCCATTACAAGCACACCACCCTCAAACGGCGAATTAGGCGGCGGATGGTTGTGTACAGGTTAGAAAAGCTGGAGGATTACGTTACGTATCTTCAGAACAACCCTGTAGAAGTGGAAGCTTTGTTCCAGGATTTATTGATCAATCTCACCAGGTTTTTCCGAGACACTAATGCATTTGTTGCCTTAAAAAATCAGGTATTTCCCAGCATTATGCAGAATAGATCGCCGGAGTTGCCAATCCGCATCTGGGTGCCGGGGTGTTCAACAGGTGAGGAAGTGTACTCCATTGCCATCTGCTTGCTGGAATTTTTGGACGATATGCAAAGCTTGCCCACAATTCAGATTTTTGGCACAGACATCAGCGATTCTGCCATCGAGAAAGCCCGATCAGCTACATATATACTGAGCCAAGTAGATCAAATTTCACCAGAACGTCTACGACGCTTCTTTAACAAAGTGGAGGGCGGATACCAGATTGGTAAGTTTGTCCGCCAGATGTGTGTCTTTGCTAAGCAAAATCTGATCGCTGATCCACCTTTTTCCCATCTAGATTTAATTAGCTGTCGGAACGTACTGATTTGTTTCGGACCCATTTTGCAGAAGAAAGTGATACCGTTGTTCCATTACAGCCTCACACCAACAGGCTTTCTTCTGCTGGGAACCTCGGAGAGTACCGGCGAGTACTCAGATCTGTTTGCCTTAGTAGACAAAAAGCAGAAAATTTATTCCCGAAAGTTGACACCCACTCGGCTAAATTTTGACTTCTTTACCAGCAATTATTCTAAACAGAAATTGAAGGATGAGGAAATGAACGACAATGCTGGAGAAGGTCTTGATTTCCAGCAAGAGGCGGATCGGATTGTCTGGAATAAATATGCCCCGCCAGGTGTGATTATCAAGAGCAATCTGGAAATCATACAATTTCGGGGAGAAACCAGACCCTACCTTGCACCTGCACCTGGACAGCCAAGCTTCAATTTGCTCAAAATGGCTCAAGCAAACTTGCGGTTAGATCTGCACACGGCGATCCTTGAGGCGAAAAGGTTAAATATCCCAGTGAGAAAGGAAGGCATACAAGTCATAGGTAAAGAGCAATCGAGGTATATCAATTTTGAAGTTATTCCTTTCCAGGCTCCCCCAACAAATGAACGCTACTTTTTAGTTTTATTTGAGGAAGTTTCCGCGTCAGCTATTGCTCAGTCAGCTATTGATAACCGTAGTGTGAAGTCTAGTAGGGGGAAGCAGACAGCCACAGAGCCGCAACTTATCCAGCTAAAACAAGAACTTGCTGCCAATAAACAGGAGCTTACTGCGACTAAAGAGAATCTGCAATCGATTATTCAGGAGCGGGAGGCAACTAACCAAGAACTCATGACAGCCAACGAGGAGATCCTGTCGAGCAACGAAGAGTTACAAAGCACAAATGAGGAACTAGAAACCGCCAAAGAAGAGATTCAATCGACTAATGAAGAATTGAACACCACTAACGAGGAATTGCACAGTCGGATTATTCAATCAAACAAGGTCAACAGCGATCTGCACAACTTACTCACCAGTGTCAATATTCCTATTGTTATATTAGCAAACGATCTCACTATCCGACGTTTCACCCCGATGGCGGAGAAAATCTTCAACTTGATTCCGACTGATTTGGGGCGACCGCTCAATCATATTAAACCCAATATTAACTTTCCTAACTTAGAGCAAACGATCTTACAGGTGATTGACACCTTGGTCATTATTGAACAAGAAGTTCAAGATACTGAGGGTCATTGGTATGACCTACGGATACGCCCTTACAAAACCCTGGAAAATCAAATTGATGGCGCGGTGATAGTATTGGTCGATATTGACGCCCTCAAACGCAGCACCGATCTGCTCAAAGAATCCCGTGACTACGCCCAAGCGATCGTGGAGACAATACAGGAACCGCTAATGGTGCTTGATATGAACTTGACAGTGAGCGAAGCGAATCAGTATTTCTATGAGACTTTCCTGGTTACACAAGCACAAACAGAACATCAGAGTATCTTCGAGCTAGGAAATGGTCAGTGGAACATTCCCCAGTTGCGATCGCTCCTTGAAGAAGTTATTTCTCAAAACCACCAGATCCAGAATTTTGAGGTTGACCATACATTTGAGCAAATCGGACGCAAGACAATGCTGCTTAATGCCTGTCAAGTCCAGCGAGCAGACAATAATCAAATGATACTCATCGCCATGACGGATATCACTGAGCGTAAGCTGTTTGACGAACAACGTAACCAGCTACTGATTCAAGAGCAGTTGGCGAGGGCTGCAGCGGAGGAAGCCAACCGTACTAAGGATGACTTCTTATCAATCGTCTCTCACGAACTACGAAACCCTCTGAACTCCATACTAGGCTGGGTTGGGCTGCTCCGTACCCGCTCTTTTGACGCCGCCAAGACCGCTCAGGCGCTGGAGATCATCGAGCGTAGCGCCAACTCGCAAGCTCAGCTGGTTGAAGATCTCCTAGACATCTCACGTATTACGACAGGCAAGCTCCAACTTAATGTCAGTTTGATTACTCTAGCATCTGTGATTGAGTCAGCCATTAATGTTGTCCATCTATCAGCTGAGGCTAAAAACATTCAAATAGAAGCACAGCTTGGATCGCCTAACACCCTATGGGTGTTAGGCGATCCGGAGCGTTTACAACAGGTGTTCTGGAATCTCCTCTCTAACGCTATCAAGTTCACCCCAGTCGGGGGACGAGTTACAGTCAAACTTGAGTATATAGGACCATTTGCCCAGATTCAAGTCAGTGACACAGGTCAGGGCATCAGCGCCGAATTCCTACCCTATGTCTTTGATCGGTTCACTCAAGCCGATCCCACTACCACTAGGTCGCAAGATGGACTTGGCCTCGGACTCTCAATTGTGTATAATTTGGTAGAGCTACACGGTGGCACGATCTCTGTAGAAAGTCCGGGTGAGGGGCAAGGTACAAAAATTAGATTAACGCTACCAATAGCATTAGCGCATACAGACAGTTCTGTGTCAAGTGATTTTTCGCAGGTATCTAGGGCAGGGGAGGAAGTGCCAAGGCTCTTAGGTTTGCGGGTACTTGTGGTTGATGACGAACGGTGTCTACTAGAGTTACTGAAGACAATTATTGAAGAGTACGGAGCCCAAGTGACGGCAGTAGGCAGGGCACAAGAGGCGATCACCCTTCTCAGAGCGAATCCTGGTGAATATGATATTCTGTTGTCAGACATTGCGATGCCAAATGAGGACGGCTATGATCTCATCCGTCAGGTGAGGGCGCTCAATCCTGAGTTAGGGGGACAGATTCCGGCGATCGCCTTAACGGGATACGTGAGGGAAGAACAGCAAAGAGAGTCTTTTGCTGCAGGTTTTCAAAGGCATATTGCTAAACCAGTCCAACCAAATCAATTGGTATCAATGATTACTGAACTTGTTCAACTAAATTAGTCACCGAACAGGTGGCTTGATTGCAACTGGTTGTTCCAGTTCTTGCCGCACAAACGCCACGTAAAGTTTTCTAGTATAGAAACAACAATGTTACTTAAGAACGCCGCACATTCAAACAACACCATTCTTTACGCCGCCAGAGGGTAGCAACGACCCAGCCATGTTTTTCTAAAGTCTCAGCAACGGCATTAGATTGCTCGAGTAGAATGCCACTAAAAATAGCCCAAGTTGTGGGAAGAGCGATCGCACTCATTTCCGGAACTAAGTCGATAATCACTTCCGCCAAAATATTGCAGACAATTCCATCAACTTGTGGAACCAGTTTCGTCAAAACGTCTAAACTCCCTTCCGTCACTATCAAGCGTTGTGGAGCAATGCTGTTGAGGGAGCAGTTTTCTACAGTTGATTTTACTGCTAAGGGATCAGTATCAACTGCATAGACTTGCTTTGCACCCAGTAACAAAGCCCCGATTGAAAGTATCCCAGAACCACAACCAATATCAGCAATTACCACATCTTCTATTTCTTGATTCTTCCCAAAAAAGGATGTGCTTCCTCCACCCAAGCGCATTTCTAGAGATTCCAAGCACAATTGGGTTGTCGCATGTTCTCCTGTACCAAATGCTACACCTGGGTCCATGCGAATAATGAGGCGGTTAGAATCTGGTATTGGTAACCATGCAGGATTGATCAAGAAGCGATCGCCAATCTCCTGAGGTTTCCAGTATTGTTTCCAACCTGTCGCCCAATCTTGCTCATCAATCAATTGCCATTGCATAACAGGCACAGGCAGTTGAATACAAAGAGCATCTTGACGCAGCCACAGCGAGAGTGCCGCTAAATCCAGGATATGTGCTTGGAACTGCGGTAAGTAGCTTTTAACTAAGCAGTTATTATCTTTTCTTTCACTAGCTGTTCCACGACAGCCAAAAGTCTCCAATCTCCAAAAGATAGAATCTTCTAGATCTGGTTCACAGAGTATCTGTAGTTCCCACCAGGTGTTTGCCACAATTCAGTCCTGAGTGCTGAATCAGTACTGAGTCCTGAGTCCTGAGTCCTGAGTAGAAAGAATCTCTTTTTCCCTTAAAGAAAAGACTAAGCTTGAAAGAGAAAAATCTTCACTTCTTCACTCTTTTTACTCAGCACTCAGCACTCAGCACTCAGCACTTATAATGTTACTGTATAAGCATCCCGAATTCCCGATACTTTAACAATCTCATCTAAAATGCCATCAGGTAATGGGTCATCTATACTGAGAGCCATGACTGCATCACCACGGACGATTTTACGACCTACCTGCATACTAGCAATATTTACATTAAAACTACCGAGGAGAGAACCAAGTTTACCGATGATTCCCGGCATATCTCGGTGCAGGGTGAACAGCATGTGCTTGCTGGGGGGAACGTTAATTGGAAAACCATCAATGTTAGTTAAGTGAATTTCTCCGTCACCCAACAAAGCACCCATAACAGAATGAGTACCCAAAGAACCCGTGGCTTCCAAATGCAGCGAGCCTGTGTAGTCCCGAACTGAAGCATCCCGTGTTTCAATTACACGAATACCACGCTCTTTTGCCTCTATACTGGCATTAACGTAGTTTACCCGTTCCCGCAGAGCTTGGTAAAGCAAGCCTTTCAAAGCTGCTACCACCAAAGGCTGACTCTTGTTTGTTGCCAGTTCGCCTTGCAATCGGACGTTAAATAATTCCACTCGTCCGCCAGCTAACTGTCCCACCAAGTTACCCAAGGTTTCGGCAAGCTGCATATACGGTTTGAGTTCTTCCAAAACATCGGGACTGAGTCCAGGAATATTGACTGCTGAACGTGCTGGTAATCCCAATAGCACATCTCGAATTTGTTCAGCAACATCAATCGCCACATTGACTTGAGCTTCGGCTGTCGATGCTCCCAAATGGGGAGTCAGGATAATTTCTTTTGCCAGTGACTTCAAGGGAGAATCTGCAAGTGGTTCTGACTCGTAAACATCCAGTGCGGCACCAGTGATTGTACCCTCTTTGAGAGCTGCTGCCAAAGCTTCTTCGTCAACGATCCCACCACGAGCGCAGTTGATAATACGGGTGGTAGGTTTCATCTTTGCTAGCATTTGAGCATTGATGAGGTGAGTCGTTTCTGGAGTTTTGGGTATGTGGAGCGTAATGTAATCGGATTGCTGCATCAGCAAATCCATCTCTACTAACTGACAGCCAAGCTGTTCTGCCCTTTCTGTGGAAATAAAAGGATCATAAGCCAGCAGTTTCATTCCCATTGCTCTGGCAACATTGGCAACATGAGAGCCAATTTTTCCTAAACCCACGATCCCCAGAGTTTTTTTGTAAACCTCTGTACCGACAAAAGTTTTGCGATCCCATTCACCGCGTTTAACTGAAGCGTTAGCATCTGGAATGTGGCGAGACAAAGCCAACATCATGGCAAGTGCATGTTCTGCAGCGGCAATGGTGTTTCCTTCCGGAGAGTTGACGACTACAATCCCCTTTCGTGTGGCAGCAGGAACATCAACATTATCTACACCCACACCAGCACGACCAATAATTTTTAACTTGGTAGCAGCTTCAATAATTTCTTGGGTAACGCGGGTGCCGGAACGAATCATCAGTGCATCGTAATCACCAATAATTTCCACCAGTTGTTCTGGTTTTAAATTAGTTTTAACATCAACTGCGGCAACTTGGGAGAGGATATCAATCCCAACTTGGTCAATTGGATCGGAGACAAGAACCTTAGACATAATTGCTTACTTTAAGGCTAGAGGTATTGCTGGAGGTGAAGTTTCCAGTTTAAGCTTAAACGTTGGCGATGAGAGTGAAAATGACAAACGTAAACGACGAGCGCGAGCGCTCCTCCTACTTCGCGCTTGCCCACATCTGACGGCAACACCAGTCATTCATGGTATGAGAGGGTTTATTTATCAGGACTCTGTTGTGTAGCGCATCCTCCTGTATTGGTACATCATAACTTTTTTCGCCGCTCCCTCGGTAATATAAACCATTAACAGTTCTAAAACCTATATATAAAACCTATATATTTATGAAATTTTCTGAGATTTGAGTTGCTTCGGGCTGAATACTTACATATCTGTTAAGACTACCTCCGCAGCTTTCTATGTCAAAATTGAGGAAAAGACTATTTACCCAACAGCCCCACAAGCACTAAGTAGGTGGGCATGAAAAATTGTCGTTGAGGTAAGGCAGCTATGCTGAGGGCAGCTATGCTGAAGGGAAGAGAGTTTTAACCAAGTTTACGTTTCGTTACATACCTTGAAATTAAAGTGCCTACCTACTTAATGTGTTTGATCCTTTGCCAGTCATTGTCCAACCTATATCGCGAAATCGAGCTATTCCGCTTTAGCCATCAAACGGGAAATGTGTTTATTTTGGCAAGTGAGGAAGTGCAAATCCTTGTATTTCGTGATGGAACTTGGAGATTTATAAATGAAACATAATTTTGCAGAAATGTCTACAAAAGAATTGAGAGTCTATGTACTTGAACATCGAGACGATGTGGAAGCGCTAGAAGTCTTGTTTAGTCGCCGTACTCCCGATTCAGAAGCGACTATATACCCATCCATGTTTACTGAAGATGGTAAACCTGTAGCAGACAATATTCGTATGATGGTTGAAGCGATCGCTCAGGAAATTCAGCAATTAAGTGGTCATTAATGAGACAGAGTGCAGGTATTCACGTTGTTGCGGATGAAGTTCACTGTCAAGGACGTTCTTGGAAATTACCCGCTATTTAGAGAGAAAGGCGATCGCAACGGATCGCCCTCATTAACGAAGAAATGCTAAATCTTAGCTTCTTCCCTCACCAACTTATCCCAACCCAAATCTTTGAGGTTGTTATTCCGACGTAGCGGACGAGTTACTAATTCGAGAATGTCGCGTGCGTTGGTAAAGCCGTGAATTTGTGCGAAGGTGAACTCTACAGACCACTTGGTATTAATACCGCGTGCTTCTAGAGGATTAGCATGAGCCATACCAGTAATCACCAGATCGGGCTTCATATCGTAAATCCGCTGGATTTGGTTGTAGTTATCTGGCTTCTCCACAATTTTAGGGATGGATACGCCCATTTCCTTACAGGTACTCTCCAGTAAAGCCAGTTCAGCCGCTTGGTAGCGCTTATCCATGTAGGGGATACCGATTTCGTTCACACTCATGCCACAGCGTACGAGAAAACGTGCTAGGGAAACTTCTAGCAAGTTATCGCCCATAAAGAACACGGACTTACCACGAATCAGTTTTAGGTAGTCTTCCAAGCCGGACCAAATTTGGGCTTCCCGCTCATCTAAGCCCTGCGGGGTAATATTAAATACCGAGCAGATTTTTTCAATCCAAGCGCGGGTACCATCCGGCCCGATGGGGAAGGGTGCGCCAATGAGTTTGCACTTGCGACGACGCATCAAAGTCGTTGCAGTGCGGCTGAGAAAGGGGTTGACACCAGCAACATAATACCCTTCTTCAATGCTCGGGAGTTCTGTAAAGCGTTTTGCGGGTAGCCAACCAGAAACTTTAATACCTTGCTTTTTCAGTTCCAGAGTTAACTGAGTGACGACCGGATCTGGCAGAGAACCAAATAATATCAGTGGTGGATGAGCGACGTACTCGGATTCTTCTTTGACAACAACTTCATTCTTCTTCCCAAAGTTGAGCAGCTTTTGAATACCACTGCGCTCTTCTTTTTCAGCTTCAGGAGCCTTCTCGGGACAACGTAAAGCCATTGCAGCTAATACAGTGTCTTCTCCTTGAGTGAACGCATAGTCTAAACCATTGGCACGAGCAACAACAATAGGAATACCGATTTCAGATTCTAGCTTTGGTGCTAAGCCTTCCAAATCCATTTTAATGATTTCGGTGGTGCAGGTGCCAATCCACACAATTACGCTAGGATTGCGATCGCGCTTAATCTGTAAACACAACCGCTTTAACTCTTCATAATCATTTAATTGTGCGGAAATATCTCCTTCTTCCAACTCTGCCATTGCATAACGGGGTTCAGCAAAAATCATCACACCCAAGGCATTTTGCAGGAAATAACCGCAAGTCTTTGTGCCAATGACCAAAAAAAAGCTATCTTCAATTTTTTGATACAGCCATGCCACACAACTAATTGGGCAAAAGGTGTGGTAATTTCCGGTTTCACACTCAAAAGTTAAAGCGTCTGGTTGAGCAACAGTCATTTTGGTATTTTCTCCCCTTGATTTAAAGTTAGGAGTGAGTAAGTAGGGGTGGGTTTAATAGAAAGAACATCGCCAAAGCGAACACAACATCTGACAAAACCCGCCCGTACAAGAGGCAAGTCCCTTAGTTTTGTAGTTTTCTTATGACTACTAGAGACTAACCATGAACTACTAACTCCCCCTTGCTCACTCGTATACAGGCAGGTTTTAAAAGATTTCGTGAGGAGCAAAGATGTTTTGCGAATTAAACTCGCACCTAAGCACTCCTCACTCTGGTGATTACGCATTGGGGAAGAGACGGGCAATTTCTGTGTCGTCAAAAGCACCAGACGGCAGTTCTTCTTCCCCTATGAAAATTTCGTGACGTGTTTCACCCTTATGGGGTAAAGTGTCTTCACTCCAAACATCTAATAATGCATCGCGATGCTCATTTTCATGATGTGGAGTTGTTGAGGAGATTTTGCTATCATCTTCCTTCAAATCATCAAAAGAAATCTCGCCAAACTCATCCACTATGTTGACATGAGATGTTTGGTGGAACTCATCTTTAGATTGTTTATCTTTTCCATTACCATTGTGAGTTTCTTGCGACCAATTGATCTCGTCGAGCTCGTCCAGGGACGTTGCGATTAACTCTTCTCGTGTGATGACTTCCGCTACCATAATTTGTTCGCGGTGTTCGAGCATTTCCAAATCATGCCCCATTTCATCTCCATCCAGAGAAATCGTCAACGTTTCATCGCGATCAGGTGCTTCCACGATCACTGCTGAGTCCCATTGGTTTGCATTTTCTTTAGAAAGAACACGGTTACCGAGAACTATGTCCGGATCGAAATGCAAACCGAGTACGTCGATCAAAGTGTCAGCGTCTGGATTTAGTTTGGAAAAGGGCAGCATCAACTGCGCGAGCTTGGGTTCCAGGGCGTTCACAACTCCCAGGATGAGGTAAGAAGGTGGTCGTTTTCCACCATCTGGTGTGGGGACGGATTCTACCTCCATATGCATGTTGAGCCAGTCACGATTAATATGGAAAAATTGCAACCACTTTTGCTTTAATGATTCTGTAAAGCTATGAAAAAATGCCATTTTTTTCCCCCATCCTGAGAAATAAGATGATTTATACAATCATCAAGTCTAATTCTTCTTCTGAATTCCGAACCTGGGGTTTACTCGGATTTAAATAGAAATCTGACAACAACGAGAACAATTCACGATCTTGGGCATCATTCGGGACAACACCTTCTGGTCTTGCCAGAATCTGATCGGCGATGTTGAGATAATAATCGCAAACGTAGTTCAGAGACGGATCATCCTCTGCCATTTCAAATAAAGTTTTACCTTTCACGCGAGAAACTCGGATATCTTCTATTAAAGGTAAGACTTCCAGAACTGGCATTGGGACGGCTTCTATGTATTTTTCAATTAAATCCCGCTTCGTGGTGCGATTGCCAATTAACCCAGCTAGACGCAGGGGGTGAGTCCGGGCTTTCTCCCTTACTGAAGCTGCAATCCGATTAGCAGCAAATAAGGCATCAAACCCATTGTCGGTAATAATCATGCAGTAGTCAGCATAATTCAAAGGTGCGGCAAAACCGCCGCAAACAACGTCACCTAGAACATCAAACAAGATGACATCATATTCATCAAAGGCGTTGAGTTCTTTCAACAATTTCACGGTTTCGCCAACTACGTAGCCGCCGCATCCAGCACCAGCAGGCGGACCACCTGCTTCTACACAATCTACTCCACCATAGCCTTTATAAATCACATCTTCCGGCCAGACATCTTCGTAGTGGTAGTCCTTTTCTTGAAGGGTGTCGATAATCGTCGGAATTAAGAACCCAGTGAGCGTGAAGGTGCTGTCATGTTTGGGGTCGCAGCCAATTTGCAGTACTCTCTTACCGCGTTTTGCTATAGCGACAGAGATGTTACAGCTGGTTGTAGATTTCCCAATACCACCTTTTCCGTAAACTGCTAATTTCACTTTTGTTTGCCTCTTAAAGTTTTTTGTCAAACTGTGGCTCAGACACTTCCAGCACCCCGGCGATGGATATGTGTTGGTCTTCGAGTGCCATTATTGTCTAAATCATACGGAAAATAAAGGGGCTTTTCGATTGGAATCAGGTGATATCCGTATAAGTATAGATTTATTTAACTATTTTGGTCT
Organism: uncultured Scytonema sp.; assembly: GCA_937873135.1. GTDB lineage: Bacteria > Cyanobacteriota > Cyanobacteriia > Cyanobacteriales > Nostocaceae > Rhizonema. Next base: position 12,493 of record CALMVQ010000004.1, on the reverse strand, counting down.
TCCAATCGAACTCAAGCTTCAAAAATACCATGTATTTAATCTTTAATATTTTTTTTACTAAAAATAGTGACAAAAAACAAAAATTGAAAAACCCTATTTTCGCAACCTTTGTACCTCGTTTGCTGATATGAAGTCAACATAGAAATGATGAATGTCGAGCCGTTGGTGATAAGAACAAGACGCAACGCCACTTCCATTCATGGAGATCGGCATTGCGTCTGTGTTTCATAAAGGAGGTAGCAAAATTGATGCCGCTATCTAAATGTTGTTTTGGATTGCATACGACTTGGCATCTGTAAAGTGAATCCAAAATTTAGCGATCACTACCTATTATGTAAAATAATATTACATATTTTGATTTCAGTACAGGAGGAATATAGCGGTTCTCGTTTAAGTCACATACATAATTCCCCAGAGCGCTATTCGCAAACACCCCTCTCCCAAGTGTGGGAGAGGGGCTGGGGGAGAGGGCGCGAGTGTATGAGATCTAACTGAGAACCGCTATAGACTCGGTAGCATTCTGATCGAGAAACAGTTGAAAGCTGACTTAAGGAACGTCGAAGGTAGGACTCGTTACCTTTGTGCCAGGATAGGCAAAATGTAAGGAAGTGGCATGGTAAGTTTCACTCTTAGCGCCGTAGGTAAAGCATATGCCTGACCTACGGTTGAAGAGGAACTTTTTTACAACTTCGTACCACACTCCGGGCAGAAGTTATTGTTAGGTGGGTTTTTTGCAGAGCAGTTACTGCAATAGACTGGTTCTAGTGACTCTTTTTGCGGCTGGCGAGGCAAGCCAATCATTTGAGCATTACTCTTACCTGCTGGGATCATGGGGTAACAGTTTTCGTCTCTAGTTACATGCACGTTCAAGATAACCGGACCATTGTGTGCCAGCATTGTCGCGATCGCATCTTTTAACTGAGTGCGATCGCTAATCACCATGCCCTTAATTCCATAAGCCTTTGCCAACAACTCAATGTCTGGCATTCCTACTTGCATATTCGAGCATGAGTACCGTTCGCCGTAAAAGGCTTGCTGCCATTGCCGCACCATTCCCTGCCAGCCATTATTAATAATTACAGTCTTGACATTTATGCCATACTGTGCAAGCGTGCCCAATTCCTGTAAATTCATTTGGAAGCTGGCATCGCCACTGATACAAATAACTTCCTCATCGGGAAACGCTACTTTAGCGCCCATTGCCGCAGGCAAACCAAAACCCATGGTTCCCAAACCACCGCTAGAAATCCAGCGTCGGGGACCATTGTTCAGGAATTGTGCTGCCCACATTTGATGTTGACCGACATCTGTGGTGTAGTAGGCGTGAGGTGCTTGGCTTGCGATTTCTACAATCACCTCTTGCGGCGAGATACTGTCTGGTGGATGTGGTACAACTAGAGGATACTCTTCCTTCCATCGGTTGATCAGGTTCAGCCATTCTTGTGTTTGGTTGGGTGTTCCCTTGATACTTGCTTCCTGACATCGCTTTAACAACTCAGTTAAAACTTTCCGAACATCGCCGACAATCGGGACTTCTGGGATACGGTTTTTGCCAACTTCTGCCGGATCGACATCAATGTGAATGACTTTTGCGTGACTGGCAAATTCATCCAACTTACTAGTGACGCGATCATCAAATCTGGCACCGACACAAATTAACAAGTCGCAATCACTGACGGCAAAGTTGGCGTAAGCAGTACCGTGCATCCCCAACATTCCTACAGACAGAGGATGGTGTTCGTCAAAAGCACCGATTCCCATCAATGTTGTTGTGACGGGGATATTGAAAAGTTCTGCGAGTTGTTTTATTTCCTCATGGGCACGGGAAGCGATCGCACCTCCACCTACATAAAGTAGAGGACGACGACTTTCACAAATCAACTGTATTGCTGCAACGATCTGCCGGGGATTCCCCTTCAATGTAGGACGATATCCTGGTAACTTTACCGAACCAGGTGCCACAGGTACGTAGTCAAATTCTTCAGATGCTACATCTTTAGGAACATCAATCAAAACTGGTCCCGGACGTCCTGTTGTAGCGATGTGGAAGGCTTCAGCAACAATTCGCGCCATATCTTGTGAGTCGCGCACAACATAGGAATGCTTGACAATGGGCAGTGTAATTCCGTAGATATCTGTTTCTTGAAACGCATCCGAACCGATGACTGCCCGCGACACCTGTCCTGTGACAATCACCATCGGGATTGAGTCCATATACGCGGTAGCAATGCCCGTGACCAAATTAGTTGCCCCAGGTCCAGAAGTGCCAAAACATACTCCTGGCTTTCCTGTAGCGCGGGCATAACCATCAGCAGCGTGTGCTGCGCCTTGCTCGTGTCTTACCAGGATGTGCTTAATTCCACCAGTTGCTTCTACCTTATACAAGTCGTCGTAGATTGGTAGAATTGCACCACCTGGATAGCCGAAAATATACTCGACACCATGGCGTTGAAGGCTGTCAAGCAGAGCAAAACCACCAGAAGCACGTTGAGACGCCACGATTGACGATTTAGAGACATGGGACTGGGTGGGATTTTCGGTTTGTCTTGGACTCAATAAGGAATGCAAATCTCCTTGGGGGACAATTGGTGGACGCACAATTAAACCTCACGCAGTAGATAAGTTTTTAGTGAACTTGTTGTCTTCAATACTTCATTTTAATTTACAAGTTTGATTAAATTCTGGAAACAAGCTTCTCATACTAGATTATTTATGAGTAAATCATGACAATTACGATAAATCCGGTTCCTCAAGGAAACCGGATCTTTTAGCTACAAATCTTCAACAACAAAGACCTGATAAATTTTCACTCCCTGTAGTATGCAGGAGCATCACTTCTATCCCACCCTCAACAAAAAAATGTCTTGGTGGGCTTTTCAGCAGCAAAGATTAATTTTATCAACTTATTTCGCGCTGTTCTCAAACTATACCTAAGGTTTCTTAGTAGCTTTAGCCTTAGGAGTCGTTGTTGTTGCGGGAGTTGTTGACATCGCACTGCCGGGAGTGTTTGTCATCGCACTGCCGGGAGTGTTTGTCATCGCACCACCGGGAGTGTTTGTCATCGCACCGCCAGGAGTGTTTGTCATCGCACCGCCAGGAGTGTTTGTCATCGCACCACCGGGAGTAGCAGCACCACTATCAGTCGGTTCAGCACCAGGAGTTGCGCTAGACGTTGCTGAGGGTGAGCTATCACCACCACCACCGCCACTTTCGCAAGCGCCGAGAATGGTTGCTAAACCTAGCATTAAAGCAAAACCAAAGATTTTTATTTTCATGACTCCTCTTTCACCAAATTCTGGCCAATACAATTTTAGCCTGTTGAATACGATACCTTATTTGTTGCTTTTTTTTTTTTTCTTTTAAAACTATGGTATACAAGTTATACTTTAACTCTTTAACGCAGACCCACATACTATTTTGCCGCAAGCGACATATTATATGTCCGTTAGGGTAAGATTGTCGATCACCATATCAACACTATCATACTAAAGATTGTCCTCTAGGGCACAGTTGCCAGTTTTTACATTGCATTGCCATACTTAAAAGTGCGATGCTTGAACGCTAAAGGTGCAGCACATTTACCTCTTCAATATTGCATTTCATTGAAGGTGATATTAACCACAGCAACGAAAATAGACAAATTAAATTTCACAAAACAGTATTTTTACAAGCTATGGCTTTGAAGCGCAAATCAGATGTTTCTGCAAATGATCGCTGGTTGCGAGCGCAATCAGTTCAGAACGATGGAACCCCCCGTATCCAATACCGGAAGATGTCATCCCATGACAAAGCATCACTGCCATCTATACCAGAGTCCTCCTCAAATGCGTCTCTGAAAACTCAGAAATTCGGTGAGGTTTCCGCGACTCAAGATTTCTCCCGACAGGAACCAGCTATGCGTCAACGTTCCCGTCCTTTAAAAAAGCCACAATTTCCTCGCCCCCAAGTATCGACGGAAGTTTTTTCTAAAAAGCAGCAACGTTCCTCTTTTACACAAAAGTTACCTAAAGAGGCTGCCCAAAACAACATTCCCACAACACCACAAATCCCGACAATACCTGCTTCTGGAAAGATACCAGAGTGGTTACTGCGTTGGCAAGCAATACATTTTTATTCTTCCGCTATAGCGTTTCTATTAGTGTCGGCGGCACTCGTGGTTTATGGTTGGACAGTATATTCCCAACAATTGTGGAGTCAATCTTATCGTCAACTGCAAAACCTACAACGCCAAGAGCGAGAATTGAAGACAAAAAATGAGGTGCTGAAAAACAAAATTGCACAAGAAGCATCCCAACCCTCAGCAAACCTCGTATCGCCAACTCCTGCGACAATGATTTTCATGAATCCAGCACCTATTGATTCTAACCCTACACCTCCAACCACAAAGCCAACCGAAACACAACAGCAGAGCGTTAATCCCCTCGGCTATTAGATTAATACCACCCCTAAGCAATTCGACAAAGGACACCCTTTATGCAGAAGTCATCAAGCAGAAGAAAATTGAAAAATTTACGATCTGCGAAATCAACAGGGCAAAAGCAGAAGGGTTGGAGAAGATGGTTATCAGGTATATTTTCTAACAAGCCTTCAGCGTCAACAACGCTCCTTCGCCGCGAATTGCTACAACGAAGAGAGCCAGAGCAAAGCACTTCTTCCTTGCTCGCGAACAAAGCCCGTGACGAGCTTCCCAGTACCAAACACCGAGTTTTCATTATTTGGAGTCTATTGATTGCTGCTGGGCTAGGGCTAGCGATAAACTTATACCACCTGCAAATTGTCAGTGGACCAAAGTTAACGCAGAAGGCACGCAACCAACAGATGGTGAATTTGCGACCTTTTATGCCCCGTCGCCCAGTGGTTGATCGTAATAGTAATGTGTTGGCAATTGACCGTCCTGTGTATACTTTGTACGCTCATCCCAAGCTGTTTGAAAAGTCTAGCGAACAGATAGCACAGCAGTTGGCATCAATCCTCGACCAAGATCAAATTGATCTAGAGAAAAAGTTTCAAGGAAAAAGAAGCGGTATCACTCTTGCTTCTGGCATACCGGAAGAAAATGCTGATCGGATTGCCTCATTGCACCTGAATGGCTTAGAGTTGATTCAAAAATACTCCAGATTTTACCCAGAACAAGATTTGGTGGCCGAAGTAGTAGGCTATGTTAACATTGACCGTCGCGGTCAAGCTGGGGTGGAGTATAGCCAAGAAAAATTGCTAGAACGTTCCGTGCAAATGGTGCGCCTCAGTCGCGCAGGTAACGGCTCTCTCATGCCAGATCATGCTCCGGATGGTTTTTTGCATTTTGACGATCTGCAACTGCAACTGACTATTGACAGCCGTCTGCAACGAGTTGCGCGATCTGCTCTGAAGCAGCAGATGGAAAAATTCCACGCCAAGCGAGGGACGGTTATTGTCATGGATGCTTGGGATGGTTCGCTGCTTGCTATGGTGACTCAACCAACCTATAACCCAAATGAATACTCCAAAGCCGATATCTCATTGTTTAAAAACTGGACGGTGGCAGATCTTTATGAACCTGGTTCCACCTTTAAACCGCTCAATGTCGCGATCGCTTTAGAAACTGGTGCGATCGAACCTAATAATGTGTTCAAAGATCCAGGTTTTATTCGAGTGACTAACCGAATTATCAAAAATGCTGAAAACAAACGTTACGGACGGTTAAACATTGCTCAAATTCTACAATATTCTAGCAACGTCGGCATGGTGCAAATCATGCAAAAAATACAACCCTCAGTCTACTATGGCTGGTTGCAAAAACTGGGGCTAGGGCAAAGTGTCTATACAGATTTACCTTTTGCAGTCAACAGTCAGCTAAAAAGTCAAGAAGAATTTGTCTCTGTACCAATAGAACCAGCAACAACCTCCTTTGGGCAAGGATTTTCCCTAACACCATTGCAGCTGATGCAAATGCAAGCAGCTTTGGCGAATGGAGGCAAATTAGTCATGCCTCACATAGTCCGGGGGTTAGTGGATAGTAAGGGACAGATGCATTACTCACCAAATCTGTCAGTACCAACCCAAATTTTTTCACCAGCGACAAGCCAAAAAGTGGTGGAAATGATGGAAACAGTGGTTGATGACGGAACTGGAAAAGCATCACAAATCACCGGCTATCGCATCGCAGGCAAAACCGGCACAGCCCAAAAAGCCAGGGGTTCGGGTGGTGGCTATATCACTGATGCTTACATTACCAGTTTCTTAGGTATATTACCTGTAGAATCACCCCGCTATGTGGTACTGGCATTGGTCGATGAGCCGAAGGGAAAAAATGCCTTTGGTGGTACTGTCGCCGCACCTATTGCTAAATCGGTAATGGAAGCGTTGATTACGATTGAGCAAATTCCACCCAGCAAGCCCATGAGTCAAGCATCTGAGCATTGAAGGCATTCTTTATGTGACTCAAACGAGAACCTATAGAGTTTGTTGGCAAATCTCAGCTTGTGCTAATCATAACAATTGACAAGTACAGTTTAGGTCATAAATACGTAATTTATAATTCCTTTTTATTTAAGTACGTTAATTGTTAACAGTTAACAGTTAACTGTTAACAACAAAAGAATTAGTTTGCCTTGAATGGCGAATTGATCGCGTTATCTCTCAAATTGTTTGGTAAACTACTAATTGCATAACGGTGTTCAGGAACTGGAAACCCAGCTTCACCAAAAGTTTCGCGGATAGTTTTGTTGGTATCGAAATAGACTTGCCAGTAGTGGTCGTTATTGCAATAAGGACGTACTGCTAAGACAGGGCCTGCTAAGTTGAACTCCAAAATTTCTACATCTGGTGCTGGGTTTGTAAGAACATTAGGAATTTGGCTAATTTTTGCTTTCAGATAGTAGATGGCTTGGTTGTGCTCGACATTGTGATGAAGTTGAGCAACTAGATCGACACGACGGTATGAATTGGCAGAATAATTTTGGATATTATCAGCGAATATTTTGTTATTGCCGATAATTGTTAACACGTTATCTGGCATGTCGAGATTAGTTGTAAACAGTCCAATTTCCTTGACAGTTCCTGTAACGCCTCCAATTTTAACAAAGTCACCAACTTTAAACGGTCGGAAAATAATTAAAAAGGCACCCGCAGCAAAGTTCGCGAGCAATCCACCCCATGCGGCACCAATAGCAATACCAGCGGCTGCTAACAATGCTGCGAAGGAGGTTGTCTCGACACCAAAGAAGCCAAGAAGTGAAACAATGAGGATGACTCTCAACGTTATGGAAATGATATTGAGAAGGTAATTAACGATTGTTGGATCGATGAGCTGGTTTCTGAAAGCACGTCTGATCAGCCTGAGCCCGAAGTCAATCAATCGCTGACCAATAAGCCATATGAGGATCGCACCGAGTAGCTTCAGTCCGAACGTAGTTAGCAGTGCAAGTGCAACCTGACCAATCTGATTTATATCCATAAATCTTCCTGTGTTTGTAGACTCCTAAGAAAAAATATAGATAAGAAAGTTACATATATGTATAAATACCTTTTTTTTTAATTTTTGTGCTATTCAATACTTAGTAAACTTTCTAGGATATTGGTAAAAATTATACTTAATAGCAGTTTGATTGACAAACTATGCTCTTTTTGTAGAGTTGAACGAGTATAGTATTTTCGCATCAACACCAAATATTGATGTTACTAAAATTACCCTTCAATTCATAACTTGTAATTTAAATTTCATAACATATAAGTTATAAAGTTATATAGTTCGATAGAGGCATTATGTCTTATTCATTTGATGTTTTATGGTTAAGTGCCAGTCCTAGTTTGAAATATTTTGACCAACTATTACTGCGTAACTTATCTAAGTACTTGAATATTGCTCGGTGGGAGTACCGCCAAACCAAAGATGAAGCTAGTTCTATAGATAAAGCGGTGGCATTGTTATATGATTGTGTACAGTCTTGTGATCGCCCAGTTCATTTGGTAGGTCACGGAATTAGCGGTATCGTGGGCTTAATCTTCGCCCGTCAATATCCTCAACAAGTACAATCATTAACCCTATTAGCCGTAGCGGCTCAACCTGCAACGACTTGGCATACCCACTATTACATTCAGCGACAACTTTTACCGATAACCCGCGAGCAAGTTTTAGTCAACACCGTTCGCAGTCTGTTTGGGAATAAACATCATTACTCTACTAAGAAGTTAGCGATCGCCTTAGAGAGAGATTTAGAAGAATCCCCTTCTGTTCACTCGCTTTTTAGGTTAGCGAATTTACCTAAAGGAGACGTTTCTGTACCACTCATGGTGTGTGGCAGCAAGACTGATCCAGTTGTCCATCCACCTGTGTTGCATGAGTGGCTGACGTGGTTAAAGCCAGAAGATAAACTTTGGGAATGCCCCGCAGGGTATCACTTTTTTCATCACTTTTACCCTCAATTGGTTGGAAAGCAAATTTTACATTTTTGGCAACTCAATCATCCGCAATTACTTCCAAAAATAGTCAATAGTTGAAAGCGTTGGCGTAAATAGATAAAAGGGACATCAACCAAAAGTTATACATAAATCCTAGCTAAAAGACTAGTTTCAAGACAATCCAACTGTTAAGGCTAACAACTACACTTTTCTTGTGATTGGTAACTACAATCGAGATGGTGCATCTATGCACTGAGTCAGCTTGTTCGTTAAGGTGCATAGGTGCTGAGAGTGATGGTTGGATGGCTAAACTTGATGTGGCTTTTCATCAGTTCCTTCTTACAAGCCTATAATCACTTGTGAGTAGTTAAATAGTAATTGTTGTCAAGCGTACCTAACCTAAACGAATAAACAGTGTAAACTCAGAATAATGAGCGCTTTGGAGAAGCACCATAGTGCATCTGTACTGGTACAACAGCTTAATATATATTCAAAAACGTCTGCCATGAAAGATTCTTTCACAACAAACACAGCGTTGCTTCGCAAAAAAATTAGAGGATACTTACAGTTTGGTAATCAACGGTTTTTGGCAACACCAGAGAGATCGCTATTGGAAGCATATCAGTCTGCTCAAATCATTAAAAATATTGAACTTGAGCATTTTGCTGGTCAAAAAATATCGCCTGAGTCTGCTGATTATACTGAAAGTGTCATGAGTTATTGGCAAGTCTACCTTGCTAAAAACTTAAGTATTATCAAGGTGAAGCTGGCAGAGTTTCGGCTGAGTCGTTCGCTGCTAAATACCTCCAATGCCGTATTTTTAGAGAAGCTCAAGTTTATTGATGACGTTATAGCTAAGTATATTCCTCAGGATGAATTGATTGAAAGTGCGATCGTGCCCATCGAACAACCTATGCCAATAAACCAAGAGGTGATGTTTCGAGAGCCGATTTCAGATAATACCGCCCCTCCTAAAAATAGACCTAAATCCGATAAAACTGGTGTATTACCAAGGTCTATCGGTCGAACAATTGATAGAATTAAAGCAGATCTTTCTCCTCAAGGAGAACAGCAATTTGTTAGGAATTTCCGGATTTCTAGAAATAAAACGAGATCTGCTATAAGATTTTTAGTTTTACTTATTCTTGTACCAGTTTTAACTCAAAATATATCCAAACATTTTCTAGTCAAACCGATAGTAGATCGAATACAAGGTGAGAGCAAATCTCATATTTTTCTAAATTCCGAAATGGAGGAAGAAGCTTTCCAAGAATTAAAGACTTTTGAAAAGAAGCTACAGTTCAAAAGTCTTATAACCAAAGCACCACCCCTCTCAACAGAAGAAAAAGAAGAACAAGTAAAAGAGAAAGCGCTCGAGCTAGTCGAGGAATTTCGCGATAAAAGTACTCATGCTATTAGCAATGTATTTGCTGATGTCATCTCACTTTTTGCTTTTGGTATCATCGTTGCTACAAGTAGAAGAGAAATTGCGACTGTGAAGTCGTTTATGGATGAGATCGTCTACGGTATTAGCGATAGCGCCAAAGCTTTTATAATTATTTTATCAACAGATATATTTGTCGGATTCCACTCCCCACATGGATGGGAAGTTCTTTTAGAAGGGACGGCAGAACATTTAGGACTACCGGCAAATAGAAACGCAATATTTTTATTTATTGCAACATTTCCTGTGATTTTAAATACTGTATTTAAATACTGGATATTTCGCTATCTCAGTAAATGGTCTCCTTCAGCATTAGCGACAATGAAAGAAATGGACGAGTAAATCGCTTATGCTGACAATAACTTTAGATTGGTTAATAATTAGTAGTTAGTATATGATAGTTGATTGTTCGTATATCAACCAACAACTATCAACTATTAACAAACAACCGACAAAATCTATCTAACGTCAAATCCCCGCAACCCTTCCAACTCTTCATACTCCACCACAACATCTTTTACCATAGCAGCAGGTGGGCCCTGATAACACCAGCGAATCATCTCTTCCACAACCTTTCGGTTACCTTCAAAGACTGCTTCCACTCGACGATCTGGGAGATTCCGCACCCAACCGCTTAACCTCAACTGACTAGCTGTATCCATAGTGGCATAGCGGTAGCCTACCCCTTGGACTTTGCCAGAGATGATGACATGGGCACGAATTTGTTCTAATTGTGGTTTAGAATTATCCATCAACTGGTCAAGTCTTGATTATTCCCAGTTTACCCTGTTTACTACACACTAAGCAATTTTTAATTTCATCTGAAGCCAACAAGAAGACAGAAGACAAAGGAGAGAGGAAGACGTGCTGTCTCAGAGTACATGAGGCTTTTTTCCGCTCCTTGGCGACTCCTTTGTCCCCTCTACCGCTGTCGCCAATCTAACTTCACCCTTACCAACGAGAAAGTAAGCAAAGATTTCACCTTTGTGAATTTGTAGCGAGATATTGTTGTTAGTAGGTTGGGTTTGCCTTGGGTAGGTTTTAAATAAATTTTGGATTTCTTAGACTATCATAAGCTTATTTTATATCTCGAGGGAGGGATGGAATTTAAGAAAAATAGTAATGTAAGAACTAGGGAGACAGAAGATTAGGAGACAGGAGTTAGGAGTTAAAATTCAGGAGTCAGGAGTTTTAAATTTTCTCCCTTATTACTTATGCCTTTACCATCACTTAATACAGAAACCATTTGGGCGATTCTCAACGAGGAAATTGATGATGCCACGGTGAACCAGTTGGTATGGCACTATTTGGGATACCGCTACGACTCCTCTTCTGAGCAGTGGGATACTCAAGAAGTGACACCAGAATGGCGAGATGAGTACGCACAACCACCAGATTTTATCGGTAATCGCCCCCCAACGGTCAAGCTGGCTCGTTCTATTCCTCCAGAGAACAAACAACTCCTTAAAGAACAACTAGGTTTCAAAGGCTACAAAATTGGTGAATTTGGACCTCGGCAAACTCGAAGGGCAACTGTGGCAAGTTGGTTGTTAAGCTACATGCAACAAAATCACTCTCATGTTAACAGAACAAAATAAAGCCATCGCTCTCGAATTTTATTTGACGGACATCATAGAATAAGAGTGAAGAGGAAATAAGAAGCTGTTAGCTCTTATTTCCTGTCTCATTTTACAAAATCGTCCCAATTTCCTCCAAATAAACTTGAGTAAATGGGACCTCTTCTCCCAGAGAGTACTCTTCAATCACACCCTTACGTTTTAGAGAAATATTGTTTTCTCGTTTAATCACAACAGTCGATTCATCGAAGACATCCCGTGCCAATGTCATCTCAATTTCAGTAGGATTATTCAGAATTACCATGTTACTACCATAGTAAAACATACCCTCATCTTCTAAAATATCTTCTGAGTATTCAGCAATGAGCAAATCAAGTTTGGGATTGCGTAGTAAGCTTAGAAGATTTGTACTATAATCCTTATTCAAGATTTTTGGCGAACGATTGATGAAAATTACATCGCGACAAACTGCGCCTATCGTCCAGTCAGGGTGTTGCAAAAGAATATGGTCAATAGTATTTTGAAGTTCTTGAACTGAGATGCGGTTAAAAGTGATAATTGGTATTCTGGCATCAATACCTGACTTAAAGAAAGTTTCCAAAATCTTTGAAGGGACTTCAACGCTTTCACCAATAGCAGGGTTAAGATGCATTAAAACACCCGGTGCAGCATTGATTTCCAAGATGGCGAAGTTTCCGGACGTCCATGATTCGCTGAGATTTTGGGCAATGACATCAATACCAATGCAAGTTAAGCGGAAGTGTTGGGCAATGTCTTGCGCCAAGATAATATTTTCAGGGTGAGTAGTTCGGGTAGCATCAATACTGACACCACCAGATGAGAGATTAGCAACTTTGCGAAGATAAACCATGCGATCGTTCTCGATCACGCTGTGCAACGACAAACGCTGTTGCGTGAGATACTGTTCCATCGCCTCGTCACACTGAATTTTACTCATCGCTGAGGTAGGTGTATCCAAACGTGCTGGTGTTCGGTTTTCCTTTCTGATTAACTCGTTGATTGTAGAGTGTCCATCACCTAAGTAGTTACGCAAAATTAATTATATATTTTTCTCCATAATTACGAAATATTT
>CALMVQ010000003.1 GCA_937873135.1 uncultured Scytonema sp. | reverse complement strand
ACTACTCTTCAAATGTACGGAGCTTTTTCAGAAATCAAATATTAGTCCTATAGTATTGTGATTGTTAGTTTTAAATCTGAAGAAACAAAGCTTATTTTTGAGAGCTTTACATCTTCTCAGTATCCGCCCAAGATCCAAAAAACTGCTTTACGAAAATTGCTTATCCTTGAAGCTGCAACGTCAATTAACGATTTGCGGCCACCTGGTAGTCGTTTAGAAAAGCTAGCTGGCGATCGGAAAGGGCAGTACAGTATTCGTATTAACGATCAATGGCGAATCTGCTTTATTTGGACTGATGAGAACAATGCTTCAGAAGTTGAAAGAGTAGATTACCACTGACTCATAGAAATAATTATGAATAACAACCGTCTGCAAAATATCCACCCAGGAGAAATTCTACAGCTTGAATTTTTAGAGCCACTAAGTATCACGCCTTATAGATTGAGCAAAGATATAGGTGTAGCTCAGACACGAATTAGTAAAATTTTATCTGGAAAACGCAGTGTTACAGCAGATACAGCTTTGCGTTTATCTCGCTATTTTGGTAACAGCGCTCAGTTTTGGTTGAATTTACAAACGCAATACGATATACATCAAGCTCTTGAAGAAAATGCAGAAGTTTACAATCAAATACCTACACTTCCATTTAATAATGTAGCCTGAGTTTGTCAAGCAAAATATTAAATACGCACATGAGGTGGCGATGCTGGGGCAGGTTCCCCATACTCCATCTGACTTTTCCCGTTATCTTTTCTTTTTGGCGGAGCGATCGCAAACACACCAAAGCGATGCAACCCGAAACGGTGTGAGCGCAATTTTAAACCGCACCAAGCCGAAGGGCGCTGTCGTTGGATGGCGACAAAAGCAGTCAAGACAGGGAGGTAAAGCCGCCAAGGGCGGCAAGGCAGAAGGAAGAAGGCAGAGAGCAGAAGGAAACCCCATAACGCTCATTCAGGGGCTTTAATAAGGACGCAGTATTCCGAAGCGCTGCGCCAGAGCGAAATACATATTTCCAACTTTATTCATAACTAAAGTTAGGGGCTTTAAACCCAAATAGCATCGGGCACATCCCTAATCTCTTCCCTTCAGCATAGCTGCCTTTCTTCGGTAATGATAAGAAATTTAGGCGCTCTGGCAAGAATGATAGTATTGACAATAGTACCTAATTACAAATCATTGATAGTCACAAACTTGAAGTTTTGATACAGCAACCATTTGAGGTACGTTCCCTTGTGACATTCATCAGTAAGGTTTAAGGACTTTGTCCTATTGCGTTTTTCTCACAGTTTTGAAGGTGAGAAAGCTATTTCACAAGCAACCATTGGATGATTTTGCTTTTTCTCATCACTTTACTTCAACGTAAATTTCTCTACCTAGCTGTCGGAATTCATCATCGAGGAAATATAGCGAATTACGAATAGCTTGGCGTAGCCTTCTGGCAGGTTCTAGGCAATCACCCTGATAGTCCATTAATGTTAATTCTAAATGGGGGTAGAGAATCTTCAAAAAACCCGAAGCTGACTTGAGGATAGCGTTTTGGTCGCGAACGGTGACATTTTTATCAAATTGAGTGTGCTGTTGTACGTAAGATGTGAAGCGATTGTCTTGACGCAAAGAGAGTAATGCTTCACCGAAGAAATCCATTTTGAGACCGATTTGAGAAGCTGTCATTTCTCTTTGGAATTTAGGAATTTCCCAACCGGGAATGATGCCTGCAAAACGATCAATTAATGCGGATTCCGCAAAAAAATGGGGTAGATTCGCAATTAAATTCTCTTCATTGCGCGGTCGTAGTTCCTCATCTAATTCAATATTTGCCAGCATCACTAATCCACAATCGCTGGAAATATCCGCGAACCCAGAACGATTGTAGCGACCACTCGCCAGGTAATTTTTAAGTGGACCGATCGCCTCATCGGGATTGTCGAAAGTTAAACTCTGAACTTCATCTAACACAACAACATCATGGCGACCGAGTAAACCGACTTCTTTAGTTTTGCCGTTAATAAAAAGCTGAGCAGGAGTCACTTTACCACCGCTAATTAAGGTGACTTTACTACTAATATTTTCATAGACAAAGCTTTTCCCCGTGCCTTTGGGTGCTAATTCCATAACGTAGTAATTAGATTCCACTAATGGCAGTAATCTTGCTAATATCCATGTTTTTGCCTCCAGATGATAATTTGGATGCTGGGGGTTAAAGCCCATTGAGCAAAAAAGTAAATCTCGCCACTCTTGTGTATTAAATTTTGCCCGACAATCAGCGTAACTCTGTAAATTGACTTGTGAACATTGGAAAGGTTCAAAGCCCATAACTTCCAATTTACCGTTACTCAGCATCGCAAGGCTAATTTTTCCCCATATTCCCTGACGTAGCAACAATTTGTAGCGTTCTATAATTTCTGTAGCAATACTGCATTCAGTCAAATTTAGGACTGGTATTTGTGCTAAAGGTTCGGGAATAACTTTTCCTCCTTGTTCCAATTTGATTCGCACCTGCATAAGGGCAATTAATTTTCGCACTTCTCCTTGAGTCAAATCAAAAATGATTTCGTTGCGATCATCTTTGCGGGGAAATGCTTTTTTAACAAAGATATTGACTTTTTCAACTTCTAGTGCAGTCAGCGCTCCGGAACCAGGTACAATTTTATCGAGCAGCCATTCCGCAACAAAGCTCGGTACACCCATAGAACTGAGTCCACTTGATGGCAGTCTGGTTTTATCAATACAGAGATTGCCAAAGACAATACGAACTAAATCGTTGTTGTAAGCTACTGCATCACATGAACTCATCGATATTAAACCCACTACGGAACATGTCGTTGATGGTGATTGTTGAGTCAGGAGCGAGGTTTGTGCTTCCGACTTCAGCATTGGTGAATTGAAAGGTTAATTTACCGGATAATAATAGGCGATCGCCTTCATCAGGAGTCAATTCCGGCACCTCGGGTATTGTGAGTTTGAATCTTACCTTTTGATTGGCGGGAATTTCCTTTTCTAAAGGTTTTCCAAAACGAAAAGATGGTAATTCATGAATGTACAGGCAAAGGTTCGTCAGGGATACTGAGTTAGGATTATCGATAGTTATCTCTAGTTCTGCTGATTGTTTGGGTTTCCCTTCACCATAGCAGGAGACGAACACGCGACGGCGTTGGACGGATTTTCGCAAAACGGATACACCCACCACAACTTCCTCTGGAAAAAGTCCACCGTGAGCACCGATGACTTTTCTATCGTTAGTGTAGCTGAATGAACCCAGACTCGCAGAGCTTCTGACAATGCTGATATCATGAGGAAGACCGTAGCGCGATCGCTCTAATACCACAAACCGAGGATCGTCAGTTTTGCCGATCGCCATTCTTCCTTTAGCTTCCAGTTCTGAAGGATAATGGGTAATTTGTTCTAAAACACCCAAAATCTGACCGTGATCGCTGGCGATCACCACCCTAATTCTTTCTGGCTCGGAGTATGCTTCTACAAAAGACTGAATGCCTGTCGCAATCACTTCCAAAGTAGAAGGACGTTGAACTTCGTAGAAATATTTCCAATCTCTTTGCCTGTGGTGGAGTGAGTCAAACTGTTCGGTGTCCCAACAGTAAAGCGTGTATTTACCCTTCTCTAAATCTTGACGCAGTTCAGTAATACGATGATCTGTATAACGCTTTTCCTTGGCGGTTTTAGGAAAAGCTTTGCCAGCATCATCTTTCCAGGAAAAATCACCAGGCAAAAGTTGTGCGTATAGACTCCACTTTGCGTATTCAGTCTTGGTAGGCACGATACTAAATCGAGGAGTGATGTCAGTTTCAATAGCAAGTTGATTGTTTTTAGTAAGAAATGACAAGAGTTCTAAGTGATCTAACCAACCCAATCCATCAACCACAACCCAAAGAACCGGACCCTGTTGGCAAAGATTTCCCACTTTTGATGCTACACTGTAATTGAGAAAAGAATTTTCTACTGAGTCTACCTTCATTTCTGGGTAGTGCAATAGCATCCAATCCACAAAACTATCAGCCAAACGCTCACTGATTTTTTGCTCAAGAGGAGTTTGGTTGATAACTTCCCAACGACGGAAGGGTAGGTAGTTTTCAGTTACCCAGGTTAGTGATTCGTTGGGACTAGCATTTAGATCCAGAGGTTGAGGTTCGGGTGGAGATTGGCGATCGCTCAGTTCTTGCTTCTGTAAATGGGTGAGAAATGCAGCAACTTTAGTTTTCCTGTCCTTAGTCATCCATTTGGGTCGATTCGTGAAAACATTATAGGCACAATTGGCAATCCGTTCCATGCCTGCGACTTTATAGGGCATGACTTTATCAAGAACTTTACCTTCGCTACGGTAAATTTGTTCAGACCAGAATTTGTCAAACTCTTCTGTGAGAAAATCAGGAACTGGCAACTCATACTCACCCAAGTCGGTGAGTATGGGTTGGGCTATACCCAACCAACGCCGCAGAAGCAATAATTTATCCTCAGTTTGGTAATAATTGACTAACTCACCCTCTTGAAACTGGTGCTGCCAAACTTGTTCTAGGGGTTTACACTCTTGTGGCACTTGAATTGCTAGCCATGCGGCGAGATGTTGAATAGAAGGTTCTTTGCTTTGCCAGATTATGCGATCGCTATCGGTGATATCTACTAGCAAGTAGGCGATGGGGTTGTCTTGAGGATAAGAGTCAAGTCTAGTGGCAAGATTTAGTAGCTGCTTTTTGTCAGTCCATTCCTGTGGTAAAGGTAGGGGAGCAAACAAAGCTGCTAATTTGAGGGATGGATCTTGTTTAATTTCAATGTTCGTATCCATTTTGTTCCATGCCCGCAACCATGCTGCTGCCCATTTACATAGTCGTTCACCTTTAACCCAACAAGGTGAGGAACTCACACCAAAAAACTTGATCCACTCCACATCTGTTGTAATGGGGATGTAGTCTGAGGGAATATCGTATAACTCCGTAGGGTCAAGTACAATAAGTTTATCTTGATTTGACTGGCTACTGCTAGTTTGTGGTGGAGGATCAAACAGACCAAAGCTTTGTTTAGCCATTTTCATCCTCCGTATCTTCTCTGAGGTATTGTGCTAACCTCTGGTACAGGTGAAATCGTCGTTGCGGAGGAAGCGAACGGAATAGCACCAGAATTTTATTGGCTGTGTCTTTCTCCTGTTCCTCAATGCATTGACGTTGAATATTTTCTAACAACTCCAGTTGTTGAGGAGTCAAGAAGTTAATGTAGTGTGATTTTTGTGTTTCAATTTGTTCTATAAGGTCGCTTGCTGCTTCCAGTTTTTCTGGATCATCAAGTAATTGATTTATTTTTGCACTTTCTATTTCTAAATCTTGTAGCCACCTTTGGGCAGAGGCTTGTTGTTGCTGGAAAATTTCTGCTTGTTTGTGTTCTAATTCTGCGTAAAAGGACTCAAGGCGATCGCGTAATCTGGTTGTCAGATATTGAGTATCATTTTCCCACTGCCGCAGTCTCTCTAACTGAGCTTGACAAGATTCTACAGTATTGACATTCACTAATTCAAACAGTTGTAATAGCTCAATCAACAGTTTTAGTTCTGAACTAATGGAGTTGAATTTTTCTTCGGCATCAGAGTTTAAGTACCGCGATGACTTTTTCAGTAACTCTTCTTGGAGTCTTTGCGCCTCCTTTGCTGTATTTACGTCTTCTAAATGCTCACATTCTTCTAGTTCTGTAGTATATGCTTGGATTTTTTGATGCAAATTATCTGACAAATTTGATAGTTTGGTACTAAAGTGATCGCTATCATGCAAAATTTCCCTTTCACTACTAATCATTGCCAATGTCGCGTGACAACTGGCAATATCATCACATTGCTGACAGCGTATTTCTAGATTTTGCAATATTTCTAAGTCATCTGTCAAAAGTTGGATTTGTTCTTTTATCTCTTGATATGTCGGGTAATCGGCAGAATTTTCAAAGACTAAATCCAATTCAGCGCATTCCGTGCGGATTTGATTGATATCTTTGAGATTATCTACTCTATAAATACGAGTCTGTAAACTTGTTAATCGTTGATGGAAAGCAGCTATTCTCTCTCTGAAATACTTAATAATTTCTTCAAGTTCTAATATATGATTGGCTGGATAATAAAAACTATTTCTATTTTTCTCTACATCATTGATTGCTTGTTCACACAAGTAAATAGTAGTAGGTTTGAAAGCAGCCCTGTATTGACGAATCGCCAGCATAACTTGCGTATCTTCGTTAAGTTTTTGTTGTTCTTGGGCTTGAACGCTGACTTCTCTTTGCTTGCGCTCGGCAGTACGGAAGGCGTTTTGTAAAGTTTCAATAAAATGAGGCGGGAGGTCTTCAAGCTGGCTAATTTGTTCAATAAATCTTTGAATATCTAGTTGATAATTACTACAGCCATCTGCTGTTAAGAGTAACCCAGCTTGCTGACTTTTTTCTTCAACTAATGAGGCAATTTTCTCTTTGACAGTTTGTAGTGCGTGTGAGAAGCGATCGCTTTGTTGTGTTGTCGGTTGCACCGAAATGACATTCTGTCTAATCTCAATCACTGGCGATAAGAGGCGCAACTTGGGGTAGATTTGTAGCAGTGTTTCCATTTCCATTGTGCCATCAGACAGTTTTTCTGTATCTTCAACTGGTTGAAACCAATCGTTAACTTTCTCAATCCCGGCACTAATCTGGTTTTTATTCTTAGTTAATTCATCTGCTACAGGATCTGCTTCATTTGACTCCAGAAATGCCTCCACCGCCGCTAGATATTGCTGCGCTTGGTCGGTTCATCCCAACGTGGGATGACTTGGAAGGGAGGCACTGTCCGTCGCTGTTCGATGATACCGTAAGCTTCCAATGTATTAAGTTGTTCTTGTAGCGCTTCTGCTTTCATTCCCAATACGGAAGCCAACCCCATTTTCTGGTTCATCATGGATTCGGTAAGCACAGATCCAGAACCTTTAAAGTCACGTTCCCAGAGTTTTGCTAGGAAATATCCTAATAAATAAGGGTTAGGCAAGCGAGTCTGTCCCACCAAATATTGGTCTTTTTCCTGAGTAAGAAATTTGCAAGATGCTAAAGCTTGAGAGTGCGTGTATGCTCCTAAAATATATCTCATCCTACCATCAATTATTTTGTTTTCTTCTTCAAAAACTAAACTCGTGTGATATAGCAATTCATCACGGGTAAATCTGCTATGCTGAGGTAAAAATATGTAAACAAAGTAAGTCCATCCACCCAAATTTGCTGGGTTATCTGGTGGTTCACTTAAACCTTGATCACCAAGACTCAAATAAAAATGCATCAGCCAGTCTGTAATATTTGACTCCAAGTCGGCATCTCGTCGCCAAACAATCTCTCCTTCTGGACTGAGAATGTTATTTTTTATTAACCCTGCACGAATTGCCCAGCTTTTTATTCGTCCAACTTTTGCATTTCCTAGACTCGTTTTGTTCATTAAGTTTTGTAAAGTATCATTCAAGCCTTTCTCTTCATCAGCAGATCTTAAAATCTTGCTAATTTCTTCTTTCTTAAGGGGGAAATTACCATTAAAATGCAATTTTAAGTTAGCCATATCATCTTTACTCATGAATAAAATTGTTCAACTCAGATCCCCGACTTCTTAAAGAAGTCGGGGATCTTATTTATCGTAATACTTATGAAAAAGCTGGAGAACTTTGTTATCTAATGAAGTAGAAAGTTTTGAAGTGATATCACTTCTGGCAACCCAATACAAATGTTGTAATATATCGATTTGCAGACAAACGCTTGCGTTTTCAATTTCTTGGGCAACGAAGACTCTTCCAGAAATACGATGATGGGTGATATTATGCGAAAATGTGTTCGGCAGTTCAGAAAGTTGCAGATGTGGTAGAGATTTCAGCAACTTATTTGCTTCTTCAACTTCGCTTTCTGAGATTAATGGAAACCCGACGGTATTAGACAGAAATCCCTTTGTCCTCTTCACAATAGCGATCGCATCAGTTGTCTTTCTCCAAACAACTACAGCAAACAACTCCACATTTACTGCATCACGTCGTGGTTTTTTGGGGGGACAGAGTTCGATACAATTTTTGGCGAAAGCTAAACAATGTTCCTGTAAAGGACACAGATGGCATTGAGGTTTTGTTTTGCGGCAGACTGTTGCCCCCAACTCCATCATTGCTTGGTTGAAATCACCAGGACGGTTGTCTGGCTGAATACGAGTCACATAAGCTTGAATGGCTGATTGTCCTGATGAACTCCACACATCCTGAAGGGCAAGCAAACGACTTACAACCCGGATAACATTGCCATCAACGCAAGCAACTTTTTCATGGCAGCATATGCTGGCGATCGCTGCGGCTGTATAAGGACCACAACCTGGTATTTCCAGCCACTCTTGGTACGACTGAGGAAAATTTCCCTTTCTTTGTTCAACAATACACTGTGCACCTTTCTTTAAATTGCGGGCACGAGCATAATAACCCAACCCAGACCACAGTTGTCGCAGTTTTTCCTCATCGCAAGCTGCCAGATCGTCAACACTAGGGAGATGCTTGACAAATTCCGCAAATTTTGGTGCGACAACAGCCAAAGTCGTTTGTTGACTCATAACCTCGCACACCCAGGTATGATAGATATTTCTCGTTTGCCGCCAAGGCAGCAGTCGATGATGTTTGTCGTACCAAGCAATGAGTTTTTTTGTACAGCAATCCACTGTCAAACCTCTGTTAAACTCTGATCGCTCGTATGTTACCAATGAGTTGCCATTCTGGCAAATTGGCAGAATGACACGCAAAGCTAAAGTAATCTATATAATAAATCTCACTTTGTTCAATTTAGGCGCTCGGCGTAACTTATATCGACAAGTTCAGTAGCAGGACATAAATGTATGAGTGGAAACTCTTTGTTCTGGAGTGCGTCAGTGTAAATTCAGGAATTTTGATTTGGTGGAGTACTAACCGTGATCCTCTTTTATAAGTGAAATTGTTGTGACTGTAAACAGTTAATTGTTAGCAGTCAAAATATGATGTTGACAAATCGTATACAGATTGCTACAAATAAATCGCCTTTATATAGAGGATTTTCTCCCTGGTTTTTGAGATATAACAAGGAAAAACTATTGTAAGCATTAAACTGTCAGCTATGAAAGGAATTGAATGAATATGATTGACTTAGATGTAAGTATTCAGCTAATAGCCTTTACTCGCTCAGCAAGCATGATTTTTCAGGATTGGACAACGTAAACCAAGCGCTAAATGCCAATAGATAAACGCTGATAACCGATTTAACAGATTTAATGATATTGACAGTGAAGATTAATTTGAATTCCCGATTTTTTCACATTCTTGTTTGCCTGCTCTCAACCACCTTGGTAACAGATTGCCGAGTCATTCAAGCACAAGAAAGAACTATATCTAGTAAAAAAATCGCTTACGGTGGCAATGACCAGCAAATAAGCAATCAAGGGCGATCGCGTACCTACTATCTTTACACTCCAAAATCTTATAATTCCCGTCGTCCGATGCCATTAGTTTTAGTGTTTCACGGACATGGTGGTAGCGGTCATTCAATTGCTCGTGTTTCTCGCTTCAATACTTTAGCTGAGCAAGAAGGGTTTATTGTTGCTTATCCAGATGGAATTAACCAAGAATGGAGCCTTAGATCTAATCCTCAAACAAATGTGGATGATGTTTCATTTGTTTCAGCATTGCTCGAACGCATACAACAAACAAGAAATATCGACAGCGAGAAAATTTATGTGACTGGCTTTTCCAAAGGAGCAATTCTAGCCCAAGCCTTAGCTTGTAAAATCCCGAATAAAATTGCGGCTTTTGCATCAGTAGCAGGTGCTCTTCCAGTGCGACTCAAACCTAATTGTCAGCCCCCGACAGCCGTATCAATGCTGATGATCAACGGTACAAACGATCGCTCCGTACAATATCAAGGCGATGGCGACACCCAGGAGCGAGGAGCGCTGATTTCTGTCCCCGCAACAATTAACTTTTGGCGATCTCGCGATCACTGTTCTGGATCGGCTCCAGTCCGACTGCTTCCCGGTGCTAATCCACGCGCACCCTATAAAGTCAAAACCTCTCGCTCCTCAGGTTGTAAAGATGGCTCAGAAGTTTTACTTGCAACTGTTGTCGGTGGTGGACATTCTTGGCCTGGTGGTACTTCTGATGATGCCAGCCTCAATAAGTTCAACAATAAGCTTGGCTTTAACGCCAGTAAGATGATTTGGAACTTTTTTGAACGTCACAGCCGGCCTTAGTGCATTAAATCTTAAATGGCGGGAAAATAAGGCGATCGTACTTTATCTTTCAAGCTGTGACATAAGTTAATCGCCTTATCTATAATTCAATGTTCCCCCCTTAAAAAGGGGGGCTAGGGGGGATCAAGCCGTAATAACCCAAATATGCGGAATGTGGGTTATAAGATTAGGGATGAAAGCGATAAAAACGTGCTAAAGTCCACACACAGCGCATTCTTTCCTATCTTTATCCCAAAAGCCCGTAGGTTGGGTTGAAGCATGAAACCCAACATTTATCAGATTTGTTGGGTAACGCTAACGCTCTACCCAACCTACCAATTCCCAAAACTGGCAATACGTTACGGTTTTATTGTCCATATTCACCAGATTTCCGCCAAATTCAAAACAAAACTTGGTAAAATATCCTCTCCCGATAAAGTTTGTGGACTTTGTAAAATGTCACAGCCATTAGAGGAGATTCACTTTGAGGGAACGAAAACCAACTAATAAAGATAAAATTAGAATATGACCCTTTATATCAAACCCCAACCAATAGCCTCAAGCACTGAATAGATATGCAAATCATCCTCAGTACACAGCAGAGCCAAGTTCTTGAATCCCTCTCGCGGCAGGGTGGGTACGCAACTATTGAAGATGCAATTGACACAGCTCTTGTTCTACTCGCTGACGAGATAACACAGCAAAATTCAGAAGAAACCCCAGAATACCTAGCTTGGGTTGAACAAACACGACTCAAGATTGAAGAAGGTGTACAAGCAGCAGAGCGAGGTGATGTTCTAGATGCAGACGTGGTGCTAGCTCGATTACGCAGTAAGGTGGAAGCAGCCAAAGCCGCTTCAGCATGAGGTATCTACGGATTACGGCGACCGCCAGCCGAGACCTGGAAGCAATTTCTGAGTATTTTCTGGAGAGGAGCGTCGATGCAGGCGATCACTTTGTACAAACCTTCAACCAAAAGTGTCAACACCTTGCACGTTTCCCGTATATCGGCAAGTCATACGCTCGACTAAGACCTGGTTTACGAGGAATTTTGATGATGGATTACATCGTATTTTATCAAATTGTTGAGGATAATGTCGAAATTCTGCGTGTTATCAGTGGATATTGCGATTTGCAGAGTGTTTTTCCGAACAACTGAATGGATTGCTTAAAGTACAGAATGGCGACGGGGACGCCCATTCCTTCTCTGTATGTGAGGATAGCGCGCTCACAGTCTTTTTTTCAAGCATTACGAATCATCCAAATCAAAAAAGAAAGAATAAAATCTACTGGGGGAATCGGATATTCTGATAAATCAAAAGTCACTGTATTTTCCTCTAACTTCATAAATCGCCATTGAGTGCCACTAGTGACACTCCCATAGATGGTGTTAACAGATTTCTTTTTCGCTTTATTGAATCGCTGAGCAGCAACCATTTCTGCTACACACTGTCCAATTCCAGTTCTTAAATCTGCTTTTTTTGCCTCCACAATAACAACTGCGGGGGCATCAATTTCTATTAGTTTAGGTGAACGACTAAGCAAGAAATCACATCTTCCATTTAGTCCCACAGAACTATCAACATCGAAATCTTCTCCAGAAAAAATCCCAATTTGTTTTTCCAATATTCTCCACACTTCCAGTAGTATGGGAGCAATAATTAATTCAGAACGCACTTTTTCGCTACCAGTTGCAATCGCGAGCGGTAAAACTTCTTCCAAATACTCCACAAGTTTATCAGAAGGTTTTATTAGTTCAATCTCTGGAACAAAACGCCTTCCTTCAACGGTAATTAACCCAAAAGCTTCTTCCACTTTTGTGATTGTTGTAAATTCACTGTATGGCATATGTTTTTAGCTAAAAAAGAGAATCAGCCGTGGCGATCGCCCGAAATAATAATACTTCGCTCTCAAGTTTTTTACATAATTAAATAATACAAAGTCCGGATAATCACTTATAATTTAAGCATCCTCTGTACCCCACCCTTTCCCCCTCTCCGCTTGCGGAGAGGGGATGTAAAGCACAGCTTTACTGGGGTGAGGTTCTTTAATTATGGGTGATTCGAGACCAGATCCCTGACTTCTTAAAGAAGTCGGGGATCTGGATCTTGTGGTTACCCATCCGTTGCTAACATCTCTAACAACTGCGGCTCGTTCAACTGCGTAATTCCTAACTCCTCCGCTTTTGCTAACTTAGAACCCGCATCTTCTCCCACTACTAAAAAATCTGTTTTCTTGCTCACAGAATCTGTCACCTTACCACCTGCTTTCTGAATCAATGCCTTTGCCTCATCTCGCGTTAAGGTGGGGAGAGTACCTGTAATCACAAATATTTTACCCATGAATGGAGAGGCTAAATTTTGTGTCTCTACATTTTCCTGTACAAATTGCAACCCAACGGCTTTCAGACGAGAAATCAAAGTTTGATTCGCATCAACAGAGAACCACTGGTGTACGGATTGGGCAATTTCAGCACCTATACCGTAAACAGTTTCAATATTTGCTTGATTCGCTTCTGCTAACTGTTCCACATTAGGAAACTTCTCAGTCAACAATTGAGCATTCACATTGCCAACGTGACGGATACCCAAACCATACAAC
Source organism: uncultured Scytonema sp. (assembly GCA_937873135.1). GTDB lineage: Bacteria > Cyanobacteriota > Cyanobacteriia > Cyanobacteriales > Nostocaceae > Rhizonema. Next base: position 87,975 of record CALMVQ010000003.1, on the reverse strand, counting down.
ACTCGTGGCCAAGGTTGGTTTTTTGATTGCGCGATCGCCTCCACCAATTTCTGTGCTAGCTTTGTCCCCATGCGTTCTAGAGCACATAACTTCTCTTCTGTCAAGTCGTACAAATCGGCAACAGAATGAACGACTCCTTTATCCACGAGTTGGTGTACAAGTTTTTCTCCCATCCCTCTGATATCCAAAGCATCACGGCTCACCCAATGTTCGATCGCCCCTTTGAGAATAGCTGCACAACTCGTATTAACGCAGCGAGTGACAGCTTCACCCATCTCTCGCACGACTGGTTGATTGCAAACCGGGCAATGATTCGGCATCATAAAAGGTATGGCTTCAGCAGGGCGGAGTTCTGTGAGTACCCTCAGCACTTCTGGGATAATTTCCCCAGCTTTGCGGACGATGACTGTATCGCCGATGCGGATATCTAACTGAGTAATGCGATCGCTATTGTGCAATGTAGCGCGGGAAACAGTCGTCCCTGCAAGTTGTACGGGACGCATTTCTGCTAAAGGAGTCAGTGCCCCGGTTCGTCCCACATTCACAGCAATATTTTCTACACGGGTAGGTGCTTCTTCGGCTGCGTACTTGAGAGCGATCGCCCAACGGGGAAACTTTTGCGTAAACCCAAGCTGTTCTTGCAGCTTAAAAGAATTGAGCTTCACCACCACCCCATCAGTCATATAAGGTAAATTCAAGCGTTCCGTATCCCAGTATTCGTAATATTCTGCCACCTCATCTAAAGAAGAACACAACTTGCGGTTGGGATTTACTCGAAGCCCCATCTTCTGCAATAATTCCAGCGCCTCCCACTGAGTATGAGCAATACTCGCATCATCTCTTCCGGGAATATGTAAAGTGTAAGCAAAGAAATCTAACCGTCGTTGCGTTACAATCCGGGAGTCGAGTTGTCTGAGTGTGCCGGCTACGGCGTTCCGAGGATTAGCAAAGACTGCGTCACCTGCTTTTTGCCTTTCAAGGTTGATTTTTTTAAAAACTTCCAAAGGCAAAAACGCCTCGCCTCGCACTTCTACCCTCTCAACGTTTTCTAGCTCTTCTAAATGTAACCGCAGGGGAATAGAGCGAATTGTCCGGACATTTTGAGTGATATCTTCACCCATCACCCCATCACCTCTGGTTGCCCCTCTAATGAGAATACCATTCTCATATGTTAACGCCAACGCCGAACCATCTATTTTCAGTTCGCAGACATACTCCGGAGACGTTGCTCCAGTCTCTACATGTCGCCCCCAACGCCGATCCCAAGCCTTTAATTCCTCAACGTTAAATGCATTTTCTAAGCTGTAGAGTGGAATGTTATGGCGTACCGAGGTAAACTGCGTTACAGGTTTTTCACCCACTCGTTGAGTTGGGCTATCCGGCGTGACTAACTCTGAATACTCAGTTTCCAACTGTTGCAATTCTCGGTACAGTTGGTCATAAACTGCATCCTCCATGATCGGAGAATCAAGGGCATAGTAAGCATAGCTAGCTCGTTGTATAAGTTGGCGCAGTTCTTGAAGGCGCTGTTTAACTTCCAAGTTGATCGGTTCCATGACGTCGTTCTCAATCAGCATTCATTTACAAGTAGGGTGCATTACAGTTAGACTTTACTTGAGAGCGCTGTAACGCACTAATATTAAGTAAGCAGATGCGTTACACTAGTACAGATCGGCGGAAATAAACCAACCATCTGAAATAGGTAAAAAGCTTACATGCGTTCATTGTTCTGTCTTTTTACTTTTGTCTTGTTGTACTAGGTTAACTCACCCTACTCATAACTCATAGCTGACTGAAATTCAACGCATCCAGTCTTCTACTTCATAGAGAAAACGTGTCTCGCCAATCAGTTTGCGATTTGCAGAAGTGCTTTGGACAAAAACAATGTATTTTTCCAAGTTGCTTGGCTTGAGGCGGACAGTCGCACCTATTGGTAGTCCCAACATCTCTCGTGCTGATTCTCCTTCAAACAAATCACCTGTTGTCCGTTCCATCAAAATAATTTCTTTATGTCCTTGGATAGTTTCAGTTTTAGTAAATTCGTAGAAACCCCGCCCGACTTTGAACGTTAGACCATTTTCTAAAACAAACGCTTTGATAGAAATATCTTGCTCAACGTCTAACACCTGGAAACGTCCTGGTGAAACTGCTCGTAAATCAGCGGCTGCGTAATAAGATGTTTCTTCACGCTTCATCATCGAGTTAAATATTTGATTTAATCCACGACTCATGCGCCCTTGGTGAATGACTTCTTGTTCGTAAGCTTGGAGTTGTTCATTGGAAGATTGCTGATAGCAAACTGCTAAGAACAAATCAGTAACGTAGGAAAACTGATCTAGATTGACATGAAACCCGCCAGATTTTTCAGCAAGTTCTTTATAAAAAGGAGTTGCATGGGAGCGATTGAGGGCTTGTACTCCATAAACCATAATTTCTTTATCAGCCAATTTATCAGCTTCTTGCCGCCAATTCAGCTTTTTGGGATTGTGTGCTGGCGGATGGGGAATATCATCACCAATTAACACCAGTGATTTAGAAGCTGAATTTGACCAAGACAGAGATTGTGCTTCATGTAATACCAATTCATAACATTCAGGAGCATCTCCTCCACCAGTTGGTTCTACATTTTGCACAAAATCACAAATAGCATTAACATCACTAGAAAGGTCAAACTTTTTTGTGACATAAGTTGATCCCTCATCACAATAATCACCATGTGCAATGATACCAATCCGAATCAGGGTAATTTCATTGATCAGTCTGGTGACTGTTTCTTTAATTTTTCGCCTAACTTGGGTAAGACAAGGATACATACTTCCGGTAGTATCAAAGCTAAAAACAACTTCGATGTTGCTGCTGGACATAAATTTCCCCTTCTTGATTTACTAATTTTGACTCGTTGAGCCTTGAACGTGGCGCAGGTTTCAGGAGCATTACCGTGATTTGCGTACTCATAATTTGCTCAATACATAGTTCCCAGATTCGAGTTCAAAATTCACATACCTTGTACATGATGGCGCTGTCTAAAGCTATCATCCCAAACAGCTAAAACTCTTGTATTTCATGCTTTTAAATTTTAAATTTTTAATTCCGCTATACGGTACTAGCTTTTGATCGCCTCACAGGAATTTTGAGCGTCAACTCTGTCCCCTTTCCTAAGGTGGAAACACAGTTTAATTCTCCTCCATGTTGATCTACCACAATTTGGTAGCTAATCAATAATCCTAAACCTGTCCCTTTACCCTCCGGCTTAGTTGTGAAACAGGAGTTAAATATATTACTTTGGACTGACTCTGACATCCCCTGCCCATTATCTGTAAACCGAATTGTGACTTGTTGGTTATTTAAACTGGTAGAAATTTTAATTTGAGGAGTAGGGAATTCACTTTTTCCTATTCCCCACTCCCTATTACCCACTCCCTCTTCTAGTGCATCAATAGCATTTGCCAGCAGATTCATAAATACTTGATTGAGTTGTCCTGGATAACATTCAACTTGGGGTAAATTGCCGTACTCCTTGATGACTTGAATGATAGGACGTTTGCGCCTGGGTTGTAGACGGTGCTGCAAAATCATTAGGGTTGTTTCTAAACCATCATGAATATCAACAGATTTTTTCTGGTTTCTATCTGAACGAGAGAAGTTTCGTAGCGACTGCATCATTCCGTGAATGCGATTTGCGCCGAGTTTCATAGAGCAGATCAACTTGGGTAAGTCTTCTAAAGTATGCTCTAAATCACTCTCCTCGATTTTTTCTTCGATCTCGTGTCCCGGATTTGGAAACTGTTTTTGGTAGAGTTTCACTATATTCATCAAGTCTTGGACATACTGATTGGCATAATGCAAATTATTAGAGATAAACCCGAGGGGATTATTGACTTCATGTGCAACTCCAGCAACTAATTGCCCTAATAACGATATTTTTTCTCTTTGTACCAGTTGTAATTGCGTTTTTTTAAGCTCCTCAAGAGCCTGAGAAAGTTCAGCAGTGCGTTCTTGCACTCGTTGTTCGAGTTGCTGTTTTTGTCGATCTAACTCTAAGTTTAATCTTCGGAGTTTTAAATGCACCTGAATCCGAGCGATAACTTCTTCTTGTTGAAATGGCTTAGTGATATAATCTACCGCTCCTAAACTAAGTCCTTTTACTTTTTCTTCCTTGTTTGAAAGAGCAGTCATAAAAATAATAGGAATATCTTTAGTTTGTGAATCTGCTTTCAATAACCGACATATTTCAAAACCATCTATTTTGGGAAGCATAACATCTAGTAATATTAAGTCCACTTGCTGATTTTGAACTATCTTGATTCCACTCTCATAGTCGATTCCTATTAAAACTCTATATTCCTCATTTTCTAAAACAATTTTTAAAAAGTTTTGATTAAAAGTGCTATCCTCAATCACTAAAATTGTCTCCAAGAAATTTAATGAAGTAAAATTATTATCGATTAATATTTTGTTTGACGAATTCTTATAGTTCATGTTTAATAAATAAGGGTAGTGTTGCTGAAGTTAAATAAGATGATAATTATGCTGTAACGCTCGTTGTAGGAATTCAGCGATCTCGACTATAAAATCCTGCTCCGGTGTTCGAGCAGCATTACGTCCGGTTAACCCCAACGCAGCAAAGATTGGCATCACAAAAAGGGTGACAAGACGCAAGCGGGGTGTAACTTTTTTGATGACTCAAGACATTTGAATTTTGCGTAGTAGATAGCTTTCCTCCTTTAATCTGAGGAGTTTGTCAAGCTTATAGTTCCCAAACTGAAGTTACGAAATGCAGAGAAGGTGAAAATAATTTAGCAATGAAGCTTGGTGTGGCATCCCTTGATCGCATTTGTCGTTTCACAGCAGACGGAGGATACACCAAGCCATACAGAGCGAGGTAAACTAATTTTTCTACATTAGCTCTCAATTATCTGACAAGCAATCTAATATGAGTAGAGACGTTTGAATTCCAGGGATGGAAACATGAGAGTTTGGCTTGCCTGCTTTTTAGTATTGTTCGCTCTGGCGGAACTGTTTGACTGGATGAAAGGATTTTCCCTACCCCTACCCATCTATATTTTGGGAGGGGCATTTTTAGCGATCGCTTCTAACTACAACAAGCTTTTTGGCTCCTACTTTAGTAATGCACCTTCCGAACAACTCCAGATCGACTCACAATCTCAATCCACTCGTTCTATATCCTTTACCATTCCCCGTCCTCAGGAAGATGCTCAGCAATCTGAAGTAGAAAAAATGCCATAATCGAACTCAGCACTCAGCTTGGGAACTGAATTATTTAGAAATGAGAGCGGACTTAAACCACCTCAACCAGTCATGTATGCTGATAGCTGATGCCTAATGGCGGGATTTATGGATCTTTTTGTTGCCCCTCCAAGACAATCTGTGACAGGAAATATCCAGTAATATCGAGTAACTGGTCGAGTGTAAAGCCAATAATGCTGATGTAGAGTAGTGCCTCAATGATGTTATTGATGTTGCCTTCGCGATAAGCACTCCAGATCACATTGCCCAACCCTTTTCCACCTGTCAACATTTCTGTAGCAATAACTGTAAACCAGGCGAACCAAATACCTATCCTGAGAGCCTGAAATATATGATTGATAGCTACTCGAAAATTATGACCTTGTTGGCGAAATAGTCGCACACCTTTTGCGGTATACATAGTAATCGACCATAAAGCACTCATAAAAACTACGGTAAAAGCAGCGGGTTCATTCTGTTTAAAAATTATCAGCGCCAAGGGTAGAAACGCTATGGGAGTAAAGCTTTGCGCCAGCTGTAATATTCGCTCGAATATCTGATATATGAGAGCATTCGTGCCAATAACAATCCCAGTAAAAATACCTACAACAGCAGCGGGGATATAACCGACAAACAACTGTTGTAGGCTTGTTAAAACATCTACAAAGATACTACGTTCCATGCCTCAAGATTTTCCTTGGAACAGCCTCAAAATTTTAATTGGAACGTTTAAAGAATACTGAGCGCGACCATACAATAAAGCCATCAATTCGTGACAGAAATTTGATTTGTTTTTATGTTATTTTTTTCAAGCTCTTTTTTGCACTAATTCTCTCTCACTCCAAATTGCTTGCAGTAACTCTTGTAATTGACGGACAGCAAAAGCAGGGAGTAAGTCGGTTATTAACCATTGGTAAGATAGTAGTCACCGTTGCCAGCACAACTTTCTAGCGGATGAGCCCAGCCCACACAATTGGCAGTTATTTACCCAGATTCCGCTTCATCTGTTGCAATTCGTCGTCAGTTTCCCAACGGCGAAACTTCTCTTCTAACTCGTCAAACCCTCTAGAAAAAGTGCTAGTTTTATTAGACCAACCTGCAGTTTCTATACGTTGCTGCGCTTGAGCTTGAGTACGTGCTGTTTGGGCTTCCGTTGCTTTGGCTTGTACTTCCTGTCGCCGTTGTTGAATTTTCCGCAGTAGTTCCTTAGCTTGAGTAATGCGTTCCTTTACTCCTTGCATTTGTCCCCAACGCTGATTTCCTTCCCGTAATAGTGCGGATTCTCTCTCTTGTGCAGCAGCAACTAAATCCTGTCTGCCAGAAGCTTTTGCCTTTTCAACACGTATGTGCCATTTCTGGATCTCTTGGGCTGTGGACAGAAGATCCTCTTGCGATCGCTTCTCTTGTAATTGTAAATCTGCAATCAGCTTTAAAGAATCTTCCTCTTGCTCTCGGAGTTGCTCTAACAGGGCTTCTAACTCCAAATGCGGATTATTTCGCAAGAATTCTTCCAAACGGCTTTCCAGAAACCGACTCAAATCATCAAATAATCCCACGGCAAGCACTCCAGAGATCAAGTCTTCCACCTTATTGTAGTCATTATTGCCCTAAGTGTAAGGTTGATTTTCTGGAAAATTACTCTACCTTTGGGAATAATGGGATTTTGAGTCATTAGTCCAATGTCTAGTACAGAGCGGCGGAAATAACCCACCCATCTGAAATAGGTAAAAAGCTTATAAAATAAGTGTTCTTTCTTTTTACTTTTTACTTTTTACTTTTGCCTTGTTGTACTAGTAAGGGCAGGTTTAACTCAATCCGAAGTGTCTACCCACGAGTTAACAGATGAAACCCTCCCTTACTAATGACTCATTACAAAGGACGGTGACGGGGCGACCATCGTTTTAAACTTAGGAAGATCAAAGAATGGAATTCCCCGTCACCGCTTCTTTACAAAATCAAATTTAAATCCCCGAACTCATGCCAGAGATAACCTCGCTGTATGGCGTTCTCGTAAGCCTGCCGAATTTCTGTTGCTGGTAAAAATGCAGTCAACAAGTCGAGGTGGCTGGCTTCTGGTTCGTGTAAACCAGTCAGCAAACCATCTACTGCCTTGAGTTTGTGGTTAGCTGTAATATGCAATCGCGTGTAGCCATGCTGGGATTGCACCTTCCCCGTATCGTCTGCAACTGATTCCAACGCCCGGACGACAGTAGTACCAACGGCAATGACTCGTCCCCCTTCCTCATGAGTACGATTAATCTTCTGAGCGGCAGTTTCGCTGATGAGGTATTCTTCTTCTGAGGCGGGATGTTGGGCATCTAGTTCATCGTCCATATAAGAAGATAAACCTGTATGCAGTAAAATGTGGGCTGTTTCCACTCCAAGACGCTTTAAACCAAACAGCAACTTCCAGGTAAACGCCCGTCCGGCTGAAGGCATTTCAACAGAACCCGGTTCCTTAGCGTAGACTGTTTGGTAGTAGTCTAAATCCCAAGGTGCAGAAACGTACTCATAGCGAATTGGATGCCCTAAGCGATAGAGTAAATCCATAAACTCAGTTCCCGATTTCGAGAAGCGCATTTTCCAAAGTCGCAGAATATGAGTATCGCGACTCTCAACTCTAGCAGTTAATCCTTGACCAAAATCAATCTGCATTCCACTTTGCAAACCACAGGCAAAAGGATTTCCCTGATGACATAAAAGTAGGGCAAGCCAAGAATCATCCGGGAGATGTTGTGCTAAGCGGATTTCCACACATTGCCCTGTCGTTACATCACAGCCATCAAGTGAAGCTGGAAGGGTGCGACTGGTATTGAATACAAGTAAATCACCAGGGCGTAGGAACTCGCCTATGCCGTCGAAACAAGTATGTTCAACTCTATCGCCATTGCGGTTGATGGTCATCAATCGCACTCGGTCACGAGTAATTCCCCGTCGCTCTGGTGGTTCTGTGGCGGAAAGATCCGCCGGAAGTACAAAAGTAAAGGGTTGTGACAGCATATAACAGTTATGATTGGTTTATTGTATAAACGCGCACAGTTTTGCGTCTTTTTCTTATCCCCGCGAAGATCCCCCCAACCCACGCCAGTCGCCGTGATAGCGGGCTAATACCGTTTCACTTTAAAGTTGATACATTTAGGCAAGCAGGGGATGCAGTTCTTGAGCAGTTCTTGAGCGAATGGTATCAAGATTTTCGTGAAATGGTATAAGCCGTCATTCGCGCTGGCTTCCCTTAAAAAGGGGCTAGATTGTCTTTTTACCCCGTTTTTAAGGGGTTCGCCCTTACTGCGTTCCGGATCGAATGTTTGGAGGAATAAGCACCCTACAACCTAAACGAGTGCTGGTGCTTCTACTTCCAAACCCCAATTTTCTTCTTGGCCTTGAAATCTTTGCCCGTTGACGTTGCGTGATTTATCTGAGGCTAGGTAGATAAAGACTTCGGTAACGTCTACAGGATTTGCCCACTGAGTGGGATCTTCTTCTGGTTCTGCTGCACGGTGCATGGCGGTATTCATGTTTCCGGGATCTACCCAGTTTACGCGTACACCACTATCTTCCAGTTCTGCCGCCCATGTCTGGGACATCCCTTCTATACCAAATTTCGAGATCCCGTATGCTCCCCAACCAGGATAACCTGTGACTCCTGCATCACTCCCCCACGAAATCCCAGTATGATGACTTGCGCTGGGTAGTACAATCAGCAAAACATTTATAACTGTTGCAAGTCTTACCTCGAAACTGGCGATACGGCTTAAGCCGTTGCCCTTGGCATCGCACCATTCTCAGGCTTTGCATATCTGGGGTTTTTTATTTCATCCCTCTTTTTTTAATCAGAGTCGGTATGATTATGATTTGCAACTATTTTGCAAAAAAAATGCTGACGTCTTATCTATCGGGAATCATCAGCTAAGTGCAGTATGATTCTTTGATAGTACATTTGTATTATCAACAAATAACTTATGGAAAATCAGAAAGCTTCGCTTATGTGGATGGATAACACTTTAGAAGAACTTTGCTTTTCTCAGCTAAACCAATCCCTTCACTTCACCGCCTGCATGGGTGTGAATGTTGCTATAAATGATGAGAAACATGGAGTTTGGTTGGGGAGCAGTGGTTTCTCCGATCTTGATGCCAAGGAAGTTCTTGGTGTTAATTGCTCATTTTACATTTACAGTATTACCAAAACTTTTGTTTCCGTTTGCTTACTGCGTTTAGCGCAGGATGGGTTGTTAGATTTAGACGATCCACTCACAAAGTGGCTACCTGAGATGCCTTTTCAGGATTCTGTCACATTACGTCGGTTGCTGAATCATACCAGCGGAATACCAAGTTATACGAGCCGAGAAGATTATTTGCCTGCTGTAAGAGAGAATGCTTCTATTCCTTGGACACATGAGAAAGTTGCAGAATTGACTTGTACGGGAAAACTTGACTTTGAACCAGGAGAAAAATGGAGCTATTCCAATACAGGTTATATGTTACTGTATAAGGTAATTGAAGCTGTTAGCGGTAATTTTGCCCAAGCATTAGAAGAGAAGGTATTTTCAGTACTAGACTTAAAAAATACCTATGTCGCCCATCAAATTGACAAAAAAGGCGTTCTGACACCCGGTTATTGCCGATACCTGAATTCCGAAAGAAAAATTGAGAATGTAATTCCTCGTTATCATCCCGACTGGTGTGCAACCGGACTGATTGTTTCTACTACTGAAGAAGTCGTAAAATTTTATAACAGCATCTTTTCAGGCAAATTGCTAGATTCCCAATACTTAGAGCAGATGCTAACCCTTGTCCCTACGGGTACAAGCCATAACTGGTATAAAAAAACATGTTACGGTTTGGGAATAATGGCAGATCCTGAATCCAGGCATGGTGAGAAGTTCGGGCATGGTGGCGATGGACCTGGTTACAATTTGTGGGCGATGCATCTACCCAATTTTCATGGGCGCAAACTGACGTTGGCTGTTTTTTGTAATACCTCTCTGTGCGATCATCCTTATCCTATGGTTGATGATTTATTGCGTGTTTTGGAAGCTAGATAGCAAGCGAGTGGAAAATGAGAGGTAGGATCACTCCCTACGTTCCATTCAAAATTCAAAATTCAAAATTATCCTGTTTTGCCGTAAGTTGCAAGTTTGAAAAGATTGAGGAAACAAGTCGGTCGTTGTTTTGAAACAACTGTTTTTGATACTCATCTGCGACCAATGTACAAATTGTCACCGTAGGCTGCTTAGATTTGCCAATATATTCTCTGCCGCCAAGATCCAGATAATCAACAATCCAATATTCAGGCACTCCTAATATGGCGTAATCTTCAACCTTGCGGGCGTAGTCGTTTTGCCAGTTCGTACTGACAATTTCAGCAATAAGTTTAATTGAGTTTCCTGATGTAATGACAGGTTCAAGTTGCCACAATGGTTCATAGATGAGTTGAGTTTGGTCTAATACAATTAGATCTGGACGAAAAGCTGTTTGTGCCCCTAACAATTTAATGAGGCATCGATGGGGGATAAAGGAGGTTGCATCCTAACGGTCAATTTCTACATTCAGTTTTCGCCCAATTAAGGCGGATACTTGTTCGTGAGGTCCGGTGGTTTCCATCTTGATTAATTCACCGTCGATTAACTCATACTGATCGCGATCGCCATAGCCAGTAATAAATTCATCAACAGTTAAAAGTTTTGGGGCTGATTCAACCATTGTGATTATTTCTCCTATTTTCGTCGATTAACGAGAGTGGCACTGGCTTGGTCAACTGGCATAAGCACAACTTCGTTGATATTGACGTGAGACGGTCGGGTGACGCAGAAAAATATGACATCAGCGATATCATCTGGGGTGAGAGGAGTCACTCCCTGATAAACTTTTTCAGCGCGTTCGTGATCTCCATGAAAGCGAACCTGGCTAAATTCTGTTTCCACCATACCGGGATCAACGGAAGTTACTCGTACAGGTGTTCCCAATAAGTCTTGTTTCAAACCTTCGGAAATCGACCGCACGGCTGCTTTGGTAGCGCAGTAAACACTACCACCAGGATAGGTTTGATGTCCAGCGATCAAACCGATATTGACGACATGACCACTGCCGCGACTAACCATTCCCGGAACAACGGTACGAGTGAGGTACAGCAAACCTTTGATGTTGGTATCAATCATTTCTTCCCAGTTTTGGATCTCGGCTTCGTATAGTTTTTCCAAACCGCGACTGAGACCAGCGTTGTTGATCAAAATGTCGATGTCAGACCACTTCGGGGGTAAGCTAGAAATGGCAGATTCTACAGCAGTGCGATCGCGAACATCCAACTGTAACAAATGGATTTGTTGAGATGGCACAGCCAACGTCTGTTCCAACTGCTGCAAGCGTTCCCACCGTCGGGCAGCCAAAATCAATCTTGCCCCCGCACCCGCGAATATTTTGGCACAAGCAGCACCGATACCACTACTTGCACCAGTAATCAATACGATTTGATTTTGAATGGAAATCATCAGAAGTTAATGGTTGGTTGTTAGGAGGTCGTAGTGAGTAGTTAATGGTTAGTTGTTAGTGGTATTTTTTTGATCACCAACCACTAACAACTAACTCCTCATTACTTATTTACAACTTGCAAGCGCTGAGTAACCATTGTCATGCCATCTCCCCGCAGAATGACTGCAGAAAGCCATTGACTACCAGGTGTATTTGGCGCACGTCCAACTTTAAAAAGTCCGCCAGATGTGAGCAATTCTAAATCCACAGGTGTGGGAGTGAGATATTTGTTTGGTTGAATAGATTCTTCCAGTGCCGATCCTAGTAGATAATTATCACCGATTGGCTCTTTGACAACCGCATCAAAATTATACTGCTGACCGACTGTGACTTGCTGTGGTAACTGAATGTCCACTTGGGGTGGCTTGGTGCCAGAGGTCAGTTGGGTACGTTCAGACAGAACGTCTTGGTGGACGATTTTGCCACCATCTAAGCGCTGGCGCGATGTGATCGTGGAATTCATCGCCAAGTTATTACTACTTGACGAGGGGAATCCAGTTATGGTAGTTACCGTTTCGGCGATGATGTTATTGCCTTGAGATTGCCAAGATTGCAATTGAGTGGTGTATTTTATTCGTGGATAGCGCTTCCAGAGTCCAGTCAAAGCTTGTTCCATAGTTTGGCGAGTCAATCCATCCCCTTGAGTGAAATTGGCACTATATGACTGCAAGACTCCTTTAATATCACCCCGGCTTGCGGCTGCATCTATTTGCGTCAATACGTTTTTCAGTTCGGCAGGTGCAGTTTCGGGTGTACTAGCTTGAACGGATTTCCAACCACCGACTAAACCGAGTGTGAGGAAGAACAAAATCAGCCAGCTGCTGGCTAAAGATTGTTGGCGTCTAAATAGTAAGCTAATAAGGTTAGGCATTGGTGATATATTGTTTGGCAGTTTGACTTCAAATGGTAGGTAATTTGTTTTATCTTAGTTAACCTAGGCGCTGAAATGGTAGAAGGTTGATGGCACACGCTCCTATACGATTATTAATAGCTGCTAGTGGCACTGGCGGACACTTATTTCCCGCGATCGCACTGGCTGAACAATTGTCAGATTATCAAATCGAATGGCTAGGTGTCCCCAATCGGTTAGAAACTCAACTTGTTCCCAAGCAGTATCCACTGAATACTATTGCAGTTGAAGGTTTTCAGCAAGGGTTCGGGCTATCGTCTTTACGCACTTTGGGGAGACTCATCAATTCGGTTTTGTCAGTCAGAAAACTGCTGCAACAAGGGAAATTTCAGGGAGTCTTTACTACAGGAGGTTATATTGCAGGACCTGCTGTCATTGCAGCGCGTTCCCTGAATTTACCTGTTATTCTCCACGAGTCGAACGCCTTACCGGGTAAAGTTACTCGCTTTTTTGGACCTTGGTGTAGTGCGGTGGCAGTGGGATTTGACGTTGCGGCTTCGTATTTGCCTCGCGCCAAAACTGTCTGCACGGGGACTCCGGTGCGTTCTCAATTTTTGGATGAGGGAATTGCTGCATCTCTGGATTTACGTATTCCTGAGGGTGTTCCTTTAATTGTGGTGTTTGGTGGTAGCCAGGGTGCCGTTGCTATAAATAAGTTAGTCCGCGAGGCTGCTCAAGCTTGGTTTGATGTAGGTGTTTGGGTTGTGCATTTGACAGGCGAAAAAGATGCAAATGCCGACAATTTACAACACCCGCAGTATATTTCTTTGCCCTTTTACAGTAACATGGCAGCTTTGTTACGACGGGCTAATTTAGCGATTACTCGTTCTGGGGCAGGTAGCTTGACAGAATTGGCAGTTTGTGGAACGCCAGCGATCTTGATTCCTTATCCGTTTGCCGCTGAAGACCATCAAACATACAATGGGTCAGTTTTTACTACTGCGGGTGCAGCGTTGATGTTTCAACAGTCGGAGTTGACAGCAGAAATGCTGCAAACTAAGGTATTGAGTCTGTTACAGTCACCAGAATTGCAAACGATGGCCCTGAAGGCGAAGGCGATCGCAGTTCCTGATAGTGCGGAGAAATTGGCTCAATTGATGCGTGAGGTATTAGAAAAGTAATTTTTAGAATTAAAAATCAAAAATTAAAAACAATTAAACAATTAAAAATTATTTAATTAAGGATATAAGCCTTTATTTTTACACAGGCTACTAAATTCATGATTATGGTCTTTAATGAGTGCATTTTTAATTTTTAATCTTTAATTTTTTTGACAGAGAGGAGGAGGAAGAGGCAATTTATACAGGAATTTGTTGATACTAATTAGGTTTGTAAAAGTAGTAGAGACATAATATTGATAAGCAGTCGATGTTGCAATAGTTAATTTGAACGTACACATGGAACAACTTTCCCTGCCTTTAACTCTACCAGGTGCCTATCCCGAAAAGGTTTCTTGGTTCCAAAACATATTGGAATCGCTTGGTATCAACCGGAGTTTGGCTTGGCCAGATCTATTTGGCGTATCTCTTCGCCACTGGCTTAATCAGCAGGGTTATACTCCAATTAAAACGCTCTCGTTGTTTTCTGGCGGTGGTGGACTGGATATTGCATTTCATGACGCTGGCTTTGATATTGTTCAGATGGTTGAACTTGAGGCGCAGTATGTCCAGACGCTCAAAAAAAACTCGATGCCGGGAAAATGGCTGGAAAACTCTCAACCGATATGCATTGATATTAGAGAATTTTTTCCCACTACCAATTTAAAGGTAGATTTCATTATTGGAGGACCACCTTGCCAGAGTTTCTCGGCTGCCGGTCGCAGAGCATCTGGGGTTGCGGGAACTAGCGATTCTCGTGGTACTTTGTTTCAGGAGTACGTCCGCTTGCTGAAAACGCTACAGCCAAAAGGTTTTCTTTTCGAGAACGTTTATGGAATGACTGGAACGCAAAAAGGTAAAGATTGGCAGGAAATCCAAAATGCTTTTCAGCAAGTGGGCTACACAATTCATTTTCGTATTCTCGATGCCGCTGATTATGGAGTACCGCAACATAGAGAACGTTTATTTATTGTTGGATTGAAAGAAGGTAGTTATCTATTTCCATTACCGACTCATGGTCCTGACTCTCCTGGTTTTGAACCTTTCTACTCAGCCAAAGAAGCAGTTACTAGCGTTGATATATCAGATGCCGAAGAAGGAATTAGTGGTCGGTACGGTCATCTTCTTACAAATATACCACCTGGACTAAATTACAGCTTTTACACAGTAGAAATGGGACATCCTAACCCAGTGTTTAGCTGGAGATCCAAGTTTTCTGACTTTCTGTATAAAGCCGATCCCCACATGCCAGTGCGAACTATTAAAGCACAAGGAGGGCAATACACTGGCCCTTTTAGTTGGGAAAACCGCAAATTTACAATTGCTGAGTTGAAGCGACTGCAAACAATTCCTGATGCTTATGAAATTGTGGGGAATCGCCAAGTTTGTATTGAACAGATTGGAAATTCAGTACCACCTCAGGTGGGTAGAATTTTAGCTTTGAGTATTTTGGATCAAGTTATGGGAGTTGCGCTCCCATTTCCTATGCACTACATGAACGCGGATAAGCAGCTAGGATTTAGACAGCGCAAACGACAAATGACAGAGAAATATGCTCAAAAGGCTAAAGCTGCAATCACTCTTTTAAGCAGCACTAAACAATGTACATCAATATCATCAGCCAGTCATGAAAATAATGGGCAAGTAGTGCGATTTTTGTCTTCTGATTTCGCCTGGACACCACAGAAAGTGTCTAATGGCGTCAAAATCAATCTAAAATATGAACTGAACAGTCATTGCTGGACAATTGCAGCAGACAGCAGTGAGATATCGACGAAAGAAGAAAATAAATTTTTTATTGATGTATTACCCTCATGGGATAACGAAGATTGGGTATTAGCCACTAGCAAAGTGAAGCTATGTTCTCAAGATTTAGACATACAGCTATTTACAGGACTGTGGAAAGCTTTTGAGGAAAAACTAATCGAAATCACTGGTATGGCTGATTTAATTCAGCTATCTGGCTATTACCAGTACACTCCTCGGATTAGTGGAATAATGACTTTTACTCCCGAATTAAAAGTTAATCTTTTTTGGCGTGTTGTTCAATACGTAGTGAAAGGTATAGGTATTGCAACTCAACTGTCAACTCAAGATTTGGCATCACTGTGGGGCGTTAAAGCTGAAAATGTGTTTTCTTACCTCCAATCATTACGTATCATGGGTTACGAAGTCAGAAACCAAAAGACTAACCCTCAAATTCCTATTGGAGAGTATTTAATTCCCTATGCGTTTCCGACTCTAACACCAAGAAGCGTACAATTGCGAAAAGATTTAGGCAGTGGCAATGAGTGAGATCCTATCAATAAACCTACTCCCATCGGAGAGATCGCCCTGCACTTCTTCTCTCTATCTGGCACTTTTACGCTAAAACTACTTAAAGAACTCTTGCCAATCCCCAAATAAACCAATGCCCGAACAAAAGCCCGTAAGTCCTTGGAAATACAAACCTTGGTGGTGTCAACCCTGGTCTATACTGCTCACAGGTGTCACCCTCATTAGCGGTAGCTGGGTCATATTTAAGACTATCTGGTTGACGATTCTCGTGTCTGTACCTGTATTAACATGGATGGGCTTCTTCTTGTTAGTCTGGCCCCCATTAATTATTCGTAGTGGTGTTTTGGATTCTTACAAAGATTCAGTATAATCACGTATAGAGACGTTACATGTAACGTCTCTATAGTCAATGTGCAAACTTTGGTAAGTTCCACTGTTGTGGAGTCATAATTACGAATTCCCATGAGCGCGAGGATTGTCTTGATTGCCTTCGGGTGCAACAGGTGCTGAGAATTTAGAAACAGCTCCGGTTGCTTGGGTGTAAGGCAAAGGCGAACCAACAGCCAAGGCTTCTAAGTTGCCTGCCATAATCGTACGGGGCAGATCGCCGATCGCCTGCACTAAGATGTCCCCTTTCTTACCCAAAAATATAAAATGGGGAATGCCATCCACTCGATACTTCAGCATCTCTGGTAGCCACTTGGTATTATCTACATTCAGCATGACAAAATTGATGCGATCGCCATACTGTTTTTCTAACTCAGCCATATCTGGTGCCATTTTCTGGCAGACAGTACACCAATTTGCATAAAATTCCATCAGCGATGGCTTGTCGTTAGTTAAAGCTATGTCTAAGGGTGTAGACTGCTTATCTAACTGGGCGAGGGAAGTAGAAGTTGTCTCTGTTCGGAGTCCCAAGACTAAGGCAACGCTAAGGGCGATGGCGACAAGGACAATTAAGAGATTTCTAACCCGCTTTCCAACGGTGACTTCAGATTTTTCTGGAGAATTAACAGGTGAATCCGTACTCATAACAAAATTATTAAAACTTATTAAGTGATAATATCCTTAGTTTAACTGACTAGTACCGCGAGCGCGGAATTAAAAATTAAAAAAGCCAGAGATGCTCCCGCTTAATTCTGAATGGCAGCTTTATTTCCGCGCCTCTTGTATTAGTAAAGCACGGCATGAATAACCAGATAGTTTGAAATAGGTTAGAATTTTAGTCTGTATATAGATATTTCCAGGGCAAGACTCTGTCACGAATTGTGCCAGAGAAGTTTTTTGCTAATCAAACGGACTTTATTAAGATACGCTAAAACAAAAAAAACCATAACAAATTTGTGAAGAAACGAGTCACCCTCACATTTCCCAAACGCGCTGTTCAAATGCCTGTCACCTATAGACTGGCAAGAGATTTTAACGTAGCTGCAAATATTATTCGCGCTCAAGTCGCCCCGAATCAAATTGGCAAACTTGTTGTGGAACTATCGGGGGATATTGATGAGTTAGATGCGGCGATTGAGTGGATGCGATCGCAAAATATTAATGTCTCCCAAGCTTTAGGGGAGATCATCGTTGATGAAAACTTGTGCGTTCATTGTGGCTTGTGTACCGGAGTTTGTCCTACAGAAGCGTTAAATCTCGATCCTCAGTCGTTTAAGCTGACATTCACGCGCTCGCGCTGTATTGTCTGCGAACAATGTATTCCTACCTGTCCCGTGCAGGCAATTTCTACAAATCTCTAGGCTGACAAGTCGGGAATGAGGAGTAGGAATTGATGAGGCTTCCTTATTGCTCTGAAAACTGCCGTGTGATTGGAATCGCATATTGAGGAGTATTCACAATTAAGTTATCTCATTTTTCCAGCGCTCAGCTTGGAACTCAATAAACTTCATACATTCTAACACAAATTTCAGATTTTTCAGCTATTGTATAAGACAAAAAAATTTTTTCTTTCTAACCGATAATTCCTTGATATGACTTGCCTACAGAATTATCTGTGGAATAAATCTAAAATTCTTAAGCCTAACGTTGCAGTCAAGCCGAAATTCGTCTTAGAAAGTTTACCAATAAGGTAAAACCGCATCGAATGGCTTTGCGTTCTCAGTTGTTAAAAAATAGCTATTTTACAAGTTAAATATGAATATTGTCAGCTTTCAATCAATAAATGTATTTGAATTATAACATAATATAATATAAAACAAATAAACTAAATAACATCTTTTAAAATTAGTGCTATTATTAAAAACATATTTATTTAAAATGTCTGTAAAGGTGTGTCAACAGTGATATTAGCTACAAAATCCCAAAAAAAAACTCTAGGGAACTACGCTTCTTCGGCAATTCAAAAACACTTCCAGAAAACCTTAAAGTGGGAAACAGCAGTTAAGAAAGATAAAGATCCAGAAGCACTGCATCAAATGCGAGTGGGGTTACGTCGCCTACGTACAACTGTTAATGGGTTTGCCCTAGCAGTAGATTTACCACAGCCAGTAAGTAATAAAAATATTGGTAAAATTGCACATCGTCTCGGCAATCTCCGAGACTTAGACGTGTTAAAAGAAGCTCTGGAAACTCTTTACAAACCAAATTTACCTCGCAAAGAACAGGAAGCTCTGCAAATTGCTTTCGACGCTTTGGATAAGCAACGTGAAGATGCACTGGTAGATGTCAAGGCAGCATTAAGGGATGAACGTTACAAGTCTCTAAAAAAAGAATTGAAGGAATGGTTGGAAGAACCTAATTATCAACCACAGGCATCCTTACCAATTCAGCAAGTCCTCCCAGATTTACTTTTAACTGAGGCGAGTAGCTTCCTGCTACATCCGGGTTGGTTGGTTGGAACCCAAACATCCGGGTTGGAGATTGTGGTGCCAAAAGATTGGGAAGCAGAGAATATAGAACGAGAATTAGCAACCAGTGGGGAAGTTCTGCATAGTCTGCGGAAACAAGCCAAACGCCTCCGCTATCAGATGGAGTTATTTACTGATTTATACGGCGAGTCTTACGAGGCTTATGTTGAAGAAGTCAAAAGTATCCAAGAAATTTTGGGTTCTATCCAAGACAATGTGGTTTTAACTGAGTGGTTAGTGGATGTCTTCAAGTCAAAATCTCACTCTTTGCCCCGTGGATTAACGGTTTTACTAGCAAAAAATCGTGACGAGTTGTGGCAGCAGTGGCAACTCCTGCAAGAGCGGTATTTGAAAGCTGAAACACTACACGGGTTTCATTCAACTATACTACGCCCATTGTAAGTTCAATTGTTAGTGATTAGTAGTAGGAGTCGTAGCGTAAGTTACTACTTATATAGTTAGGCTGGTAATCGGTGATCGCTAATCGGGAAGATAATTCTCAAGGAATCGTTGAAATCGAAGTCCTTTTTCCCCATTACCCATTACCAACCATCTATATCCTAGTAATCAAAAGCACTTATGACTAATTTATCTGCTTCAATGCTCGATCCTAAAACACCACCAGATGTAGAGATTAGATTTGAGGCACGAAAACCCGTTACAGATCCTACCCTTGGCATTCCTGTAAGCTTTAGCAGAGTTGGAACTCCCAGACATCGCTTAGTTGCCATTGGCGATTCAATCACGCAAGGTTATCAAAGTGGGGCAGTTTTTAATCCGCAAATATCCTATCCCGCAATTATTGCTCGTGAAATGGGTTGGAAGGAACTACTTTATCCAACTTATCACGGACCGGAAGACGGATTGCCAGTCAACTTGGAACGGTTGGCAAATGACTTACAGCAACGGTTTGGTGATCGGATTAATTGGTTAAAATTCATACCTTGTTTACTGTATCTCTACCAACATCTAAAGGTGCTGGAGAATTATTGGGAACGTGGAAAAGGTTCTGTTTACCCACAGCAACGAAAAATTAATGATAACCTGGCAGTCTATGGGTGGGATTTACGAAAAACGCTGGCACGCAATGCAGATATCTGTATAGACGTACTGAAGAAAAATCCACCCAAGAACAGCTTTTTTCGGTTGATAGTTGACCATCATAACGAACGTGCGGCAATACGGGTTTTAAACTCGGCACGAAATGTTGATGGAAAAGCACTGACACCATTGCAAGCAGCAGCAGCACTAGCCAGGGAAGGGACTCAAGAAGATAGTGATGGGGACGGTATTGAAACGCTGATTGTGCTGCTTGGTGCGAATAATGCTTTGAGGAGTGTTTTGAGTTTTAACGTGGTCTGGAGCGATCGCGACTATAATGATATGGACTTGAACAATAAATATACTGTTTGGCGTCCAATTCACTTTCAGGCAGAGCTAGATCGAGTTGTTAGCGAAGTTAAAAAAATTCGCGCTCGTCATGTCATTTTTGGCACAGTCCCACATATCAGTATCGTTCCTTTTGCCCGTGGCGTCGGTGGTAAGGTGAAGAAAGGTTCTCGTTACTACCCTTACTACACTTTGCCTTGGATAAGTGACAAAGATTTTAATCCTAACAAGCATCCAAATCTGACACATCAACAAGTGCGGGCTGTTGATAGTGCGATTGACCAGTATAATGAATATATAACTGCTGCTGTGCAACAAGCAAGGACTGAAGGCAGAGATTGGTATCTGTTTGAAAGCTCTGGATTATTAGATCGCTTTGCGTCCAGACGTTATCATGATGACCCAAGTGCTAGACCTAGTTGGTGGGAAGAAGTTGGGGGTACATATAAGTTGCCACCAGAACTTCAGGCACTTTCACCTGTACCAGACTCGCGCTTTTTTATCTCCAAACCAATTGGTCGCACTCAAGGCGGTTTATTTTCCTTAGATGGTATTCATCCTACAACAATTGGTTATGGCATCATTGCTCAAGAAATCATCAAGATCATGCAACTCTCAGGTGTGAAGTTTTATGAAAGTGATGGGAGTGAGCGTACTGGGGAAGTTAAGTTGGACTTTCAGAGGTTAATTACTGAGGATACTCTGATTTCCTATCCACCACACAATGTTGCGAGTATTTTAAATATCATCGGTGCCATTGACAAGCACTTCAATCTCTTGAGCCATTTCTTGAAAAGAAGCTATTAGCTATTAAAGTATTCTAAAGAAAAATGAGCTAAAAAATTGGGCTCCTTAGAGAATAATCAGTCTGTATTACCTTTATTATGTCTCTAAAATCTCTCATCTTTCAAGAAACACTTTGCGTGGCATTAGATTGAGCAACAAGATCAAAGCCAAGAGATTGAGCCTTTTTCCTCAGATTGATAAAACCGAGATACGTGTAAAAACCTGCACTCCGGGTCTGAAAACCCAAATCCAGTATGGTTTTGATAATTTAATACAGTAGGGTTGGGCTTTTACCTAGAAAAATCTGCCAGCCTCCGGAAAAATCGCCCCATGAAAAGTTGTTCTTTTTGTATACCAGTTGACAATTGGGGCGATTTTTCCGCTTCAACGTTGGCTCTAAACCCCTTACTTGTAATGAGGCTGGCAGATTTTTCAGTCTTTTGGTGAGACGGTCAATTTAGCCGTGTTCGGTAACGAGAAATCAAGCCTTTTGGAGTCTCTTGCAGGAAAAAACACATATCTCGGCTCAATGCCGTAGTGTTCGATTGTTGGGAATCTCGTTATCTAATCTTGATAATGTTAGGGAAGCCCAACTGGTTCAATTGTCCCTATTTGAAGACGGGCGCTAGCGCCATTAGTAAAAAACTCATCTCATATCTTTTGACTCAAAGAAAACATATTTCGGAGATATCTATTAAACATCGCCAAAAACTTCTAAGCTAGACTACTTATGATTTTGAGGCACTCTTCTCGACGTTTTTTGCCAAATATTCATCCAGGCATTCAAAGCTTGAGTTCCATCCGCCGATGACTCCCATTTCTTCATGCTTGCGGCGATCTTCTGCAGTAGCGTGCAGAATCCGAAGGGTAAGGCGGGTTTTGTCGCCCAAGTCCTCGAAAAGGGTCGTTACCACAGTAATTCCTCGCGGTATGTCTACCTTTACAAGCTCCTCAAAGCCCTCATCAAATCTATCACTCGTGACAATCCGCTCTGGTGGCACGACTTCGCGAAAAACACCATTCACCGGATACTCAGTACCATCGGGACCACACATCACATATCGCCAGGTGCCGCCAGGTCTCGCGTCCATCTGTTCGACACGGGTTGTGAAGCCTTTTGGCCCCCACCACTGCTCAATGTGTTTCTCCTCGGTCCATACCTTGAACACCAGTTCGCGAGGCGCATTGAAGATGCGAGTGATAACGATCTCGCGCTCGTCTTGAGCATCAGTGGAATTATTTTTGTTGGTCATTGTGTTTCTCCTGTGTTTGTAATTTGTGCAGATAATCATCCAGCCGATCAAGGCTTTCCTCCCACAATTGGCGATATTGTTCGAGCCAGTCATCAACATTCTTGAGCGATTGGGCGTTGAGTCGGCAGGGTCGCCACTGAGCCTCTCGACTCCGCGTGATCAATCCGGCCTGCTCCAGTACCTTGAGATGCTTGGAGATTGCAGGAAGACTCATCTCAAAGGGTTGGGCTAGCTCAGTCACCGATGCTTCACCTTTCTTCAGGTGAGCCAGGATAGCTCGTCGGGTGGGATCGGCAAGGGCGGCAAAGGTAACGCTCAATGGGTCGGCAGACATCTGTATTAAACCTATCGGTTAATTATCTAATAGGTTAAATATACTCGCCAAAAATGTCAAGTGCCGATTTATGTCAAGCTTAACAACGTTCCGGCGGCTGCTCCTAATGTGGTTGAGAGCAAGATGGAGTAGAGTGCGCGAAGTGCTTGACAACTCATTCGGGAAGATGACTGGGTGTGGGGTGGGGAGTGCGATCGCTGACTCCTGATATGGACTTTCGGGTCGGGTACTTCCAGTATTCTGTTTTGAGCGGACTTTCGGGCTATTCCCGCAGGAGGATTAAAACTCCACCCAGAGAAGCTTCGCCTGTCGAACGACCCCATCCGGCGGCGGCGACTTGGTGCCTCCATCGCTCAAGAAATAGGCTACTCGGCCATCCTCCCCAGGACCCCGTCCCCAGGCACCGCTGGAAGGGCCTATCAGCTGATCGGTGAAGGGATCGCCCGCCACGCTGTGCCTTCCAAAGTCGGTGTTCTCGCTCGGCTCCAACGGCACGCGATCAATAGTGTTCTGTCGATGCGTCGTTATGTACGCAACGCCAGCGTTTTCGTCGATGCAAAAGTCATCAGCCATCCTGCCGCCCGCGACGAACTGGGGCTCGCCAGCAGGATCATGCGTGTCTGGATCGATAAGTACGCGCATGAAGAGCTCTTTCGCCGTCGAGGTGTAGTAAAGATAATTAGTTTTAGAAACATATTTCAGCCCGTTGACTCCGGGCTGGGTCGGCATCGGACCATTCGGATCGTAATCCATGCTGTCATGCTTGAGCCATACACGGGCCGTGGTCTTGCCGCCGTCCAAAGGCAGGTCTACACGCCAGATCAAGCCTGCAAAGGAGTCGGCGACGAGCATGATCTTTGGAGCGATCAGGCAGCTGCCGTTGAGCCCACGGGCGATATCGGGAAATTTAAGGACGACCTCTGGGTTGACCGGCTTGCCCGGAGCCCAGTCGCGCAGGTCCATTCGGTGGAGGTACGCCTCATGCGACGTGTATAAGTTACAGGTGGAGATGTAGAAGATGTCCGGTTCAACCTCAACGATGCCCAGCGTGGGTTCGCCGAAGGTGTGAATGCATGATGGGTCTACCAGTACATCCCCATTCAGGGGTGGAACGTACCACAACTCATTATGGTTCATTGCACTCACGAGAACGGAGTTATCGCTTCGAATCGCAAGGTTCTCAAGGAAGTATTTCTTCGGGAAGCAAGCGACTGTGGTAAGCTTAGCTTGTGGCGTATTTTCAGATGGCATAATTGTGTCTATATGAGTTCCAAGGCGTTTGAACAGGATCATTGTGAGGGTTGGAAGTGTCTGCGGTCTGACATGAACTCAAAACCGTGGAATTTCAGCAAAGTCTTACGTATAGGCTTGCTATTTAGGAGCAGGGATTTCAAACCCGTTTAATAACGCGCAGACGATGTGATAGATGCCGGTTAGATAAGTGATATCTACCAATCCCTGCTTTCCGAAGGCCTGCTCAGCAGCGTTGTAAAGAGCCGCATCGACACGGTGCTCAGCCGAAAGTTGCCGTGCGTAACGTTGAGCGATCTTCTCCTCGTCGCTCAAGTCCTCCGGTAGCCCACCGGCCGCAAGCGTTCGGATCGCCTCCTCTGACAGACCAGCCTTTCTGGCTACTGCTGAATGGGCGTAGCGCTCGTAGTCCGACTCCCACACTGCTCCAACCGCGAGGATCACCACTTGGCGGACTCGCTCGCTTAGCGACGTGTGTTTCTCCTCGGCATCTTGTAAATCCAAGAAAGACGGGGTGATGCCTGGGCTGAAGAGAACCGGGTTGAATGGACCGATCATTCTGCCATCCTCAGTCTGGCTCTGGAAATGAGCGCTGTCAGCCCAAAGAACCGCCGTCGTCTGCATGCGGTTGTAAAGCTCCTTCTGTTCTACCGACAGCGCCTGAGGGTCTAAAAGGGGCAGGCGACCACCCGGCGTCTCTGCTTGGGACATAATGATTTCTCCTTGTCTTATGATGCTCCCATGCCGCAAGCATGGAAAATTGTCTGTTTACTGCTTCAAACCAACGGCGTTGGAGGGAACGTCGAAAGCCGTGAGCGTCAGCGAAACGCCAGTGAACCATCCTAAAAGGACAGTCACCTCAACGATGCCAGCATTGCCTAATAAGTCTTTGGCGCGTTGGTAGAGACCTTTTGGTACGACCCGTGGAGCAATCAAAGCTGATACAAGTTCGTACACCACCTGTTGCCGAGGATCGACAAACGAGGTCGGCAGTCCGGCAATTAACGCTTCTACTTTCTCTGGCGGCAAATCGCCCATCTTCTCTGCAATCATCTCGTGTTCATAATTTGAGTAAGCCGTCAACCAGCGACCGTTGATGAGGTTAGTAGCGATCTCAATTTCCGCCTTCTTCAGGGTTGACTGCGTTTGATAGTATGCACCTATAGGCACGATCGTCTTGGATAGTTTCGGGTTTGCTAACCAAATCTTGTGCGGACCGGGCACTAGACCGCGCAGCTTCATCGTGAAGTCATACGCTTCCTTCATGTCGGCAGGCATCTGGTCAACGGGAGTTTCTTCAAATCGACCGAACGTGCCAAAGTCAGAATTTTCAGGCATATCGTTGATACCTCGCTTGTTACAAAGAGAGTTACGAGCGCCGTTTAAACGCATCAGCGATCATCTTCGACGCGATCGCTGCGATTGATGTATTCATAATGCGAGTAATGTGCTCTATCACCATAATGTCGCCTACTATAGTGAAAAGTTTTACGCCAACCTGATTGTGAATCTTTGCCGCAACTTGGTCTAACAGGTCTGCACGGCGTGCAACCATTGTAACCTTAGCGCCTTCATAAGCAAGAACTTTCGCAATTCCCGCTCCAATCCCCGTGCTTACGCCTGTAATGAAATGAGGCAAGTCCGATAGCGTGAGGATATTGCCGTTGCACTATGCCGAAAAGTAGGGCCTAACACCTCTCTGTTCACCTCCACCGGCTTCGCATCAATCAGGATGAACGCTATAACCGCCGGAACCGAACCATGGTTAACCCAAGTGTGGATCATGCCGCGTTGTACACGGGGGAATCTGCGGTCAGCTGCCCACATCACTCTTTACAACCGCCTTGGCGTTCGCATCATGTCCTGTGACAATCCGACATATTTGTAGTGGCATAGCAATCTCTCCTTAAGTAATGCTCTAGACTCATCCACACGTAAAAACCAAGTTCTTCCAAACTTATTGCCATGTACTGAATATAGTTGTTGCCGCAAAATTAATAAACGGTAATTTGTGCAATACTTTAGTGCATGAGATACCCTAATTTTTAAACGCATTGCTGGGAACAATCGCGCAGATGGACGATCGATTTGAGTTAATTGAAAGTTTTGTGGTAGTGGCGCAAAAGTTGAGCTTTGTGGAAGCGGCAGATAGCTTACAAATTGATCCATCTGCACTGAGTCGCCGGATTCGACGCTTAGAAAAGCGATTAGGTGTACGGTTGTTCAACCGCAACACGCGACGCGTGGCATTAACAGAAGCCGGAATTTTGTATTTATCTCACTCTCAAGAAGTATTGGCAAAACTTGACCAAGCGGATGCTCTAGTCTCGCACTTGAGTGCGGAGCCACGTGGGTTGCTGCGGGTGACACTACCTGTGAGTTTTGGACAACGACAAATCGCACCTGCGCTACCCGAATTTCTTGATCGTTATCCTCAGATTGAGATCGATCTCGCTTTCACGAATCAATACGTGGACATCTTGAAGGAATCAATTGATGTTGCCATTCGCATTGGTCAGGTACAGGATTCCCAGCTGATTGTGCGTCGGTTAGCGACTAGTCGCCGCATTTTATGCGCTTCACCCGCTTACCTTCAAAAGTACGGTTCGCCTCAATCGCCACAGGAGTTAGTACAGCATAATTGTTTAAACTTCTCGCAACTTGCGACCGGAGATCTCTGGCACTTGTCGCGCCAAAACCAACGGGTTGCTGTTCCCGTTAAAGGTAAGCTCAGGGCAAATAGTGTAGAAGCCTTGTATCAAGTGGTGTTAGGAGGGTGTGGAATTGCACTAATGGAGACATTTATGGTGGGAGACGCGCTCAGAACCGGACAATTGAAAATAGTGCTTGATGATTGGCAACCCGCGACAACTGACATTTTTGCAGTGTTGAGCGTAAGGCAATATGCTCCTTCTAAAACCCAGGTTTTTGTTGATTTTTTAGTGGAGCGATTTCGCGACCCGCCTGATTGGGGCGTGAGCTAGGGGCGATCGCTGATGACCCATACTTCTCCTTATGGGTATATTAAAGAGCAAAAGAAGAAATAAGTAATATTTTATACAGAATTAGACTTTGTTCTCTGCCAAAGCCGCCACAAACCGGGTACTCACCGCCCCCACCAAATTGAAGATTTGGTGGTCAACAATTGCGTGGCGGGTTCAAGCTCCCACTGATTGTCTTCCCGTGACTCATAGCTGCCTCCAGCATAGCTGCCTTTCAAGTTGACTCCTAGCTGTCTTTCAAGTTGACCTGTCTAGAAAGAATGAATTTGTATTTTTGTTACAATAGTCAGTAAAATTGAGAAACAAATGATTAAGCCTAAAAATAATGTATATCGTGGACACGCAATAGAGAAAGTTGGTCACGGTAAAAGAGCCGTATTTAGGACGACTATCAACGAAAAAGAGTGGTCTGCCATAACTGAATCAGAAGTAAAAGCAGTCATTGATGTTTGGATTGATGAAGGAGTGGAGCCCCAATAAGACAATAATGGTACTCTTGACCAAACCATGGCGAGTGTTCCCGCATAAGTCTTAATGGTCTTGGACCCTAAACGTCGATAGCTACAGTAGTTTAGAAATTGTTGTATTGTGAGGTGAGTCATTACTTGTGCAGAGCGTTGCGATCGCCAAGAATTTGAGATTCAGCTCGCTGCATTACTTTTGCACCCTGTTTGGAACTCAAATAGCATTGCTATAGCTATCAGCTTATAGGCGGAAAACAAGTTTAGAATCAAAATAAACTCCCCCCGCACTCCCCATTTATAGATTGGCATGAAACGCATCGTCTTGATTGCTGGATTTGAATCGTTTAACGCTGACTTGTACCGAAAGGCTGCTTTTTTAGCGACTTCTCGTTGTACTGAGTTGGATCTGAGGGTGTTTAGCGATCGCGACTTGACTTCCAAGCGTACTGAGGTGGAAGCTGCACTTCATAATGCTGATGTGTTTTTTGGCAGTCTGCTATTTGACTATGACTCTTGTTTGTGGTTGCGCGATCGCATCTGTGACATTCCCATCCGCCTCGTGTTTGAGTCAGCTTTAGAACTGATGAGTTTAACGCAGTTAGGTGCTTTTGCCATTGGCGACAAACCCAAAGGAATGCCCAAGCCAGTTAAATTTATCCTCGATAAATTCAGTAACGGACGCGAGGAAGACAAACTTGCAGGTTATATCAGCTTTCTAAAAATTGGACCAAAGCTGTTAAAATTTGTGCCAGTGCAGAAAGTGCAAGATTTACGTAACTGGCTGATTATCTACGGTTACTGGAATGCTGGTGGACCGGAAAATGTTGCCGCT
Source organism: uncultured Scytonema sp. (assembly GCA_937873135.1). Lineage (GTDB taxonomy): Bacteria > Cyanobacteriota > Cyanobacteriia > Cyanobacteriales > Nostocaceae > Rhizonema. The sequence continues at coordinate 59,753 of CALMVQ010000003.1, read as the reverse complement.
TTATTCTGGACACTGGCAGAAAAATACTTAAATTTAAAAGTAGGTGACATCCCACCACCAATTGAAACCCCAAACATGGGTTTGCTGCATCCTAACTACTCGGAATATTTTGAATCTCCACGCGAGTATCTAGAATGGTATCACAAAAGGGGAATCGCGGAAGAAAAATTACTTTCCTCATCCCCAGTCATTGGCATTCTCCTATACCGCAAGCACGTTGTTACCTCTCAACCCTACATCAATCAGTTAATTCGCCATTTTGAAGAAGCTGGTATGATCCCGTTGCCGATCTTCATCAACGGTGTAGAAGGACATGTGGCGGTACGGGATTGGATGACAACCGACTATGAAACCCAGCAACGACATCTTGGGCATGTAAGCATTCCCTCTCTTTCCCCGGAAGCAGTAAAAGTGGATGCCATTGTCTCTACGATTGGTTTCCCTTTAGTCGGAGGTCCTGCTGGTTCAATGGAGGCTGGACGACAGACGCAAGTTGCCATACAAATTCTTTCTGCTAAGAATGTACCATATATCGTTGCTGCACCACTACTCATTCAAGATATATCCTCTTGGACTCGTCAAGGGATTGGGGGCTTGCAAAGTGTTGTCTTATATGCTTTACCTGAACTGGATGGGGCAATTGATACCGTTCCCCTTGGTGGTTTGGTGGGAGAAAAGATTTACTTGGTTCCCGAACGAGTACAGCGATTAATTAGCAGGGTAAAAAGCTGGATTTCCCTTAGACGAAAGCCTGTCTCTGAAAGGAAGATTGCTATTATCTTGTATGGCTTTCCACCAGGTTACGGTGCTGTAGGAACAGCAGCATTGTTAAATGTACCTCGAAGTTTGCTCAAATTCCTCCAGGTACTTAAAGAGCAAGGATATACGGTTGGGGATTTACCTGAAGAAGGGGAAGAGTTAATTCATAGGGTGCAAGACGCGGATAAGAACCCCACCCCAACCCTCCCCGCAAGCGAGGAGGGAGTTTTATTCTCCTCTGTTTACGGGCGTGCTTCTTCAGTCAACGTCCGCACTCTGGAAAAATGGTTGGGATATCTTCACACATCGCGAATTGAGAAGCAATGGAAATCACTCACAGGTACTGGGATTAAAACTGATGGTGATGAATTTCAGATTGGCGGTGTCTGGTTGGGGAATGTTTGGATAGGCGTACAACCACCTTTAGGAATACAAGGCGATCCGATGCGGTTGATGTTTGAACGCGATTTAACTCCTCATCCTCAATACGCAGCTTTTTACAAATGGTTGCAAAATGAGTTTCAAGCTGATGCGATCGTTCACTTTGGAATGCACGGTACTGTAGAATGGTTGCCCGGATCTCCTTTAGGGAATACGGGTTATTCTTGGTCTGATATTTTGTTGGGGGATTTGCCTAATCTATATATATATGCGGCAAATAATCCTTCAGAATCTATTTTGGCGAAGCGTCGCGGTTATGGTGTATTAATTTCTCACAACGTACCGCCTTATGGTCGTGCCGGATTGTACAAGGAATTGATGGTAGTGCGGGATTTAATCTCGGAGTATCGAGAAGACCCACAGAAGAATTATGTCCTCCGGGAAGCGATTTGTCAAAAGATTGTCGATACTGGTTTAGATGCAGATTGTCCGTTTGAGGATGCGAAGCAGTTGGGGATTGCTTTGAGTTTTGAGAATATCCGACTGTTTAGTGATCGCGCTTTTGATAATTATCTCGTGAAGTTGTACGAGTATTTGCAGGTGTTAGAGAATCGGCTTTTTTCTTCTGGCTTGCATACGTTGGGGGATGTACCGAATGAGAAGGAAATGGCGGGGTATTTGAAGGCTTATTTTGGGAATGAACCGCCAGAAAGCGAAGAACGCGAAGAAGAAGAAAGGCAAATAAGAGAATTGTTGATGCAAACAACTGATGAGTTGACAAATTTGTTACGGGGTTTGAATGGGGAATATATTTTGCCTGCACCTGGGGGTGATTTGTTGCGGGATGGCGCAGGTGTTTTGCCCACGGGGAGAAATATTCATGCTTTAGATCCTTACAGAATGCCTTCATTTGCGGCTTATGCCAGAGGACGGGAGATTGGGGAGAAAATGATTGCCCAGCATTTGCAGGAGTATGGGAAATATCCAGAGACTGTGGCAGTGATGTTGTGGGGTTTGGATGCAATTAAAACTAAGGGCGAATCTCTAGGTATTTTGTTGGAGTTGGTGGGTGCGGAACCTGTTAAGGAAGGTACCGGACGAATTGTTCGTTATGAGTTGAAGCCTTTAAAAGAGGTGGGACATCCTCGAATTGATGTGTTGGGGAATTTGTCTGGTATTTTTCGGGATAGTTTTGTGAATATCATTGAGTTGTTGGATGATTTGTTTCAACGGGCGGTTGATGCAGATGAACCAGAAGACTGGAATTTTATTAGAAAACACGCTTTGGCATTACAAGCGCAAGGCGTTGAGAATGCCTCTGCAAGGTTGTTTTCTAACCCGGCAGGTGATTTTGGTTCGTTGGTGAATGATCGTGTAGTGGATGGGAATTGGGAGTCTGGAGAGGAGTTGGGCAATACTTGGCAAAGTCGGAATGTGTTTAGCTATGGGAGAGAAGATAAAGGTCAAGCTAGACCACAAGTGTTGGATAAACTATTACAGACAAGCGATCGCATTATCCAAGAAATCGATTCGGTTGAATACGGTTTAACCGACATTCAAGAATACTACGCCAATACAGGCGGTTTGAAAAAAGCAGCAGAAAAACAACGCGGACAAAAAGTCACAACGAGTTTTGTGGAAAGTTTCTCCAAAGACACCGAACCCCGCAACCTAGATGATTTGCTGCGGATGGAGTATCGCACCAAGTTGCTGAATCCTAAATGGGCCGAAGCAATGGCAAATCAAGGTTCAGGCGGTACTTTTGAAATTTCTCAACGCATGACGGCGTTAATTGGTTGGGGTGGAACTGCGGACTTTACTGAGGATTGGGTATACGAACAAGCAGCAGATACTTATGCTTTTGATCCCTTAATGGCAGAAAAGCTGCGTACTAGCAATCCCGAAGCTTTCCGTAATATCGTCAGCAGAATGCTAGAAGCTCACGGACGCGGTTTTTGGAATGCTGATGATGAGAAGTTGCAGAAGTTACGACAATTGTATGATTTGACAGATGAGGAGTTAGAGGGTATAAACTAGTACACATCGGCGGAAATAAACCACCCATCTGAAATAGTTAAAACCCTTACAAAATAAGGTTCTTTCTTTTTACTTTTTACTTTTTACTTTTGCCTTGTTGTACTAGTTAGGGTAAGCACGTCTCAAACACTATTTTGGACTTTTTCTCGTAGTTGAGCAGTTAAGTAGGGCTTGCTGAATACAAGTGTAAGGAGTTCAAGCCTTTTTCCACAAATCCAGTGCGTTTATTATAACATCTAGAGTCCCAAAACCCTTGCACAATCGTTAGATTGTTTATCCGTTGGGAGCGCTGCATCTTTCTTTGTAGCGCAGCAATCTCTTTTTCATAAGTGGAAACTTTTTCCGCAAATGGTAACAAGCCAGCTTTTAGATCCTCAACAAAGGCAATATTGGAAATATTCAAGTCAAGCCCAATCAACCCGTCAGAAATGTAATTTTTCTCTTTTTGATAGGATTGTCCTTCATTAATGAGTTGAGCATACCAACGACGTTTACCGTTTAAGTCTCTCCACAATAAACGAACATATTTGATAGGAAATTGTAGTCCATGCATGATGACATCGTTAGACTCATCAATGATTGGACGTAACTTGAGGCTACCCCAAACTAATTGATTATCTTTCCAGCGTAGTCCCTGTTTATTTATTTTTCCTTCAACAGAGCGGAAGCGACTAGGTACTTTGAAACGAACTTTCTTAGCACGCCCAAACATTACCCGTTCCGATGCCAAAAAAGCTCTTTTAGCAATGGTCTGTTGAGTATTAGAATCAATTGTTTGAGCGTAGTGAATATATTGAGCAATTGATTAGAGAACGGCACGGCAGATAAATCTGCAAGTGGTAGTCTTTCCGCCCCGATATAAATAACATACGAGACTCAATTCATTTAATTTCTTGAGTCTCGTATTTCGGGGCTACCAGACATCCCGATCTTTTTAGGTGTGAGTTTGGCGGAAGTCTTAAAACCTAAATAAAGTACGAACCCAAGCATATAAACTACTAGGATTGCTGGCATCAGAGTCTGGTGCAGTAACCCAAATCAACCCTGGCGTAATCTCAATATTATCTGTAAGTTTATATTGATAGAATGTCTCAATGTGCAGGGAGACATCTTTGTCCGCTTGCCCCAAACCTGCTCCCAAATTTACACTCTTATTGAGACTGATGAGTCTCGGTGCCATACCAACAAAAAACCCTCCTTGACTACCTTGACTAAAAAGATCCGGGAATGCTAGTCCTACCGCCCAATCCATAGCTCGACCATCTCCACGCCCCAAATAGCGGTGTACTGCATAACTTACCCACCCATTGATTGCAAACTTGGGATTAACCCGATAGAACGCCTGTACGCCATACAGGTTGCCGACAGTTCCGGTTCCAGCCACTGTACTATTTACCAGATTACTCCCAGCTGCTGGACCAAAGTTTGTTCCATTGAAACCTAGGGTATTTGGCGGGCTATAAGTATTGACGTATGCAGCAGACACCCGAAAATTGCTTTTAGGGTTGTTGTACAATATTTGCCCTAGAAATAAATATCTGCCAGAGAAAAAGCCATTGTTAGCTGACGGATTGGCACCGTTGGGCGCGCTGTAAGCTAGACCTACTTGGAACTGTTTACCTAATTTTTGGAGTACCGCAATTCCGGCACCGTTATCCCCATAATTATAGACTAAAGCCCGCCGCGAAAATCGTGAAATCCCATTAGCACCACTGGCAAAACTAGATTCAAAATATGGGTTAATCGGAACAGAAAAGCCGATCTCATTGGCTCCATCGTTTTGGGCATAAATATTGACTTGGGTATTTGGAGTCGGTAGAAACCGATAGCGGAAACCAGTCAGTGCAACTTGATTGGGTGCAAGTGAAAGAACGGCGTTATCAGAAGTTCTCCCATCATAAGTTCCCAATAATCCCGCTCTTGTTTGTCCCAATGAGGTAATATTTCCACCTCCCGCTGTTATACTTAGTACATCTTTACCAGTAAAACTTGTGTTCAAGCGCAAAGACACATTATCTTGCATTGTGACGACGCGAGGCGCTGGTCTCTTGGTAATGACGTTATTGCCCGCGAAAAGTGAGCCAACGACAATCTGGGCGCGACCATTCAATATACTTGTGGGGGAAAACTGTTGTTGTTTAAGGGTCTCTGTTTTTGCTTCCAGCAGATCAACTCTTCCCCGCAGTGTAGTCAGTTCTGTTGAAAATTGATTTTGTAATATTTGCAGGGTTTCCCAATCCTGTTTTCTGACTAGGTCGCTTGTATTAATTGTAAGCAACTCTCGTAACCGATCTACTGCTGCATTCAACGCTGCTGCAAATTCGTAGCGAGTCAATGTTCGATTACCTTGAAAAGTGTGGTTGGGATAACCAGTAATTACACCATAGCGTTCTACTAATGATTGCAATGCTTGAAAAGCCCAGTCGGTCGATTTGATATCCGCAAGCTGGGAAACAGAATTAGCTTGGTCTTCTTTTTGTGAATCAGTAGGTTTAGAAATAGGCGATCGCTTGCCATTCAAAATGTCAGAGACAGAATTAATCTTATCTTCTTCTGTAAAGTCAGCAGCTTGAGAAATAGATGATTGTTCAGGGACTGGTGAAAGTGTTTGTGAGATAGGCTTGAGGAGAGATGGAGATGAAGGCACACTTAAAGTAGATGAGGAAGATTCAGGTATATCTGCCCAAGTTTTTGCAGGATTAATAAACGGGATCGTAAGCACATCTATCATGGAAAGCAGGAACAGTATCCATCTTGAATTCCAGTAAAATTTTGACAACATGACTCCTCAACCTCAAAACTGTATGTATTGGCTCAAAACAAAAATTGATAGAGCAAATTACAAAAAAGGGAGCAGGGAATAGAGAACTAAAAAAATGAGCGTTGTGGGTAAGACAGCCCACTTTAAAAAAAGATGTGTTGCGAGACGCGCTCTTTTAGAGAAACACGGCATCCTTGAATCCCACAGATGCGCGCCGTGGGAACCCAAGAGATCCCTACTCCCTACTTCCTGCTCTGGAGTTCCCTCTGAACAGAAACACTTGCTCAGAGCGTTCTGCTAATTATCATTAATTGGCGTTTTTCAGCAAAATCTTGAAAGATTTTGGAATTTGCAAGAAGATTTGTTTCTCTCCTGCAAATCCTCTAATTCTGAAAATCCTGTTCCTCTTTTTATGAGTACCAGGAGAAAGACTTTCAAGCACACATTAATTAAAACAGACATTTTTGAGATATCTGTTTTAATTAATGACAGTGTAAGAAGTTCTTCACTGATTAATTCAAATCTCTAAAGTTTGATTTCGATTTCAATTATTTCCTAGTCATCCCTAATGATCATAGAATTCATAGTAAAATACTGTAGGTTTATCGACTTATCGTATTTTTTTGATAAAGCAATTTTCGCATATAGCTTTGTGTAATGCAAGGATTGTATTAATAAAATTTTTTCCCCAAAAAAATAGTAGAATGTGATTGCAGTCAGTGAGCATCCTTTAAAAGGACTTAAGATTCTAGCTCTAAAGAACACAGAAAATTAACACACCTTAAAAGGGCTAATATGTAGACTTGCATATTGACAATAATTACCATATATGCATCTTAGCAATCCGTGCAGGAGTTGTAAACTTACTCGTTACGGCAGGAAACAGGAAAGAAGGATACACAGGTATAGTTATAAATAATTTGTTACTTAGGTGATCAGTCTTATGGAAGATAGGATAGACGATACGGTTCGTTATGCTTAAGCTATCAAGGTTATTAAAACCTGCTTTCATGAAACAAAGGTTTAAATAATGAAAGGTCTATTTGTTGGTAGCTTATCCGTTTTGCTCTTATCTACTGTTTCTGCAAGTGCAGTTCGCGCTGAACAAGCAGCTTATAATCCTGCTGTTTCCAGTAAAACTTCTGCTTATGAAACTCAGGTATCACCTGTTAAGCTTGTCCTTTTAGCTTATAGAGGTGAATTCAAAAGCGCTGGTATTCCCAGTTATGAACAGTTTCAGTATGCTTTGATTAACAAACAAATTACAGCTAAGGATCTTGTAAGAGGTGCTATTAGCTCAAGGCTACTACCACCAGAAACTCTTGGTGATCAAAAATTTCTCAAAGATGTTGATAGTCAATTGTTTAATTTCTCCTACAATCTCTGATAGGTCACGGCTAGAAAGCCAGTTGTCGTTGGCACTGAAAACTTTTTCTGCAATCCGCAGCATTCTCTGACTATCACCAGAATTTCTGTAGTGATGCAGGTATGCAACGAGACTAAATCGCGGAGAAAAGCTTCAGCAATAGCTTTGTGATGAGCGTAGACGCGTTAGCGGTAGCGACGAAGGAGCGCGACTCGGCTTGCCGTAAGGCATCGCCTTCCTAGTATCGCGCTTTATCCAAGCGTCAATAGCTGCTATTATATATAGCTGTTCGCGTTCGTTGGCACGCTTTAGGTTTGCTTTTGCAGTGTTGAGAAACGCTGTTGCCTGAGGGATCGCATTACCTGTGCCTGAAAATAAGTGAAAAGCTGCTGCATGAGCATTGGCGTAGACGCGATCTTCAATCTCCCTTGTCTTCTCACTCGGGGAGACGCAATCATGAACTCCGAGCGGAGCGCGATCTTCTCCCAAAGGGAGACGCTGCGCGAACGACGTACCCTTTCGGGGAAGCAAGCTACGTGTAGCGTCTCGCACCAGAAGAAGCGCGACTCGGCTTGCCGTAAGGCATCGCACAAGTTGGATTTGCCTCAACTACCTCCAGGATAACTCGACCGTTGTTTCCGACACTAAGTAATTGCTCAAAAAAGTCATTGATAGCATTTACAGCTTTTAATGAATCAGTGGTAACTGCTAGTTCTTGAGAATCTGTTAACATCGTTTTTTCCAAACAATTCCAGAGCTACAACTACTTGGTTTTTTGATGCTATAACTTTATTACTGTAAGTCTATAAGTTTACCGTACTTTGCAGTTGTTAAATAAGAGTGTTGCACAGACCGTAGTAAAAAGCAAGCGGTATTACATAAGTACACAATCAACTCTCTACTTGCCAAATTCAGGATATTTACGCTATTTCTTATATTATACTACTGTATTTCTACCAGTATACAGTAATTTATCTAAATAAACTTCTTATTCCCCAAAAGTTGTCGGGAGCTAAATTATCATATCCGAACCGTATTGTCTTACTCCCAAACCGCTACAAGATTACCTATCTTTTTCTTAGCGTCCTTGACGTCTACAGCCTTTTGGGCATGTGTACAAAATAATAGTTTTATCGGGAAAGGCAGAGGGCAGGAGGCAGCTATGCTGAAGGGAATTTAGACTCTTGTTCTCTGCCCGTGACCGAAGGGAACAAGGGTTTAAGACCCCCATTGAACGTCCGTAAGCGTGGCTCTCGTTCAGTCGGGGTCGGAATCCCCATCTGAACGAAACATAAGTGCCCTCTGCCCTCAGCATAGCTGCCTTCTTCAATAATTGGTTGAGTTTCTTCGCCTTAAACGTGGGTTCATCTACAACTGCATCTCCGGTTCGCGTGGAGAGACAGCCAGAAGATATTCGTTGATGATTGGTTAGATAGCAGCCTAGACGCTGCGCCTTCCTTGTGACGCTTGTTCCGACGCTATGAGCGTCGCTAACACTATCGCTACCGATGTGCACCTCATCTAAGGCAAGGCCTTTTTCCGACCATATATATTTAGTTAATCTAATAATTAGATTTACGTAATACTAGGTTAACATATATTTTGTTTACAAAGAGGTTGTCTTTTGCCAGGGTGTTAAGTCAGAATTCAGAAGAATCACCTGTTAGTTGGTAAACAAATAGTACTTTGAATTTTTCAACTAGCCATGTGCTTTTGACCAAGATATGTCAGTCAATCTGGGTGAATGCATGAGTTTTGAGCAGTTAGGAATTAGTCAACAAGACTGTAGCAGCAGTCAAATAATAATTGACGTTAGATGAAAAGGCTTTAGCTAAACGCCTTTCAGTGATACCTTTCAGCAGGAACGCTACGCAAACGCTAAGCGCCGCTAACGCACTATAGAAAAGAAAAAAGCATATGAGCCAAACACGTAAGTTTCGTTTAGGTGCATTCATTCAAGCCACTGGACATCATGTATCTGCTTGGCGACACCCTGATTCACAAGCAGATGCTGGTCTAAATTTCGAGCATTACAAGGAAATTACCCAAACTGCCGAACGCGGCTTGTTCGATGCAGTTTTCCTAGCAGATAGCCCAGGAGTCTGGGGCGAGGCACCGGAAACTCAGCATCGCAACGGTAAAATAGCCCATTTCGAGCCGGTCACTCTCTTCTCGGCTTTGTCCTCAGTGATCCAGAACATCGGCTTCATTTCGACCGCCTCGACTACCTATGAAGAACCGTACACCCTGGCACGTAAATTTGCCTCCCTGGACTACTTGAGTAAGGGCCGGGCGGGGTGGAATGTAGTCACCACAGGCAATGAGAATGCTGCACGTAATTTTGGACTTGAGCATCACCCGGAACACAGCCAGCGTTATGAACGCGCCGAAGAGTTTGTGGAAGTGGTGAAAGGTTTGTGGGATAGCTGGGAAGACGATGCCTTCATCCGCGACAAAGAATCTGGTATTTATTTCGCTCCGAACAAACTGCATACACTCAACCACAAGGGCAAACATTTTTCTGTAAAAGGCCCTTTGAACGTCGGTCGTCCGCCCCAAGGTTACCCGGTGATCGTTCAAGCTGGAGCCTCTGAACCTGGACGCGATTTAGCTGCACGCACTGCCGAAGTGATCTTCACTGCCAATCAAACCCTAGCCGATGCCCAGGAATTTTATGCTGATATGAAAGGTAGATTGGGGAAATATGGGCGCTCTCCAGACGATCTAAAAATCATGCCTGGTGCTTTCCCAATCATTGGTCGTACCGAAGAAGAAGCTCAGGAAAAGTACGAATTCCTGCAATCGTTGATCCATCCCGATGTGGCGTGGGGTATTTTAAAGAACTATTACAAAGGTGTCGATCTGTCGAAATATTCCCTAGATGATGTGGCTCCCGAACTGCCCAGCGACACCAACACCAACAAGAGTCGTCTCAAACTAGTCAGAAATTTGGCTACTCGTGGCACTCTCACTCTGCGCCAGTTATATCTCTCTCTTGCTACCGCACGAGGTCATCGCACTATACTTGGTACTCCTGAAACCATTGCCGACCAACTAGAGGAATGGTTCAACAACGGTGCGGCAGATGGCTTTAATATCATGCCGCCAATTTTGCCCACAGGATTAGATGACTTCGTTACTCTAGTCGTTCCCGTCCTACAAAAACGCGGACTGTTCCGTACCAAATATGAGGGTAGTACTTTGCGTGAAAACCTGGGACTGCGGCGTCCGGGCAATAGTTTTGCCGCAAAACTTGTGGATGAGAGATTGGTGTTGGCGTAAATAAATTTTTCTTTTCACGGATGGTTAAGTCATACCAATTAAAGCGTGCTTTTTGCAGATCGCCTCCGGTTTGAGGTAGACCGAATGCAAGAACCTGAAAAACCTGTAATTTTTTGAAGGAAAAAGACATGACTGAATATAGCCGATTAAAGACCTCGCCTTCTGCCGCAGTTAGAGCAACTCTTGATTATCCGGTAATCGACACTGACGTTCACACCAATGATTTCACCCCGGCTCTTGAGGATTACATTGCTAATTACGGTGGCGCAAAACTCGTGGACGAATTACGCAAGGCAGAATCCTCCCGTCTCAACTCCAAGAGCAACGGTAAAGATTGGTATCAACAAACTCCAGAAGAACGTCACTACAACCGCACAATTCGCTCGCCTTGGTGGGCTAGAGTCACCCGCAACACGTTGGATCTCGCTACTTACACCCTCCCCGAACTGTTCTATGAGCGTCAGGCGGAGCAGGGATCAGACTATTCAGTGCTGTTTCCGAACAATGTCCTCGCACCGGCTGGAGCAAGTCAAGAAAACCGTCAGGCACTGCAACGTGCGGTCAATCACTATCATGCTGATATCTACCGTAAATATAGCGATCGCCTGACACCAGTGGCAGGCATTCCTATGACGACTCCGCTTGAAGCCATTGAGGAGCTAGAATTTGCTGTGAAGACACTGGGATTGAAGGTGATTAATATCCTTGGTGGTGTGAAACGACCGATTAAGGCGATTGCTGATAAGTATCCACCGGATAAATTTCCGGAAATTGCCAAGTATGCTTCTTATATCGACTTTTACGGACTAGATAGTGAATACGACTACGATCCCTTCTGGGCTAAGGTCGTGGAACTGGGCGTACCCGTCACCACCCATTACGGCAGTCAGGGGTGGACTGGACGCTCTTCGATCAGTAACTACATGAACAACCATATTGGTCACTTTGCAGATGGCTCGCAAGCATTTGCTAAAGCGCTATTCTTTGGCGGTGTAACCAAGCGTTTTCCACAGTTGCGAGTAGGTATGCTGGAAGGTGGCGCAGATTGGGGTGCCCACGTCTACATTCATTTGGTAGATCGCTTCTCCAAGCGTAATCTCAAGGCACTGCAAAACTACAACCCAGATCTGACAAATGCAACGGAGCTGTTCGAGCTATTTGAGCGCTTCGGTGGCGAAATTACTCAAGGGCATTCCCTTGACAAAGAGGAATTGACCAAAAGTGTACTGGGATCTTCATTCACTCGTCATAGTCGTCAGCCGATTGGTAGCGAACTGGAAGATTTTGCGGCAGCAGGCATTGAAACAATTGAGGATATCCGCGATCGCTGGGTGAACAGTTTCTTCTTTGGTTCTGAGTCTGACGATCGCACTATAGCAGCAGCATTCAACGACAAAGCCAATCCGTTAGGTGTCAAGATCAACGCGATCTATTCCTCGGATGTTGGTCATTGGGATGTGCCTGATCTCACCGCCCCACTAGCTGAAAGCTGGGAACTCGTGAAAGAAGGCGTCCTGACCGAAGCCGACTTCAAGTCCTATGTATTCGCTAATCCCTACAAGTTTTATACCGAAGCCAACCCCAATTTCTTCAAGGGTACGGCGATTGAATCCAAAGTAGCGAAGATCGAATCCAAACAAGTGGATAAGAACCTGGTAGTAGCGTAAATGACCTAGTAGAGCAGGGAGTACTTAACAAGGGAGAGAATAAAAAAATGACCTCTTTCCCCTCTGCTCTCACCTCTCTGCTTTCTTGTTTGCAGCAATTTTCAGGTAAGGCTCCTGGAAGTGCAGATACAGGAGAGTCTTTTTGTTGGCGACAATCTTGAACTGGATGCGATCGCAGCAAAGAAGGCTGGAATGGTCGGAATCTGGCTTGATCGGTATCGTGTCAAGTTGGAGGATACTCCTCGAGGAGTGGAACGCATTAGCAGACTCACTGAAATTAGTGAAATACTGGCAGATTGTGATCATGTTAAGGAGAAGCTGAAGTGATACGACGCGATCGCCGTTCTTTAATCAAAAGTCCTCGTTCACCTCAATTCTTTCAAAGTGCTGCCAATGCACCCAACTTACCACCAACTCCATTCATGTTTATTTGCTATTTTGTCAATCAGTTTCGCTGGTGGTATGTGGCAATGGTGCTCCTGGAGACAGTACACGCAACTTGTGGCATTATGTTGCCCTATGCCATTGGCGAGATTATCCGTAGCGTGACGCAACGGGCGGGCGACAGCAAACATATTTTTGATGCTGTGAGCCAACCAATAATGCTGTTCATCGCCTTGAGTGTGGGTGAAGTGGTATTCGGGCGATCATCTGGATTCTTGCAAACTATCCGTCACCCAATTCACCGCCAGCACATAGTCCGGTATCTATATGCCTACTTGCAACAGCATTCCCATCGCTACCTGAGCAGCAGTTTTGCTGGGGCTTTGGCACATCGGATTAGCGAATCTTCTTTAGGTGTAACCCAAACAATGCAAATGCTGATTACTGAGTTTATGCCAGTAATCATCGTATATACTGTTGCTACAACTTTACTGTATCGCACCTATCCTCCGCTTGCTGCATTTGTGGGAGTGTGGGCAGTTCTATTCGTCAGTATTTCTTTCTGGTTAGCAACTCGCTGTCGAATTTACTCCCGAAAAGCCGCAGCTGCCAGAAGTGAGACAACTGGCATCATTGTAGATACGGTAACAAATCTTACTAGTAGCCGACTGTTTGCTCGCTTGGGTTTTGAACGACGCTATTTGAATGAGCAATTAGGGCGCGAATTCAAAGAAGTAAGAATATCTAACTGGCACTCGGAGCGAATTCGCTGGTTTCAGTTTATTTCAGCAGCGATTTTGAAAATTGGCACTCTGTATTACTCACTCTCCCTCTGGAGTCAAGGAAAAATCGCTAGTGCTGACTTTGTGGTAGCAACCAGTCTGTCGCTATTGATCATCAGTGAAGCCCGCAATTTAAGTAAACGCTTTATAGAATTCTTTGAACATATCGGCAATGTTGCCAATGGTGTCTTCACCATCGTTCAACCCCACGAGTTGATTGATCGCGAGCATGCGATCCCCTTCACAATCACCCAAGGGCGTATCGAGTTTCGTCGCGTGCATTTCAGCTACTTGGCCCAGAAGAAAGTGTTCGATCATCTCTGTGTCACCATCCAACCGGGACAGCGAGTCGGACTGGTAGGCTTTTCTGGCTCCGGAAAATCTACCTTTGTCAATCTAATTTTGCGTCTGTTCGACCCCCAATCTGGACAGATTCTCATTGATGGGGTTGATATTCGAGACATGACTCAGGATGCTCTACATGCCCAAATTAGCTTGATTCCACAAGATCCATCTCTGTTCCATCGGACATTGCTGGAAAATATTCGTTACGGACGCCTAGAGGCAACTAATGCAGAAGTGATCGAGGCAGCACGCAAGGCTCATGCTCACGATTTCATTGAGCGAACGAAGGAGAGGTATGACTCTCTGGTCGGCGAACGCGGTGTTAAACTGTCCGGAGGGCAGCGGCAGCGCATTGCGATCGCACGGGTGATCCTCAAAGACGCGCCGATCCTGATCTTAGATGAAGCCACCTCCAGCCTCGATTCGCTCACCGAAAAAGCGATCCAGGATACCCTAGACTTAGCGATGAATGGAAAAACGGTCATCGTGGTGGCTCATCGGCTTTCTACTATTGCGCATTTGGATCGCATTTTGGTATTTGATCAAGGTCGTATCATCGAAGATGGTACCCACACCGAGCTGCTGGCACTCGGCGGTGCTTACCACAAGTTATGGAAAATGCAGGCAGGTGGATTCTTATGTTAGTTCAGCATAACAAGTACTGAAGAACCTAAATATATATACATGATATGTACAGCGGGTTGTTTCAGAAATACTACTACAGTTTAGACTAGTCAGCCCGCATTTCTCACAAGCATTGCGATCGCTACCATTGGGCGGAAAACTCATAGAGCAAAAACCCTAGTTATCTTGTGAAGTCGGTCGAATCAGAATTTCATTCACATTCACATGTTGGGGTTGTGTCACCGCATAGACTATAGCTCTAGCAATATCCTCACTTTTTAGAGGCGTTATTCTCTTACGTCGTTCTTCGCTACGCTGTTTGGCAATGGGATCAGAAATGAAGTCACTGAATTGTGTATCGACTAAGCCTGGTTCGATGATGGTAACGCGAATATTGTCCTTATACACTTCTTGGCGTAATGCTTCTGAAAGAGCATTGACACCCCATTTGGTAGCGTTATAAACTCCAACACCAGCCCGCGCTGTCCGTCCTGCGACAGAAGAAATATTGACTATATGTCCAGATTGTTGGGTTTTGAGAATAGGTAAGACTGCATGGGTAGCATATAAAACTCCTAGAACATTCACATCCAATGCTCGCCGCCAGTCTGCAGGATTTCCAGTATCAATTGTGCCTAGCACGCCAATTCCTGCATTATTAACTAGAATATCCACCTGTCCTAGCTCTGCGTTAGTCTTTTGCACCAAATAATTCACTTGAGCTTCGTCTGTAATATCCGTAACAATAGGCAATACCTGACCACTGGTGGCTTCGATCCTTTTTGCTACCGCATTCAAACGCTCAGCACGTCTTGCTGCGATCACGACTCTTACTCCCTCTGCTGCTAAGGCGACTGCTGTAGCCTCCCCAATACCAGAAGAAGCGCCAGTAATAATCGCCACTTTTCCATCTAATTTACCTACCATAAATCACTCCTAAACTATCACAGATGACTCGCAACGCACCCGCTAACTTTGTATACCTAGCATCAATAAATTTATCAATTCTTCCGTAAATACATCATCCAAAGGTGCATGCTTTAACAGCAACCGATACCAGATTGGACCATAAATTCCATCAATTACCAATTCTAAATTCAGATCTGGGCGTATTTCACCTCGGTCGATACCTCGCTCTAAAATGGTACGGGTAGCTTTTCTGCGACTGGCAATAAACTGTTCGCGAAACGCCTCAGTTAAATTGGTGTCCATTTGCGCTTCCGCAATGAGTCCGGTGAAAGCAGCACCCGCCGTCGTCGTTGTCAGCACTGTAAACATTTGTTGCAGAATCTGACACAGGTCTTGTTTAACTGAACCAGTATCAGGTGTGGGAAAATTGTGTGCGGCATCGGTAGAATAAGCTTCCATCATTACCTCCGCCTTGGATGACCACCAACGGTAAATAGTTTGCTTGCCCACCCCTGCACGGTTGGCGATCGCCTCAATACAAACACCGCCATAGCCTTTTTCCTCTAATAACTCAGCAGCAGCATTGAGAATTGCCTGATGGGAACGCTGATTCCGTCTGCGAGTGGCAGGCACTTTTAGGGGAGATTGCGTTTGAGAGACGTTTTTCTCTAATTGTTGTGTTGATTGCGGTGACATAGACACAAACTCCAGTTTAGCTACGATTGGATGTTTTCTAGAAGTTAAACAAGACGATACGGTTCGTTATAGTCAGTACCAGCCCCTCCACGCACTAAGCCAACTCCTGACCATAAATTGGGACTAATTTCTAATTGTTCGCGACTGCCTTGATGTGGTTGTACCATTCGGCGTTGTCCCTCGGATTCCGCTTGAATGGGCTACCATTGCCCACCAAAGCTGAAAATTTACTGCTTCCAAGCAGCAATAACATAGACGGGTAGTTCTTCTGTAAACTGCCCAGATGGTTCGACAGCAAGCAGAGATTCTTTGAGATCCGTCTCGAATTTTTCGCAATTATCTCCTACAAAAGATGGTAGGCAGAAAGCAGTTGTATAGAGATAGCCAAGGTAAGTGTCAATCGTCCAAGATTGCTCAAATTTCAACTCATATTTATCGATGCGAGGAAAGGGCGATTTAGCCAATATCTCTTCATGGGAAACTGCTAGAGGTTTCCACACACCTTGTCCACCTTGACCTGTCCGACGTTGTTCACCCAGCCACCGCTTGACAACTGTGATCGCTGTTTTTTTCCACGGATGCTCACTAGTCCAAGCATCTTGAGGAGCATTAATAATTGCTACTCCACCATCAGTAGAGAGCAACTTATAAATTCGCTCTAGTACAAGTTCCCGTTGCATCCAATGAAAAGCACGCCCAATTGTTACCAGACGGAATTTGCCTGTTGCGGGAGAAATTAGTTCTGCTCGTTGTTGCACCCAACTGATATTTGTTACTCCTGATGCTTCTGCTTCCCGGTGGGCAACTTTAAGCATATCTGGATCAGGATCTAGCCCAATGACTTCTTCAAAGCGATCACTTAAAGGAATTGTAATCAACCCAGCACCACAACCAAGGTCAAGAAGCCGTCCCTGACCATTGAGTTGAAATTTTTCTGTTAGCAACTCAAACAAAGCTGGTGGATATTTAGGTCTGTAACGAGCATAATACCAAGCAGCACCTTCAAATAACGTTGGGTCGTATGTAGAAATTGTAGTCATGTTAGCAACTCAAGATTGTATTTACTTCAAAATGGACGACTACCTGCAAGGCTGACGCGCTTCATTACCCGTCGCTGATTCGGATCAAATGCTTGACGATAGTGTAAGGTAGCTTGATTGTCCCAGTAGACAATCAAGCCACAGACCATTTGTGTTGATAATAAAACTGAAGTTGATTCAGATCCTGTCTCAACTGCTCGATCAATTCTGCTCCTGCTTGCGGATCTATGCCGACAATTTCGACTTCAGTAGTCAAACTCAGGGAGAGAATTTTTTTGCCGCTATCGGGGTGAGTCCGAACCAAAGGATGGAGGAAGACAGGACTGATCAGGGGAATACTTTGATCCAAACGATATTTAGCTTTTGGTGCGTCAGGATTTCGCAAAAACGGGTTGTACGTAATCAACTTCAAGTCAGCAATCCGTCGCTTAGTTGACTCATCTAACGTCTCATATGCCAAATTAAGATTTAACCAATAGGTATCTCCACCCTTAACTGGAACTTCCAGCGCATAAAGCAGCGATCTACTCGAAGGATAGGGAGTCCATTGGTGATCGGAATGGAAGGGAATCTCTCCAGAGCCAGTGTAGCCGCCATCAACGTTGGAAATCGGAATCACCACCGGAGTAACTCCTACCCTTAGAAGCTAGCACCGGAATATCATCTGGTGGTACATAGAGTGAGCCAAAGTAAAATGCAAAGTCCAATAGTTGCACATCAAAGAGCAAAAGCTCTTTGAAAATCAAGATATGGTAATCGCGCAGAGCTTGCTTCAGTTGCAAACAGGACTTCAGGTGCAACAGGTTGGCTTGCATCCAGCCTGTTGCACCACAGCTCCTAAGGGTGCATCAATGGGAGTTATTTGAAAATTCGTTGAAGTCAATGTAGGCATAATAATCTCCTTTTTTGATTTATCCTGAGAATTGATTTGCTACTTTTTAGCTAGCACATCCTTGGGAGTAATTTCGGCATACTGTTCGGGTGTCAAAAACCCGTCTCTCACATTGACCTTCTTAGGAATAAGTTTTAGGCTGTACCATAAGTCTGCAACCTGTTGTTGCTTGTTAATGATTTCCTTGGTCGATTCACTTTTATCTACGTCGAGGGTGCGGTTAAAATCCAACATCGGTATTAGCGTTCCCTATTCGGATCAGATCCCATGCAAAAAAACCTCCAATAATTATATCTGGCAAGAGTAAGGCTGGGGTGGAACACTAAAAACCCTCGGTAGGCTGTGAAGTTGAAAACTAAAGCCTTTCATCCCCTCAATTTTTTGGTCTGTAACCTGAAAGCTTTGCCGCTCAATTGTTTTAGCAGAGTTGTTATCCCCTTTGGTTGTCTAATAAACTTCGGTTAATTGATAGGATATTAGTATAATTCTAGTAGTTTTACATAGTCTTAGTGAAATAGCAAGGGCAGTTGATAAAAAATTACAACATTAAATTTCTTGTACAAACGCCTCTACGGATGTGGAGAAAAAGGGAGTATTAGTGCAAATTTGATATCGGATCTGATATCAAAGATTGAAATCAGCCAAATATTGCTAATCTGGTTATAGCGAAACCGAAACGGCGATCGCAGGCTCTGAAAAACTGAAATTCTTTTTATAAAGTCATTTGACATTTTTCAGAAGAGCAATCTGAGCAACGATTCACTGAAACGCGCTACTTGTGTTTTAGTCTTTCTCACTCTACGCAACACAACTGTTTAGCAATCATCAAGCAATTAAGGCTGTATTAACATTTTTATACGCAACCTTTTGCGTATGTTTTTTTCTATCTTGATCAATTGGGCTTTATGCCTTGAATTTAAATTTTTCTGAAAATTGTCCTTGATTTTCTAAAGAAACTATGTGATTATATTTTTATAAATTAAATACGGTAAATTGACAGAATAACAGTATTTTAAGAGTGTAGATGCCAGTCTATTGAAAACTTGCATAACAAAACTGTGCGATCGCCAAAGTCTTTCTGTCGTGGGCATCTGATATTAAAGCGAGGAATTTGAGCAGTATGAATCAGTTTTGGTCAGAAGAGTCATCTACCACTGATATTTATCCTAACTTGCAGGCAGATGTGCTGATAATTGGAGGTGGTCCGGCTGGTACTTGGGCAGCTTGGAGTGCTGCATCGAGTGGTGCTAGAGTTGTCCTCGTAGATAAAGGTTACTGTGGTACCACAGGCTGCGCGGCGGCATCTGGCAACGGCGTTTGGTACGTACCGCCTGATGCTGATGCTCGAGATGCAGCAATGGCAAGTCGCGAAACATTGGGTGGATTTTTATCAAACCGCGATTGGATGCAGCGGGTACTGGATCAAACTTATGCGAACGTCAATCTGTTAGGAGACTGGGGTTATCCCTTTCCCACCGACGAATCGGGTAAACCCTATCGGCGTAGTCTCCAAGGACCAGAATATATGCGACTGATGCGCAAGCAAATCAAACGGGCAGGCGTCACAATCTTAGACAACAGTCCAGCTTTGCAACTGTTGGTATCTGATGGTGCAGTTGCAGGTGCAACAGGAATTAACCGTCAAACGGGTAAAAAATGGATTGTGCAATCAGGTGCGGCGATCATTGCCACTGGCGGCTGTGCTTTCTTAAGTAAAGCACTAGGATGCAACGTTTTAACTGGGGACGGTTACTTAATGGCGGCTGAAGCAGGTGCCGAAATGTCGGGAATGGAATTTTCCAACGCTTACGGCATCTGTCCCGCCTTTTCTTCCGTCACCAAAACCCTATTTTACAGCTGGGCAACTTTTACCTACGAAGACAACACCCCAATTCCGGGCGCAGGTTCACACGGGGGACGTTCGGTGATTGCCAAAACCTTGTTGAATCAACCAGTTTACGCCATTATCGATCAAGCAACAGAAGAAATGCGCTCAGCCATGCGTAAGGCACAGCCCAACTTCTTCCTACCCTTAGATCGGGCAGGCATTGATCCCTTTACCCAGCGCTTCCCCGTCACCCTCCGCCTCGAAGGAACAGTGCGTGGTACAGGTGGAATTAGAATTGTGGATGATACCTGCGCTACCTCTGTAAAAGGATTGTATGCCGCCGGAGATGCAGCAACAAGAGAATTAATCTGCGGTGGGTTCACAGGCGGCGGTAGTCATAATGCTGCTTGGGCGATATCTTCAGGTTATTGGGCTGGACAATCTGCTACCGTTTACGCCCATAAGTTGGGAGATAAAGCAACACAACGCCCAACAGAAGCAATAGGCGAAGCTGCATTCTATTCTGGCAGTGATCGCACCCTAAACCCCGATCAAATCATCCAAGCAACCCAAGACGAAGTCTTCCCCTACGATCGCAACTATTTCCGCAACGAGAAAAATTTGACAGAATCTTTGCAGAGGTTAAATCAACTTTGGCAAGAAATTCGTAATAGCCAATCTGCAAACGATCAAAATATCGTCCGGACGCGGGAAGCAGCAGCAATGGTAGCAACAGCGCGATGGATGTACAGCAGCGCTTTAGAACGCAAAGAAACTCGCGGTATGCACAAGCACGAAGACCATCCACAATTGGATGCGAACCAGCAGCATCACCTGATTAGTGGAGGTTTAGATCAAGTCTGGGTAAAACCAGAACCTAAAAAACTAGAGACTCAAGAGTTGTTAATGGTTAGTAAATAGTAGTTAGTAGAACAACTAACAACCAACATGATTGAATTAGTCAGCGCCATGCGGTGCATAGAGTGTAATATCTGCGTCAACGTTTGCCCAACAAATGTATTTGACAGCGTACAAAACGCACCTCCAACCATTGCCAGACAAAGTGACTGTCAAACTTGTTTCATGTGCGAATTGTACTGTCCAGTAGATGCCCTTTATGTAGCACCTCAAGTCGAACCGCTTGAGTCAGTAGACGAGAAGTCTCTTGCAGAAGCCGGACTGCTAGGTAGTTATCGCAAAAATATCGGTTGGGGTCGTGAACGCACAAACGGAGCCAAAGAAGATTCAACTTACGAATTACTAAAGCATTTAAAGTAAAAAAAAAGACTTAATATTTACGCAAAAAATCAAAAACCCTATATTTTCTCTCTGTATCGCGTCCTTACGGGTTCGCCCTTCGGGTGACGCTCGTTTCGACGCTACGAACGTCGTTCAAGGCAGCGTCTTCTTTTGGGAGAAGATCGCGCTCCGCAGTCTCCTACGGAAGGAAACTTTCCTCGGAACTGCGAGAATGCAGCGCTGGCTCCTCTGTGCCTGGTGCGGTTCATAAAAAAATTCCTTTGCGAAGTCATATGACTGATTTTGTCCATCCACCCCTTTTTTCCAGATTATCCACCTTAATAGCATCTCTCTTACTACTAAACACCGCGTGTAGTTCCAATCAAATCTTATCTAAAGAAGCACCAAGCACTAAAACCCAAGCCCCATCAACTACTTCTACCCTGCACTTAGGGATCATTAGTAACACTAATGTTCCAACTGGACCTATAGGCTGGGCAATACATAAAGGCAACCTTAAGCCGGAATTAGAGAAATTGGGGATCGCAAAGGTCCAGATCTTCCATTTTCCCAACGGACCAGATCTCAATGAAGCTCTTGTAGCAGAGAAGGTAGACATTGGCATCTATGGCGATACACCAGCGATCGTCGCCAAAGCTAATGGCATCAAAACCCGATTAATTAGTCAAGAGCAAGTGGGGCAAAATGCTTGGTTGTTAGCTAAGAAAAACGGACCGCATTCAATTACAGAACTCAAAGGGCAAAAAGTGGCGACTTCAATTGGGTCGTATATGCACCGCTACTTATTAGGATTATTGCAAAAAAATGGCATTGCTGAACAAGTGACCGTTGTTCACCTACTCCCAAGCGTTGCCCAAGCCGCCCTAGAACGTGGCGATGTCGCTGCTATTGCCGCACCGACTGGTACAGGTCCAATTTTAGTGTCAAAAGGGTTTCCAGTAATTGATGAAGCAGCGAAACATCCTGACTTACCAGGGACAAGCGCTACTGTAATAACAGAAAATTTCCTTGCTAAACATCCTAATCTTCCCAAGAAGTGGAATCAGATTAAACTTGAAGCAGTCAAAGATATTAAAGCCAACCCAGAAGAATATTACAAATTTCACGCCCAAGCATCTGGATACCCAATTAATATCGTTAAAGCTTCCTTCTCCGTCAAACAGTTTCCCGAGGAAGCATTTTCTGCTCAAGGACTGCAACTCCTAGAAGGAACCAAGAAATTTTTAGTCACAGAGAAATTAGCCAAATCAGATTTTAAACTGACCGATTGGATTCTTACCAGTAACAGTGAGAATTTTAGGGAGTCGCCGCCATCTCCAACCCCTACCAAATTTTGACAAGGTTGTGGCTGCAGATGAATGGCGATCGCTCATAAGCGCGGCTAGTTACTACTTTTCTCCAAAATAGTAACTATTCTGACTTAATTCCTAGAAATTGTTACTAGCAAACACGTCTTTTCGTACTCATTTTTTTGTTTACCTGAGGTTTGAGTTCGTTTTTTTTTTACGTTTCCACAAAATCCGCTAGCACCAAAACTATGAGGGGTAGAAAACCAGCGTCCGTAACTCTATGCTCTCTCGCGGCGGGGCATCTACCGGGCTTGTCGGGTCGTCAAATCCAGTATGGGTGGCAAACCTCGCCCGTCCGTCTTCTATGGAGTCGAAGCATTTGATGAATAACACTTCGTCCCGTTGCATTTGCGGAAAATAGAACCATCGGTGCGTTGGGTTGTATGTGACTGCGTAAGTCTCGCCAACGCGATCGCGGTACACGAGGTCGCTAGCGACAAGATCTGTTGGTGCGATACTGAGAGCGGCGCACACTGTCAATGGTGACTCCTGAACTGGTGCTATCGGTCGCCAAACGTTAATCACAGCAAACCTTTGTTGCAGCAGTTCATCAATGTTATCAACCCCCCGTGCTGCTAACTCTATGCGTGCGCGAGTATAGCCAGATTTGGCTGTAAAGTCGTTATGTACGCGCGTTGCCGGCTCTCTGATCCCGCTCTCACCCTGCTTTGAGCGTTGAGCATTACGGAGAGTGTGATCGAAAATCACCACCTGAGTTGCACCTGTTACCTTTTTCAAGAGTTGCTCGGTTTCAGGATAATAGACGCGGCGTATATCATCTTCGTCATAGAAATTGTGGACATTGCTATCATGCACAGTGAATGCGAAACCCTCTCGGTCTAGGGATAGGTTTTGTGCGATTGCCCGTGCATTATGGATTGGCAGCCTGTGTGTCTCGTGCTTCCCGTTGGAGCGTGGAATTCCTGGTGGCGGTTCGTAGGTGTAATTGACAGGCTTGGACGCCATCGGAATGAGGTAGTTGAGTTCTGCCTCAACCTGTGGGAGTTTCTCGAAAACGGGTTTGTCTAGAACAGGGATGTCTAAGCTCATGGTTCTATCCTCATTTTCAAAGTTTTGGTTGCTAACCAATCTTTAGGATTGCAGAGAAATTTAAAATGACTGCTAGAGCAGTTTTCTATATTTTTTAATTGATGTAGGGCAACGCCCAATCCAAATCAACGTCGTATTACTAGATAGCGCGATCTTGGAGTAAATCAGAGTCAATCTGAGTGAAGTTGTACAAGTAACCATCGCTGCGGTGAATAAACTTGATAGGGATACAATCTAATCTTTTTAGCCCTAAATGAGCGTTGTAGTATCCTTGCTTTTCCTGGGTTAGTTGACTGTAATGGCGTACCATTCTTGTCAACAACAAAAACTGAGTTAGTATCATTTTGGATTTCTCCCACCCTTACGGGGTTTAGTTTGCTTTGAAAATGTTTTTAAGACTTGGCACTGAAGTCGGTTGTATTCAGCTAATTGGCTATGTACCGCTTCTAACCGCTTGAGACTAGCAAATCCCATTAAGGTATTGGTCTTAAAAACGAAGATGAGCGCTTTTTCTGGTATAGAGGTCAATCGGAACCTTATGACATGACGTTTATATCCGAGCAACTCCGAATGAAGGACGGTTAGTGACTACTCCTATACAGCAATGTATTTTGCTGATTTGTCAGGGGCAAATAATCTGACTGGCAGGTTTTACACCAGCCAAGCTAAAATACTTTTAACTGCTAGGCTTACCGTAGATTTATTCACCATTATCGCACGGTCTTTCCTGAAATACAAGTCTTACTGGCAAGAAAATTATGTGTAGCTAACTATTAGGTTATCTAATTAAAATCCGATTTTTTCTCAGTCTGATTAAATTGGGTGAGGGTAAGAAAACCTACCCTGAACCCTTACGTAACATATTTAATGACACCGATATATTTATATTTAAATTAACTAATAATTAGTAAAACATATATTTAGTTAAACGTATACTTTTTTTTGCGAAGAACTTGAACTTTACCTATGGTTATGTAACACTTGTAAATAATTAACCGCAAAATCGGTCAATAAACAGTATTTTTTCAAATTCTGTTGCAAATACTGCCCAAATACATCATTCGGACCCTCCGAATTTCGATGACATTTTGGAGAATTACCAATGGTTACAATACTTTCTGCCTACGATCCAACCTTATTTCAGGGTGCTGCTTGGTATTATGCTCGTTACCGCTCGAAGTACCCCCGAGCCTTGTTTTACTTTCTAGCCGATATCTTTTTGATGTTAAGAGACGATTACTTGACCTTGGTTGTAGTGCGGGATTAATTAGTTGGCATTTCCGAGCGGGATCGCTTTGCTGAGGAAGTAGGACTTGCTCAGTAAAGCAGACATGCTAAAAGTTGCCTAAGAGCAAGCAGCAGCCGTGGGAGCCACCAATATCAGGTGGATTCATGACCGGGCAGAGTCGATTTCTGAGGATTTGGGTCAGTTTCAACTAGTGACAATGGGATGTAGTAGAACACATGGCAGGAAGAAAAGATGATGGCAGTATCGGTGATGCAAACTACGGCATAATTGGGAAAGATTATCCCATATACCGTCAGCCAGAGCCACAGATAGCCGCGTTCATCAATGCTGCACTTGGCACAGCAAGAACAGTGCTTAATGTCGGTGCTGGCGCAGGCTCCTATGAACCTTTGGACCGCGATGTGACCGCTGTTGAGCCTTCCGCGTCGATGCGAGCACAGCGGTCCGCTCATCTAAGCGTTGCAATCGATGCCGTCGCCGAAAAGCTGCCATTCCCGGACAGCCACTTTGACGCCAGCATGGCGACATTCACCGTGCATCAATGGAGCGATCTAGATGCCGGGCTGCACCAGATGCGGCGGGTGACGAAGGGTCCGGTTGTTGTCCTGTCGTGCGACCCTGATCTGGTGCAACAGTTTTGGCTGAACACCTACGCCCCGGAAGTGCTGGCGGCGGAGGCCCGCCGATACCCTGCCCTGCAACGGATTGGTTCGCTTCTTGGCAGTCGCGTGACCATCCTTTCAGTTCCTATCCCTCTCCACTGTAAGGATGGCTTCAACGAAGCCTATTACGGGCGTCCTGATCGGTTCTTAGAGGATGGTGCCCGGTTGGCCTGCTCTGCATGGAGCTTCGTGAGCCAAGAAACCACCCGCCGCTACATCGATCACCTACGCTGCGATCTCGACAACGGCACTTGGGATATCTACCATAATCCCTTGCGAACCTTGCCCGAGTTCGACGGTTCCTTGCGCCTTATCGTCTCCCAGCCCTAGAGGGTATTATGCACTTGTGAATCATTACATATCTTTACAAAGTATCCCCTGAATGCTGGTATCTCTGTGAGTTCGCGCATAAAGTGAAAAATTGGATTATATTTACTATGATAAGGAAGATAATAAGCCCTTACGGGTGACGCTCGTTCCGACGCTCCTGACGCTCGTGCCTCGCTACCGCTACGCTAACGTCGCTAACGCTTCGCTAACGCTCGTTCGCATGATTGCGTCTCCCCTTGGGAGAAGACTCGCTAACGCTAACGCCAGTCGCCGTAAGTTCGGGCTAACCCTCATGCAGCGCTGGCTCACCAAGCGTATATTTAGTTCATTTCGGGATAATTTATTTTCTGGAAGTCTTTTATCGAAAAAATGGGTTTAAAACCCCGTCCTTAGTTGCACATTCACGATAGTCTACGAAAGTGGACGAGAATCGAAATTGAGCGTCATCCGAGCCCATCAGAAGCAATCATTGATAGTCAAAGTGTAAAAAGTGCGGCGATGGTGAGTCAACAAGTGGGCTTTGATGCGGGCAAAAAAATTAAAGGACGCAAGCGATTTATGACGGTCGATACCTTAGGGTTAGTCTTGGTCACGGCTGCCAATGTGGGTGAACGTGAAGGGGGTAAACAAGTTCTTCAACGGGTCAAACAGTCAAAGGATATACCTGGTCGTTTGACCACCCTCTGGGTGGATGGGGGCAATGACTGTGAGGCGTTCATGCGTTGGGTAATGGACGTTTGCCGTTGGGTTGTACAGGTGGTTCTGCGACCAGAACAAACCAAGGGCTTTATGTTACTCAAAAAACGTTGGGTGGTAGAGCGCACTTACGAGAAAGCTTATGGGGTGTCGGCGGTTGGTCAGGGACTATGAGTTATTGCCAGAAACATTAGAGACGTTTATCTACCTTAGCATGATCCGGATCATGGTGAGGCGATTAGCATAAAATTTGACCCATCAAAACTTTTCAAACATCCTCTTATAGGACGGCTTTTATTGATGAAAATTTTGGCTGCTCATCAACGTGAATAACGAGAGTTGTTGTATACTAAAAAAGTCAGATAAGACATAAAAACCTACTTCCGGACTGGAAGAAAGTTACGGCTGAAATAACCTTGAGGAGATATCAATACGCCCTATTGTGAGCAAACGTGTTGAGCCTAGCAACCCCAGCAATGGGGATATTAAGGCTGAAAAGTCTTAAGAATCTCCGTCTCTTTAGAGCGGAGAGTGTCAAAGAAAATACAGGCAGGTGGATCCCACCTGTAGAACTGAGTAATGATAATATGTTCAACTTGCAAACACCCCATAACTCACCTTTAATTCCTCAACTAGTGTTTTAGCCATGACCGATCAGAGATTGTAGGAGAAATTAAACAATTGACTATCAACATCTTTGAGATACTTTTGATCACCAAGAGTTTCTGGTGGTAGTAGTCTTGAGCTAACAGCAGCTCTTACAAGATCCTTAGCTGTAATTTGTTTGTTAACCAAGGCAGTTTGAAACTGTTTATAACTGGGAATACCAGCGCTTTTTAATTCACCTTTATAAGCTAAAAGCACAAGCTTAACAGGTGATACCTGAGTTTGATAAGCAGAAGTTTGACTGGAAACAGCAGGATTAGAAGCTGCTTGTTCAGCGCGAACTGCACTTGTAGAAACAGTAGATAAGAGCAAAACGGATAAGCTACCGACAAATAGACCTTTCATTGTTCAAATCTTTCTTTCGTAAAAGCTGGTTTTAATAACCTTGATAGCTTAACTATACGCAAACAGTACCGTCTTTTTTATCTTCCACAAGACTTATAAATTAAGTAACAAATTACAGGTTAAGCTCATCTAATTTTGTATAATTTGGACTTGACAAATCCAGCCCAGTAAGCGTAAACCTTCTGGGCATAAATCATACTTGACTTATGTGCAACATAAGTGAGATGACAACAATGCTGCTTGAAAAATACCAAGGAACAAGCTTTATGTCTCCTTGCTTTGAAATTAAATCTGCTGATGCCAAGAAAATTTCTCGCATTGTGAGAAAGTCAAAAGAAGTGGCATCTATCACAGTTATTCAACAGAGTTTAATCAAGCACTTCAGAGACATCCAAGACCCAAGAGTAGAGCGAACGAAGAAACATCAATTCACAGACATCAACCGCGATCGCTATTTTAGTAATAATTGGCGGAGCGCTCTTAATGGGAAGACATTGAGAATTACGGCATTACTCTTGTAACATTGGTTAGAAGAGTTTTTGGCATTACCATATGGCATCCCCTCCGATGACACCTTCCGTCGGGTATTTGAATTCATTGACCCAGAAGCGTTGAATCGATGCTTTCTTAAATGGGTAGAAACCTTGATAACGAATATGGGAGGAGAGATTGTCCCCATAGATGGTAAGACAATTAGAGGTTCCTATGACTGATCGGCAAGGCAAATCAGCACTACATGTAATTAGCGCTTGGAAAGAGTGAACAACATTTGATTTTAGCGAAGTACGAATTTTATCCGCCGTAACCACAAAGATTCAGAATCCTCCGGATTCAATCCGGGGGAGAGTTCAAAAAATAAAAATGGATGGCTAGACCACTGGACGGGTGGTCTTAAATAGGATCATTCTTAACGTCGAGAATCTCCCCTTCGGTATTCAGCAGTTATGTCGTCTAGTTTTTGTTTTACAGTGTCGTCGAGTTTTACTTCCACTGCCTTAATGGTATCAGCAAGTTGTTCTGGACGGCTAGCGCCAATAATCGGGGCCGTGATAATCGGATTAGCCAGCACCCAAGCCACTGCTAGGGTAGTGAGTGACAATCCAGAT
The DNA here is from genome assembly GCA_937873135.1 of uncultured Scytonema sp. Taxonomy (GTDB): domain Bacteria; phylum Cyanobacteriota; class Cyanobacteriia; order Cyanobacteriales; family Nostocaceae; genus Rhizonema. The sequence continues at coordinate 31,287 of CALMVQ010000003.1, read as the reverse complement.
AAATCTGCTACTGTGTGTAATTCCTTGACAGTATTAAACTCGCGATCATGCCAATAACGTTCTTGATAACGTTCGGCGGCTACACCCAAGGTAAAACGAGTTCCTGCGGTGGGACCTTGAGCAAGATTGTGTTTACCAGTGAGTAAACCACCTGCTAACGGATTGTAGGGAATTACACCCAGTCCTTCTTCTTGCGCCAGGGGCAACAGTTCTCGCTCAATTTCGCGGAATAACAGATTGTACCGAGGCTGAATCGAGACAAAGCGAGTTAGATTCTGCACATCGGCACGACCTAAAGCTCGGCTGAGTCGGTATGCTAAAAAATTAGAAACCCCGATATAGCGTGCTTTCCCGGCACGAACCACCGCGTCTAGTGCTGACAAGGTTTCATCAAGGGGGGTTGAGCCATCGTCGGAGTGCAATTGGTACAAGTCAATATAGTCGGTTCCCAACCGTTTTAGGGAAGCATTGATCGCATCCAGAATGTGTTTGCGGGAAGCACCCTGATCCCAAGGCGCAGGGCCAACTCTGCCTACGCACTTGGTAGCCAGGATAAAATGTTCGCGTTTGCCTTTCAACCAGCGCCCAACGATTTCTTCGGTGCGTCCAGCAGTCGGAAGCCCGCCGCCAAGCGGATAAACGTCGGCTGTATCTAGAAAGTTGATTCCAGCATCGGCGGCAGTGTCGAGGATGTCCCTAGAAATTTCTTCGTTTGTTTGCAATCCGAAAGTCATAGTGCCGAGACAAAGGCGCGAAACGGTCAATCCAGTTTTACCGAGATTGGTGGTTGGTAACGTCATGGAGGTGTTTGTAGTTGTTGATTGGAGAAACTTGATCGGGGCGTGGCAGTTGGCGCCGCTTATGAGCAGTATCCAACTCACTATTGTTTTTTCTGCCATATCCCCAACCCAAGAGGCGACGATATTCACCCATGATGCCACGTTCAATTAAATCATCCTCATTAACTGCAACATTGGTATGAGATTGGGGCGCAACATAGAGGGCATCTGCCGGACAATATGCCTCACACATGAAACAAGTTTGACAGTCTTCCTTTCGGGCAATCACGGGTGGTTGGTTGGGTACGGACTCAAAGACATTGGTAGGACAAACTTGGACGCACACATTGCAATTGATACAGAGTTGATGGCTGACAAGCTCGATCATGATACTCCTGCTAAAACTTTGATGTAGAGGATGTGGTTTGAGTGGTTAGTACTGGTGGTGTAGCAGGAGCATCCCTGATCCAATCACGCCTCACCCAAAGCTTTTCTAAGCCGCCGGTTGCTTGATAATAACGCTGATTTGGATCGGTTTGGGGATAGTCCACGCGAATATGTTCGCAGCGCGTTTCCGTGCGATGTAAAGCGCTAAAATATGCCCATCGCGCTACAGCTGTGAGAGCCGCCGCTCGACGAGAAAATTCCACATCGCGCACTGTATCTTGTTTCGGGTTCGCTTGTACCTGCTGCCACAGCGTTTCTAATTCGGCGAGGGAATCCAGAAGTCCCTGCTCACAACGCAAGTAATTCTTCTTTAACGGGAACATCTGTGCTTGTACACCGCGCACAATCGCCTCGCTATCGAATGTTTCGGAAGCGGAGTCCGGAGATCGCAATCCGGCTTGACCTGCAGGACGTACAACCCGTTCATGGGCATGAGCGCCCAGACTTTTAGCAAAGGCAGCTGCTCCAACTCCTGCCCATTGTCCTGTGGAAATTGCCCAGGCGGCATTGGGACCACCACCTCCAGAAGCTAAACCGGATAAAAACTCCCGCGATGCAGCATCACCAGCAGCGTAGAGTCCTGGAACCTTTGTACCGCAACTATCATTCACAATCCGAATTCCACCTGTACCACGGACTGTACCTTCTAAAATCAGTGTTACAGGCACTCTTTCTGTGTAGGGGTCAATGCCAGCTTTTTTATACGGTAGAAAAGCGATGAAATGAGACTTTTCAATCACTGCCTTGACTTCAGGTGTGGCGCGATCCAAACGGGCATAAACGGACCCTTTCAGGAGGGCATTGGGGAGAAAGGATGGATCGCGACGACCATTGATATAGCCACCAAGATCATCGCCTGCTTCCGAGGTGTAACTAGCCCAGCCAAAGGGAACACCTCGTGTCACTGTGGCATTGAAAGCGGTGGAGATGGCATAGTGATTAGAAGCTTCCATACTGGAGAGTTCGCCGCCAGCTTCCACTGCCATCAGCAGTCCATCACCTGTATTAGTATTGCAACCTAATGCTTTACTCAAGAATGCACAACCGCCATTCGCCAGGACTACTGCACCAGCGCGAACGGTATAGGTACGATGATTTTGCCGCTGCACACCTCTTGCTCCAGCCACTGAGCCGTCGTCAGCCACTAAAAGCTCTAGAGCAGGACTTTGGTCGAGAATCTGAACACCAACACGCAAGAGAATTTTGCGAAGTACCCGCATATATTCAGGACCATAATAACTCTGGCGCACGGATTCCCCGTTTTCTTTGGGGAAACGATAGCCCCAATCTTCCACTAGTGGCAAACTGAGCCAAGTTTTTTCGATAACACGCTCGATCCAGCGTAAGTTAGCTAGATTCTTTCCTAAGCGATAACGCTCCCATAAAACTTTGTCCCAATTCTCAGGAGTTGGAGCCATGATGCCATTGCCACTGGCAGCAGCCGCACCGCTCGTACCCAGAAAACCTTTATCAACAATGATGACGAGGACACCTTGGGATGCGGCTGCCCATGCTGCCCATGCGGCGGCAGGACCACCACCAATTACCAGCACGTCAGCAGTTAATTGTAGTTCATTTTCGCTACGGACTGTTAGCAATTCTTTGTCCTCCTTTTTGGCAGTCAACTTTATACTTTGCCACTGTTGACTGCTGCCACGATAAATTGGCTAATTTTTTACTGAATGTGTACAGCAAATTTCTTTTCTTATAATACTCTAATTGTTAGTTAATCAAACATTAAGTATTGCAAAATAATTACTCCTATCAGTAATTAGAGCCAAAAGGTAGGTTTTTTCAATGGTTACAGGCTTGTTTGTTGCTCACGAATATTTATGACTGCTATGTACAGCAGCTAGATACTATATGTGTAAGAGGGTGTTTGAAAAGTCGGCTATGTTGTAAAAAAGCTATCTGGTGTCTACGGGCTCGTATAGATAATAAACTTCCCCGAGAAAGCGACATGAGTAAAGCTTACCCCAGTAACCTGACCCGCGCACAATATGAATTTCTCAGTGACCTGATTCGGTGAACCCAAACCGGGTGGTCGCAAGCGTGAAGTCGATATGTGGGAAGTCCTCAATGGCATCTTCTATATCTTGGTAGAAGGCGTTAGATGGCGAGCGTTGCCTGGGGATTTTCCCCGCAAGGCAAGCTAGTGTACACATATTTTCGCAACTGGCGCAAAGTCTGCCTGCGAGAGTACTCTCGCAGGCAGACTTTGCGTGAAAAGTGCCGCGATGGTGAGTCAATCCGTGGGCTTTGATGCAGGTAAGAAAATCACTCGTACGCAAGCGATTTACGACGGTCGATACCTTGGGGTTAGTCTTGCGGGTCTTGGTTACAGCAGCCAATGTGGGTGAGCGTGAAGGGGGTAAACAAGTTCTCAAATGGGTCCAACAGTCTCAAGACCAGGTATCTCGCTTGACAACCATCTGGGTAGATGGCGGCAATGATTATGAGCCTCAAATCGCAATGGGTGATGAACTTTTGCCGGTGGATTGTGCAGGTGGTTCTGCGCCCAGAACAAACTAAGGGCTTTGTGTTGCTCAAAAAACGTTGGGTGGTCGAGCGCACTTACGAGAAAGCTGATGGGCTGTCGGCTATTGGTTAGAGACTATGAGTTATTGCCAGAAACATCGGAAACCTTTATCTACCTTGCCATGATCCGTATTATGGTGAGGCGATTAGCAGAAAATTTGACCCATAAAAACTTTTCAAACACCCTCTTACACCAAAACCTGATTTTCTCGTCAGCTATTGTCATTCCATATTATGGTATTATCATAATAAATAGTGAAAATTTACACTACTTTTTTAGTTAAAAATTTCATAAATATTTATACATGTTCATCGACAATTAATCATTAATTATCGACTTTATTTCAGTAGATCCTAACAGAAAACCCTTTCTTTTAAGATTTTTCAGTTTGTAAACTTGTTATTGGTTATTAATTTCATTCACGGATATTGAACTTAATCCTGCATCCGATGTTACCGTTCCACCCTGAAAATTTAGTTATGTAAGAAGTTCATGTATGATATCAGCTTCTAAAGTTCTTAAAGATCCCGTGATTTTATCTTTTTGCAAGGGTTGCATTTTCCACTGCACAAGAATGAGTAAGTCATCTTCACTGCTAAAGCGAACAATATCTACTGGGTTCAGTTGCTTGTACTGATTGCGAATATAATCGCGACCAATGCGTAAACCTTGATTGCTCCCTAAATCTTGAACAATAACTCCCTTGTCATCCAAATAGAAGATAGCGTGCTGTTGATGAATGCGGTCATCCAAAATGACGATATCGTTCTCATCTCCTCGCCCGACTCGAATTGTGAGCTGCTGAAAAACTAGTCGTTGTGTAGATTTCATTGCTTTGACTTGAGCAATCAGAGCCGGTACATAGACAGGCTGATTGTGATGCTGAAGATGACCGACAATTCTTTGAGCTGTTTTATGTAAGAGCCAATTTTTATTTGGTTTAACATCTAGTACTTGACTCGCTTGCTGAAAGCCAATCAAAGGATTAAAGTCATGCAGGCCATAAAGACTGGCAGCTTGTATCAGGGGATCATTATCTTGTAAGAGCCCGAGCAGAAGCTCGATTATTGCCTCACGAGTCGTAGTGACAGAGCCAAGATGTGTTGATGATAGCACAGGCTGAGTGAGCTTATCTTGTGTTTGTTGTAATGAACTGATGATTTTAGGATCTAAACACTCTCGCCATCTGGAGTGCTCCTTTTGCAGAATTTGTGTGATCGCATTTGGCGCAATAGAGGCGATTGAACCTGCAATCTTGAAAGCCTCAGGAAAGTTTCTCAACGTTTCGAGGATACTCAGTAACTGAGTAATTATGAGTTTTTCCTTCTGCTGCACAGCGCGTTGCAGCAAAATATAAACAGATGCTTGCTCAAAGGGCTTCAAGTCGTACAGCATTTGCTCGCCGACAGCCAAGGAATGTAACTGAGTTAATAGGCTCTTGGCTGTCTTGTGTACTGAACCGTCTTGATGAAATATGTCCGCTAAGAGCTGCTGATGTTCATTTGTGGTTATGGCATATTCCTGTCTCAATATCAAAATTTCCTTCTGCTTGACATTGAGGATCTCTGTCTGGGATACACCATTTTCTAGCGATTTCAACAGCAGCAACTCTATAGCACGTTGATAGCTATCAAGCCGCAACTTGTTTTCGCGGGTGAGTTGAACTTGTGGATCAAGCAGGTTGGCATCTTCCACCCCAAGTTCCCTCAAAATAGAGTCATGCTCTGAGTCCGTTACTTTCAATTGCTGACGCATATCTTTGAGAACGGACAAGCTTTCCGCAGAACGGATATTGCCCTTTTCTAAGGTCTCAAGCAAAACTCCTTTATAAACTCTTACTCTATCTGAAAAGTGAAAATTAGGCAGTACCTTTCCGAGAATGTACACTTCATCTGGTAGCAAGTCTTGCAGTGAACGTCCTTCCAACAACTTTGACCAGTCTAGTGCTAGCTTGTTTAACTGCCGACGCAAACTACTGACTAAACTTTCGCGGAAATAACGTTCTTTGCTCCGCTCTAGGCTGTGATATAGCCATGTGCCACTGAAGAGTGCAACCAACGCATTGAAGATTAGGATCACCCAGTTTGGTAGTAAGTTGAGATTGGGGCGACCGCCAAACAAAAAGAAGACGTTGAAAGATATAAAGGTACATGAGACAAATAAAACGTGGAGAACCTGTTCTGAGTTGATGTATTTGTTTTGGCGTTGCAGATAAGCTTTATAAGCTTTTTCTAGTAAATCAAAACTAAAATAGCTAGCCGCAGTAAAAACAGCTAAAGTCAGCGGAGATGCAACTAACTTGGGGATGGGAATTGGGCGAGCAAAGATGTAAAATCCAGGGTTAAAGAGTGTCTGTAACTGCCCGGCTTCATGAGTCCATGCACCAGAGAAATAGTATTCCCAGTTGCCAGAGTACGAGTAGTAGTAGAAATAGAATCCTAACATTAGACCAAAGTAACCGTAGAAAACTAGCTTTTGGTCTGGTCTGGTTATTCCCTCCCAGTAAGAGCGCTCTGCATCAATGTCGATACAAGGAGATTGACAACTCACACAAGCACTCTTTTGAATGCCTGAACTATCAACTGTCCTACAGGTAGACTGGGTGATGCTCTGTGGTGATTTCAGGTGAGCATCACTTCCGAGTAAGCCTCGTGGACCTGTGTACAATATTTGTACAGGTGCCATTGGGCAAAAGTACTGACACCAGCTTCTCCCCTTAAACAGGAAACCCACAGTTATAGCGGACGCGATCGTTAATAACAGGAAAAGAGCCAATGTTAGGCGATCGCTATTCACAAACAGGATTCGGATATTGAAACCCAAGTAAAGCAAACCAAATTGCAGGTATAAGTAATTACGTCCCAGCCAAGATTTTTTCTCAACGCTTACCAATTCGTAACGGATGTTACCCGTCTTTGGGTTCACAATTTTACGCTGGCGTTGGATGCCTAATGCTCGCGGTATTTGGGAGAAAAAATATAATGGACAAATCCGCCGCCAAAATTCATGCCCAAACACCAGCAAAATTATGATACTAATGGGCACAATCATTGCCCAGAAGATGCGTGCCCCCATAGCATAAGGTCGTTGTGGTAGACATATTCCCTGTACTTTGACGCAATTTGTGGGATCAAGGTATTTCTCCGGATGAAGATGAAAAGGACTGATGAGATGACTAGGATCTGTTAACCAAGGTGAAATTGGATCATATAATAATGAAAATATTAACATTAACCAGCCGACTGCAAGCAGCCACCTGATCGAATGCATGTTTTTTTCGGAAACTTGACTAATCATAATCTATGACTTACGCATTAATAAAGTAAACAAGATATGCGTAGATAGGAGTAAAAGAGAAAACTGGACATACCTATTTATTGACGCAAGAACGAATCGCACCTCCACATCCTATGAAAAATTAGCTGAGAAAGTTGGCAGCGATCTCGCTCGAAAGACTTAATAGGAAAAGTCAGTCAGCAACCCCTACTTTCCGGGAGCATCCACTTTTGGCAGATAGTCTTTTTTAGACAACACATATAGTAGAGTTTCTGGCACCAAACAATTATGTTTCTTCCCAAAGTGGATGCTTCCTATTTTCCTAACAATCCTGAGCCAAATTTATAGGCACAATCTTCTAGAGCATTTAACAGATAGCCTCCCTCGTGTACTAAACAATGAGGCATAGATGCTTGGGCAAGAATCTGACCAATTTCTTGGAAAATAGAAATTTGCAGATGCCAACTTCCATGAGGATCATTGCCAATGATGTCATAACAAACAGAAACAACCATAGCTGCACAAGCAAAATTTGATGACTTTTCAATTAGCTGCTCAACTTTGATTAAATATTCTTCTGAACTAGGTGGATGGGAAAAAGAAATGAAAGTTTGTCTATCGTTAGCAGGTTGAACTTCTTTGAAAGGATAACTCAACATTGTTGAGTTATGAATAAAGTCGAACCAAAACTCTGGTAGTGATGCTACTAAAGCAGCATGCTTTACTGATTGAATCAATAAGATCGCAATTCAAAGAAGGCGTTGTATAGTTGCGAGATAAATTAGGCTATTAGGGAGTCGCCCCAAAAAAGTTGTCCGTCTTGCCCAGACGCTTTGCTTTCTACTTAGCAACAATCCCTAGCGGAACACTACCATTAACTGACGGGAGTGGAAAGGGTGAGGAAGATACCTCGCTAAGAGTACCGTCTTGTGGGTTGACTTTGAGTACATCTAGCCCATTACCCTCGGCTATATTAGGCGAGTTCCCCTGAGAGACCGCTTGCAGAAACGATTCTGTTGGGTCGAGAGTGAGATCGGCACTACCACCACTGCCATGGAGTTTCACGTTCTGAATCTCTACTGGTGTGGTCGGATCTTGTGCAATATCGTAAACACTAATACTGTTATCACCAGGGTTGCTTGTGTAGAGACGGGTTCCGGCCCGGTTAGTAGTCAGCCAGCAGACTAACTGACCTGAATTGGGTACAGTTTTCAGGAAGGTCAGCTTCCCTGTTCGTGGATCAAAAGAGTAGACTCCCAATTTATTGATGGTAAAGAAGCCGACATACAAGATTGGCAGTTTGGGATGCACCTGGAGTCCCAGCGCGGTTGCTTGTGGGTTGCCTGAACCCAGTACAGATGCCTGTGGGGTGCCTGGGGAGAATTCAGATGCAGGCAGTGGTTGTGGCGAATTCGGGCTTTCCAGCAGGCGACCTCCCCTGAGAATTTGAAAAGATCGAAGTAAGCCACTCCCTCGGTCCACACCGAAGAGCAGATGTTTGTCCTGAGATATCAGGGCTTGGGTTGGCCTAGAATCTGTGGGACCTGAGACGGTAGACCCGGGAACGGGAATAAGTCTGCCTTTTGGAGTAACGCGGAAGGCAGTATAGTTTGGTAGGGAACCGCTTGCGTCTTGAGATGGATTCTTAGGGTCTTTGTTCCTATTAACCACATAGAGTATATCCTTTGCCAAACCCAAGCTGACCGGGTTCACCCCGCCGCTCGGGAATGGAGACCCCTCCACTGGAGAAAGACTGCCATCTTCTTGATTAATGTCAAAGACAGCGATCGTGTTCGATCCTGAATTGATAGCAAAAAGCCGGGTATGTTCGGAGTTGGCGATCACATTTTGCACGGTTATCCCGCCTGCATTGGTAATGCCCGCACCCCCAGTAGAGAAAGGGGAAGTGGGTAGCGGTGTTAGATTGCCATCGGCATCGCGCTGGAAGCCAAGAACAGTATTCTCATTTTCACTTGGAGTATTGCTTTCTGTATAGACAACACCAGTTGTAGAAGTCCGATATCGGTATGCATCAGCACTTTGAACTAAGAACCCGCCCACAAGCAGAGTTGCAGTAAAACCAGCAATAGTAAAGCCGATTGTGCGAATCTGACGATTAACTTTACCTGTTATCGGAAGGAGAGCCATAAATTTATCCCAATAGATTAAGAAACTGATTGTTGTAAAAACGATCTTTCTTCAGGTGCAACTTGAAACCAAGATTGTTTAGCACATCGCGCCAGTGGCATAATGTCTAAGGAATTGTGCATTTAATACATTTTGGTTAGTGATGTTCAGTCATTGGAGATCCCCACAACCCAAGCCAGTTCGCTCAAGTTAGAAAACTATGTGTGCCTTCATGGGTGAAGCTCGTTCGGAACTTCGGAGGGGATTAAGCCTTAACTGAAAAGTATTGATTCTGTACTGGCAACGTACTCAATAGAATGTTGCAACCATTACCTACAACATTCATCTGTTACTCCGCGTAGAGGTTCGCTATAGGTGTGAATAATTGGACTAGCAGGTATTGACATCAATCGACTTCACATAGTACAGTTTATCAATCGACTTACCGTTAATTAATTGTAAGTATCAGTATGCCACAGTCCCTTTGAAAATACAAGTCTATTTTTGATGGGGATGAGGGCTATTTTCTAAGGTGCAGGACTGGGATAGTGAGTGTGGACTAGATCAATTTGGGGCGTGAGTATCAATGGATGCTGTTGGCGAAATATTTCTTAACATTTTCAATCCCTTGCTGGCCATGTTTGTTTTCTGTATACTAAGCCATCTCACTATCACGGGAATATCATTAAGTCCAGTTGCGTATTACAACAATTTTGAAGATTCTTTCACCAGATAAATCATAGTTGAGAGAGCCATAGCGTTGCAAAGACCAATCCCGTAAATCTTGAATAACACGAGCAAAAATGTCATCTGGAAGATGCCAAGTATGGCGAGAAACCTTGTTTTGATGATGTTCAAGCAATTTGCCTACAGTCAATTCAGATTGCCATCTAGCTGCTACAACTGTTTCCAAAGTTGCTCCTTGTTCGCCCAAAGTGTTTAAAACTTCTTGCTCTATTGCTCCATAACGGGGTAAAGGATAACCATACTCAGCCATGATAGCTTGCAATTTTTGCTCAAAATCAAAACTGTTATTGTCCATATAACCATGACTGTACAGATAAATACCTCCAGACTTTAAAACTCGACGAATTTCTGCTAGCGCTTGCTGCCAATTAGAAATTAGGTGAAACACATGAACCGTGAGTGCCACATCGAAAGAGTTATCTGCAAATGGTAGAGAAGTAGCATCTGCTTTTACTGTTATGAATTGGTGCGATATACCCTCTAATTTTCGTTGCAGTTCACCTAGCATCTTTTCTGAAATATCTACACCAGTATAAGAATAGCCTCTTTGGGCAATGGGTAAAGCGATTCTGCCAGTACCGATACCGGCTTCAAAGAACTTGGTATCTAGTGTTGCTGAAGTTAGGTTGAGGATGGTGTCCGTAACTGCAACAGAGATACTAGCTGGTAGTCCACGTGTTGCATCGTAGATATCAGAAACACGATCAAATGAAATACTCATTTTTATTGATTCCTTATCAAAACTTTTTTCGTAAAGCGGATGGGAATTCACAAACCCCGTCCACCTATGCGGCAGGGTTGTTCATCTTGATACAACTTGTCAAAAGCGGTAACTGTCGCGCAATCCAAAGAAATGCAGAATTTGTCAGTTTATACATTAACCTGGAAATCGTTACCTGGGTCATGAAAGTGCCTGACAGGGAAAGAGTTTGTCCACTAAAGAAAAGTCGAAAGTTACGCGATTTGAATGCGGGAAAATGCAGATAAATATTTTTGCACAGCCAGTAATTCAATTTTTGAAGCCCCCTAATGACTGATGCTTTACAAAACGTTGCGATTCTGGTGAAAACTAGGTAACTTAGTATTGATGTAAGCCCAAGGTACTGCTGAATCAGTCCAGATTTGATACATTGGTTTAATCCACTTGGCCTCGTCCAAACTTCCGGCTTTAACCCAAATGTATTGAGGTTTTGTAGATGCTCTTGTAAACAGTGGTGAACCGCATTCTGGGCAGAATTCGCGAGTAATAGTGTTACCACTATCCGCAATTTTGGTGTAACTTTTAACTCGACCTGCGACAACACAGAGAGAGCTTGATTGAAGACAAATCCCAATATTGAAAGCACTACCTGTTGTTTTTCTACAATCTCGGCAGTGGCAATAATTTGCTGAACCTATCTCTCCATCGTACTCGTATCGCACATAACTACAGAGACACCCTCCACTCACAAGTTCAGTCATGCTCTTTCTCCAGACACTTACATTTAAAGCTGCTTAAACAATAATTACCTTAATCTACTTAGTGAAATTGTGTTTCTAAATATACCTATAAAAATAATATTCATTGATTCGTAAGCGGAAAAAGCCAGAAAATCTGGTAGTTTCGTAAGCACGTTGTACTAAATAATGGAATAAAAATATACTTTAAATGCTATTTTTCATGTATATATTTATCATCACATAATATCATAAATCATTTAGGCAAACTAATAATTAGACATACATATTCTTTTTGTGGCAAAGCTTGTTTTTCATTCAACACTGTGCAATAATCATAATTAAAATACGGTATTTTGATTGACAAATAGTATTATAGCCTGTATTTGTATAGCAGCTAATTAGATTATTTGTCCCTTACAGGTTAAACGAGTTACTCAGTATGGGGCTTTAATCTGGGATGGTGTTGTCCGATACCGACTATAGAGAGCGATCGCTTCGCTGTTGTGCAAAGTAGAAATCGCAAACGAGTGCTCGTAATACTTATCAAGGAGTAATTTCATGAGTACAGTACATCTTTACTTCGCTAAAACTTCTACCTTTTCTCAGCGTACCCGTGTTGTTTTGCTGGAAAAAGGCATTGAGTTCACTTCAACAGAAATAGATCTCCAAAATAAACCCGCAGATTTTACACAGATTTCGCGCTATGGCAAAGTTCCTGCAATCAAGCATGGAGATGTCGAAATCTATGAATCTGCCATCATCAATGAATACTTAGAAGAAGTTTTTCCACAACCGTCTTTGTTACCCTACTCTCCAGGAGCAAAAGCAATTGCTCGCATTTGGATAGACTATGCCAATACCCGTCTTGTACCTGCATTCAACAAATTTCTGCGCAGTAAACAGACCGAGGAACAAAAACAGGGAAGAAGAGAGTTTACAGAAGCTCTTTTATACATTGAACAAGAAGGATTAGGTAAGCTATCTGGGAATGGTTCTTACTTTTTGGGTGATAAGCTGAGTTTAGTTGATATCAGCTTCTACCCTTGGTTTGAACGCTTACCAGTTCTAGAACACTTCCGTCAGTTCAACCTGCCAACAGAAACACCTCGGTTACAGAAATGGTGGAATACGGTGCGCGATCGCGAGTCTGTGAAGCTAGTTGCAAATCCTGTGGAGTTCTATATAGAACAATTTGCCAAGATTCTCGGTGAACCCGTTGCTGTTGGGGCGACTCAAAAGTGATACTATAACTAAAGTCAAAAGTCAACATATGACCCAACTGAAAAACTTCCCAACTACGACCCAACATTATTTGAGGGTGCAGCGGAGAATTATGCTCAGTATAGAACTAAATATCCACCTGCTGTATTCGATAAACTAACCGAAATATTTCATCTCAATGGTCAGGGACGACTCCTTGATTTGGGTACCGGACCAGGTTTAATTGCAATTCCCCTGCGAACCAAATTTCAGGAAGTCGTTGCCATTGATCCCGATCCAGACATGCTCAAGGAAGCGCAGCGTCAAGCAGCAGCTATAGGAGCAAAAAATATTACTTGGTTAGAGCAAGGAGCAGAACTGATTAACCCTAGTTTAGGGGTATTTAAACTATCTACCATTGGCAGAGCCTTCCACTGGATGGAACGCAAACTCGTACTGGAACGTCTTTATGAATTAATCGCAGATGATGGTGCGATCGCACTGCTTAACACTGGTGATAACCCTTGGCAAAGTTCTCTACCCTGGAAACAAGCGGCTATTGGAGTAGTGAAAAAATGGTTAGGTGAGGAGCGACGAACCGGACAAAGAGGACAAGGTACTCGTAAACCACTTGATCCTCCCCACGAAGTCATAATTGCTAATTCCCCTTTTGCTCGCCAGCAAATATATGAAGTGCCCTTTATAAAATCCTGGACAGTCTCTAGCTATCTTGGCTACTTATACACTACAGCCTTCTCTCTCAAAATTTTCTATGGAGATAAAGCCGAAGCATTTGAAGCAGATATCAAAGAAGTATTACTAGCAGTTGAGCCTTCTGGAAACTTTACAGAAGAACTCAAAGCAACAATCCATGTAATTTGGAAATATTAATTTGAATAGGATTCAAATATAAGGAAATTTAAAGATTCACAATCTCCAAAAACTTGAATCGCTACTTGCCGTACTTTTGATAGGGTTGCATTAAGCTGCTTTTAAAACCTCAATATTCAGCTCCAATTTCTCCCCCAACCACAAAGAATGTACCGCATGATCAGCCACCGCATCACCTGTATTCGGGTGAACGAGAATATCCAATCCCTGTCGATTAAGCATTAACCACGGGACGACTTCAGCAAATTGACTTGGTAAGAATGCAACTTGATACATCGATTTTGGGTGCGGTCCAACGGGTTCATCACGCCAGCGCCCAAGCTGTACCTCAAATCTAGCGCCCAAGTCTTCACGGATGCGGGCAGCTATATCGCGAGTGTCAGTATCGTAATAGACATGGGCATGAAAACTAACGATCACAATGTTTTTTTCTGTCATCTTTGTTAACTCTACTTTTTACTGTGGGTAGTCCACTGGTAAGGCACTTACAAATAATTATCTTAGATAAGACAGTCATTTTAAAAAGTAACCGTCACGTAAATAAAAGACGAATGATTGGGATAATATTTGATCTAGATGGGACGCTTTGGAATACATCAAGTATATGTGCAGAGGCATGGAATAAGGCAATTAGCCTTGGTAACATCCAGAAAACTCCCCTGACTGAAGATGATATTGCTAGGGTAAGTGGTCTTCCTTTCATGTACTGTGTAAAAAATCTCTTTCCAGATATAGGAGAGTCTCTACAAAATTGCTCCTTTGATTGAAAAGTATGAAAAACAAGAGATAGAGACTATGGGTGGAACCTTATATAAGGGTGTTTCTGAGTACTTAGACACTTTGTCCGTCCAGTTTCCCTTATTTGTAGTTAGCAATTGTCAGCATTGGTACTTGCAGGCATTTCTTTCTATGCCCTTAAACAGTAGTCGTACAAGCAAGACTTTTAGAGAAATATTTGTAGACTCAGAATGCTTTGGTAGAACTCAAAAGCCCAAGGCAGAAAATATCACTGCAATCTGCCAACGCAATAGCTTGAAAGATGCAGTTTATATTGGAGATACAGAAGGTGATAGATTAGCAGCAATGAAAGCGGGGATTCATTTTATTCATGTCTCTTATGGATTCGGTCATGTAGAATCTACAAATGTATTGAGCGTAGCTTCTTTCAGCAAAGTTGTAGAAATGCTCCTAACTTACATCTTGCACCAAGGGTTGCAATGACGATTGTGAAGGATAAACGTAATTAGGTTAGACTACCTTATCACTGTGACAGAGTATGCAGATTAGTCTTCGACCTATAAGCAAGGTTGATTTTGATTTCATCTATGATGTGACGAAAGCTGCAATGAAGTTGTATGTCGAACAAACGTGGGGAAGTTGGGTTGATCATGAACAGCGTGCGCGAGTTTCCGCGACGATTGATTTATCAACTCATCAAATTATCGAATATAAAGGTAAGAACATTGGATGCTTGGCACTGGAGCATTATCCAAGTCACATCCAGTTAACCAAACTGTATCTGCTTCCCGATTTTCAGCGTTTGGGAATTGGTACATTTGTGCTGCGCCAGTTGATTGCTGAGGCGAAACAGACATCTAAGTCTATCCAAGTAAGAGTTTTAGCTGTAAATCCAGCACGCAGGTTTTATGAACGAGAGGGTTTTGTTGTTCAAGCGCAAACAGATGAAAGAATATACATGGAGTATCGCAGTGCAGGGTAAGTGGGAGCCTGAGTGCACTCCAAAGTCATAATTTTTACAGCAGGAATAAGACTCGTAAGTTTGCTTTCACAGCCGTATATAATCCCAAGTATTACTTACCTATATGGATATTCATATTCGCCCTTTTGAACTTGCTGATGAGTCCGCAGTCATTGCGTTATGGGAGCAATGCAGTCTAATTCGCCCGTGGAATGACCCGAAGAAGGACATTGACCGTAAGCTCTGTATTCAACCTCATCTTTTTCTTGTTGGTTTAGTAGAGCGATCGCTTGTAGCAACAGTGATGGCAGGATATGAAGGGCATCGTGGTTGGATCAATTACCTTGCCGTTGCTCCTTGTGATCAGCGAAAGGGATTTGGACGAGCCATGATGGCACAAGTAGAGCGGCGACTGCGTGAAGCGGGTTGCCCCAAGATTAATTTGCTAGTGCGGTCAAAAAACAACCAAGTTATCGAGTTCTATCAACACTTAGGGTATACTATTGATGATGTGGTTAGTTTGGGTAAACGACTTCAACAGGACGACTAAGAATAGGATTCAGGGAATTAGCCATATTACCTTCGTTGTGAGAGACTTGGAGAGGATGACAAAATTCCTCACATTCATATTGCCGCCTGCATTGGGTAAAGTTTCATCTCTTCTAAACACTACCTCTAATAAGAGCAACGCTGCGATCCCTTGTCGAGAATCAACACTGCGATCGCATTTGTGTTCAGAGGTAAAAATCCTTTTCAAGTTGTGAAAAAACTTGATGTACTTTTAAATAATTGCCGTCTAGCAATGTGCGATCAGTAGTATGCTTAATTTATCGAACTACTCCTGAGCCAAGGACGCGCCCGAATTCGTCGAGTGTGCGTAAGTCCTATATTTATGTTGATAATGTAGTTGAATATCTACCGTTAGTTTAAAAATAGTGGTAGGCAGCCGTTTCACCAAACCCGGAAAAATCTGCGTTTTCTCATTACAAGTAACAAGGAATAATCAACTCCTTCGAGATTCCGACAAGACAGGCATTTTTACCAGAAACGGTCGAAAAGAAAAGTCTCAGCAACGCGCTTGCTTTGTATTCTTCCCTTGTCAGCGTTTCTGTTATGCTTGGACCTACGGTTGCAGGCGTATTGATTGCGGTAGTTGGATCAGGCATCTGTTTTCTGCTCGATACTATCAGTTACCTTACGGTAATTGCTGCCCTCCTAGCGATGCGGCTAGCGCCTAAACAAGTTGTTATATCTAGGATTAAACCTTTAGAAGAATTGAAAGCGAGCTTTATTTACGCTTTCCGGTTTTTGCCGATACGATTTGTCTTGATTGGGTCGGCGTTAGTCTGCTTCGTATGGGGATTTTATTTGGCATTGGGACCTATTTTTGCTAGGGAAGTTCTCCACGGCGGGCCCAACGCGTTCGGCTTCCTGATGACAGCTTCAGGTTTGGGAACGTTGGCTGGAGGTATTTACTTGAGTTGGCGCAATAGTGTGCTGGGGTTGGAAAGAATTCTAGCATTTGGGATAGCGCTCATGGGGGTGAGCCTGATGGTCTTTGCACTATCTCAGTTGTTATGGCTTTCGCTCCTCTCGCTGGTGCTAGCTGGTTTCGGCTTTATTATGCAGATAATCGCTGGTCGCACAGTGGTGCAGTTGTTGGTGAGCGATGAGAATCGTGGACAAATTACAAGTCTTTATGTAATAACCTCTACAGGTGCTGTACCCATAGGTAACTTGGTTGCTGGCGCACTGGCAAGCAACATTGGTGCTGTCAATACTGTTATTTTTGGTGCAAGCATCTGCATTGTTGGTTCACTGCTCTTTACTCAGCAGTTCTCTGCCTTCCATGACCTAGTTCGTCTGAATCTCGATGCACGTGGGTTTAATATTAAGTAGGCTTTCCCTAAAATTAAGTAGAAAGGCTTGTAGTTGCGCTACCCTAGCGGCTTGTTTGTTTCTCACGAATAGACATAAAGTGAAAATTAATTATGCGTTACCTGAAACCCTTGTCTCTACCAAGGGTTATCGCGTCTCTACGTCTTTTTCACCAGATATCTAATGATTCAGGACTGCCATATACTTTCATAAATTTATCGACTTAGTGTAGAATAATTTCAGTTATGCTCCCGAACTGTAGAATGTTGCTTGCATTTGATAGCAACATTTCAACGCAAACAGACGAATGTGAATACCACCTTACATATCAAACTCAGGAGAATCTACATGGGCTACAAGCATATTGAAGTCAAACAGGTAGCTGGTTTCATCGGTGCTGAGATTAGTGGCGTAGACCTTTCCCATCCTCTGAATGACGATCAAGTCAAAGAGATTCGTAAAGCACTATTGAAGTGGAAAGTCGTATTCTTTCGTGGTCAGAACATCGATCATGCTGCACAAGTTGAGTTCACGTCTCGTTTCGGCGAAGTGACTTACGCGCATCCGCTTGGAGAACCTGAACCAGTCGCGGGATTCCCGCAGATCAAACCCGTAGACCGTAAGCTCTATGAGAAGCAGTACGGTTTTCGCAGTGGAGGTCCTTGGCACACTGACGTAACAGCAGCTATCAACCCGCCAACAGCATCGATTTTACGCGCGGTTAATGTGCCCAGCATTGGTGGTGACACGCAGTGGAGTAATCTTGTTGCAGCTTATGAAGGTCTGTCAGCACCCCTACGAACGCTAGCAGATACATTAAAGGCTGAACATCGTTTCAATGGGGGCGGGCATCAGCCTCGCAACGGCAAATTTGCTGAGCGCATTGCTGTCAATCCACTAGTCTCAATCCACCCAGTCGTAAGGGTTCATCCTGAGACTGGTGAACGAGCATTGTTTGTTAACCCTGGCTTCACCTCGCACATTATTGACGTGTCACCACAAGAGAGTAAGCTGCTGCTTGAGCTATTTTTCAACCAAATCACCAAGCCTGCCTACACCACCCGTTTCCGATGGAACAACGGTGATATCGCCTTCTGGGACAACCGCGCTACTGTGCATTTGGCTCCTCAAGATTTGGATCATTTGGATGTTGAGCGTCTCCTTTATCGCACCACCATCACCGGCGATGTTCCAGTTGGGGTCGATGGTTTCCGCTCGCAAGTCGTTCAAGGTGAGGCGTTCAGCGCAGAATTACCAACCGTCTTCAAGCAGAAAGCTGAGAAGTTAGAAGCACAACCAGTGCTTTCGTAAGCTACAGAGGGTAAACCGAGCTGCGTACATATATCCGCAGCCCGGTATGAAATTAGGGCGATCGCGCTACTTTTAGTCATAGGTTATTGGATGTATGTTACGTTTAACTTTACGACGGGCGATCGCTGGGCTCGCTACAGCCATCGCAGTCTCTCTTTTCATCAGCTTATTGACGGTTACTAGCCCTGCCCTAGCAGATACAGCAAAGGTATTGCCTATTCCCCAACCATCCTTTCGGGGTAAAATCGGCATCACTTACCAAGAGTCAACACCGGATTTTCCTGCCCCAATCACCACTCCAGAAAAAGCCCCGAATGTGCTGCTTGTGCTACTGGATGATGTGGGCTTTGGGCAAGCGAGTACCTTTGGCGGACCTGTAGAAACCCCAAATTTAACTCGCTTAGCTGAAAAAGGATTGCGTTATAACCAATTCCACACCACAGCCCTTTGTTCACCTACACGAGCAGCTTTGTTGACTGGACGCAATCATCATTCGGTGGGTACAGGAGTAGTTGAGGAATTAGCAACAGGTTTTCCCGGTTACACAACTATCTTACCTAAGAGTGCTGCCACTGTAGCAGAAGTATTGCGGCAAAATGGTTATAACACTGCCGCTTTTGGTAAATGGCACAACACACCAGATTATGAAACTAGCACGGCTGGTCCTTTTGATCGTTGGCCAACATGGTTAGGATTTGAGTATTTTTACGGTTTTTTAGGTGGTGATACTAATCAATGGAGTCCAGCTTTAGTAGAAAATACTCAGCGGGTGGCACCACCAATTAATAACCCTGATTACCATTTGACCCCAGATTTAGTAGATCGTGCGATCGCCTGGATTCGTTCTCAACAGTCTATAGCCCCTGAAAAGCCAACATTTACCTATTTGGCTACTGGTGCTACCCATGCACCCCACCATGCACCCAAAGCTTGGATTGACAAGTATAAAGGCAAATTTGACCAAGGCTGGGATAAATTACGAGAACAAACCTTTGCTCGTCAAAAACAACTGGGTGTAATTCCCGCTGATGCCCAGCTTACATCCCGTCCCAAAGAACTGCCAGCTTGGGATTCCTTATCCAAAGATGACCAAAGAATCTATGCCCATGAAATGGAAGTATTTGCGGGATTCTTAGCACATACCGACTATGAAGTAGGAAGATTGATTAATGCGATTGACCAAATTGGTGAATTGGACAACACCCTAATATTCTACATCGTTGGCGATAATGGTGCTAGTGCAGAAGGCGGTTTAGCAGGTAGCATCAATGAATTAAAAGTTTTCAATAAAGTACCCGAAAGCCGAGAACAACTGCTGGCTTCCTTGAATGACTTAGGCAGTCCCAAAACCTTTAATCATTATCATGCAGCCTGGGCATGGGCAGGTACTACCCCTTTTCAATGGACAAAACAAATCGCCTCTCACTTTGGTGGTACTCGTAATCCCTTGATCATTACTTGGGGTAATCGAATTAAAGATCGTGGTGGAATACGGAATCAATTCCATCATGTAATTGATATTACCCCCACTATTTTAGAGGCGGCGGGAATTACTGTACCTACTGAAGTTAATGGGGTGAAGCAACAGAAACTTGAAGGTACTAGTTTACTCTACACCTTTGATAATTCTGATGCGCCTTCCCATCATAAAACCCAGTATTTTGAAATGTTCGGCAACCGCGCTATTTATGATGAGGGATGGGTAGCCGCAGCTCGTCATCCTCGATTACCTTGGCAGGGTACAATCAATGCTGACTTCCAACAAGATCCTTGGGAACTGTACAATATTGAGGAAGATTTCAGTGAAGCCAACAACCTAGCGGCTGAAAATCCAAAGAAACTGGAAAAACTGCAAGAATTGTTTTTATCACAAGCACGTCAATATCAAGTTTTACCATTAGATGATCGCGTCTCTGAACGGTTTGATGTCAGTAGTCGCCCCTCTCCAGCCGCAGGACGCACAACTTTTACTTACTATCCTGGTGTAGCATCCATCCCAGAAGGTAGCGCACCAAGTCTGAAAAATAGATCCTTCAGCATCACGGCTGATGTAGAGATTCCAGAAAGTGGGGCAGAGGGTGTGCTATTAACCCAAGGGGGACGTTTTGCTGGTTGGGGCTTCTTCCTTGAAAATAGCAAACCAACATATATCTACAACTTTGTTAATGCAAAACGTTACATAATTCAATCTCCTCAAAAATTATCCCCTGGTAAATCAACAATCAAATTTGATTTTGATTACGACAATGGTGAAGTTGGTGCAGGAGGAACTGGGAAGTTATTCATCAACGATCAACAGGTAGCTTCAGGTCGAATTGAAAAAACTGTACCCTATCGCTTGGCTTTAGATGAAACCTTCGATGTTGGTCGAGATACAGGTACTCCTGTGGTTGAAACTTATCAAGTACCGTTTGCATTCACAGGTAATTTACAGAAAGTTACCCTGAATTTGAATTGAAAAATGTAGAGGCAATTCATAAATTGTCTCTACATTTCGCATTTTTTCATAAAAAACAAAATTATTATTTGCAACGGAAGCGCAAAATAAAAAAAACATGAATGAAATTATCCCAATACTTGACAAATTAGCATTCCTAGCATTTGTCGTCGCCACTATGTTTGGGACAGGTTTAAAGTTAACTATACAACAGATTTGGCAACCTCTTTGTAATATCCGCTTGGTTATCTTATCGCTACTGACAAATTTTGTCTTAGTGCCACTTTTTGTGTATTTGCTGCTGCAAGTAATACCTCTCAACGAACCTGTGAAAGATGGTTTTATCATCATGGCATTGGCATCTGGGCCTCCAGCTTTACCTAAACTTGCCCAAATAGTTAAGGGAAATTTAGCTTTTGCTACAGGACTGATGATGTTGTTAATGTTCGGTACAGTCTTTTATATGCCGCTCGCACTACCATTAGTTTTACATGGCGTACAAGTCAACTCTTGGGATATTGCAAAACCATTAATATTTCTGATGTTAACACCATTAGGAATTGGGTTATTAATTAAGGCAAAATATGAGGCGATAGCTTTCACTCTCCAACCAATTACTTTCAAAATATCTAACTTTGGATTGCTTTTAGGTTTAGTAGTGAGACTGATAGTACACTTCAACGAGATTATTACTTTATTGAAAACTGGTGTAATCCTTGTTTGTGCTATTTTTATTGTGTTCTCCTTTAGTGTCGGTTATCTTTTAGGCGGCCCTGGTATTGATACTCAAAGAGTTCTAGGAGTAGGAACTGCTCAACGCAATTTTGCTGCAGCATTGTTAATTGGTACAAGTAATTTTGATGATCCAAATGTGGTGAGTATCATTATGGTAACGAGTTTATTAATGATGGTAATAGTCATTATTTTAGGGCAAAACTTACCAGAACTAGACCAAGTACAGAGTACAGAGGTAGAACAGGTAGAAGTTTCGTAAAGGAAATCAAAAAAAGCATGAATTGGGTGTAAAACTCAACTCTCAACCTAACATATATTCGTCTGGCATTGATCGCCGTCTGAACGGGAGTAGAGTTCCTCCTTTGACATGCCTTTCCAGCCAATCTTCTAAGTCTGCTAACATTTCCTGACAATCGAGATCCCGATGAAGGGCATGACGGCTTTGGGGATATTCGTGATGCTCTTTGTCAGGTTCGCCAATCTTTTGAAAGAAGATACGACTGCCTTCAGGAAGAGCTACTTGATCGGCTCCACCATGAAGAATCAAGATGGGTACTTGTAAATCACCTGCATGGGATTGAATCCAAGCGATCGCCCCTAAAAACTCTGTCGCCAAACGTGCGCTGCCCCGAGAATGCATGAGTCGATCTTGAGCGATCGCCAGCACGTTCTGATCGCGTGAAGCTGTAGCGCCAGCAAAACCAGTATTGAGTGCGAAGCGTGGCATCACCCGTGAGAGTGTGCGCCCTAAGGTCAACTTGACTGGTGAAATACCAACTCGTCCCAAAGGTGGAGCCATCGTAATCACACCCTGAACTGCGGTGGGAAAGCGGAGAACATAGTCTAAAACGATCGCTCCGCCCAGACTGTGACCTAAGAGAAAGCGTGGGCATCCCGGCTGTTGTACCTCAATCAACTTGAGGAAGACTTTTAGATCTTCTCGAAACTCAGACCAAGTCCTGATATGTCCTCGCTGACCTTGTGAGCGTCCATGCCCACGCAAATCCAATCCATAAACAGCATATCCAGCTTTGACGACGTGCTCAATTACGTTGCTAAACAAACCACTATGACTTCCTAACCCATGTATAATCAGTACGATTGCAGATGGATTACCAAGTGGATGCCAGCTTTGGTAATAGAGGTTCAGTCCTCCAACTCCTTTGAGGCTTCCTTCGCGATGTTCCATTGTTAAAATCTCTGTTTACACTTATCGCTTTTGGCATCATTGAATCACAGCTACTTCAATATTGCCGGTAAAGTTGATTACTACTTTTGAGAGATATATGCAATACTATGAAGCATAATCTACGGTTTGTCAATACAATTTTAGTACTTTAATTCTCCACTAAAGAGTTTTTTTTGACTGGTGCAAGTGAAACCCGCTATCGCTTACCAATCCAAGGAGAAATTCCAATGACAGTAACTGGGAAACGTCCAATCGATTACTCCCAGCCGAACGTCAGGGAAGCAACTCAAACAAGCATGGCGCGATCGGCTAGTACTAGTACAAAGCGGCGGAAATAAGGCAACCATTTCAAATCCATAAAAAGCCCATTCCATAATACTTTTGAATGAGTGACTTTTGAATGAGTGACTTTCGCCTTGCGGTACTAGGGCTGCTGCCCCTGTACTAACAAGTTTTAACTACAACGTGTTGACACTGGCGTAAATCTATGAAACACTTTTCTACAGATAAATTACGCTAAATCAATCAAGTTACAGTAATTTTGGAGCGCCTCGGGCGAGCGCTCTCTACGCTGCCGCAGCTTGCTGCCGAGTTACAATCTTTGAAGCTGCTGCTGATGCTTGGCTGAAAGTTAAGGAACTGTTTCAAAAGCAACTTCAGACAGTTTGAATTTAGGAAGTAAGGAATTGTCTGTAGACTTATGTACTATCGCTTGCTTTTTCCTGCTGTCTGTGCAAATATACTAAATAGGTAAAATACGGTTTTTCGATAGAATTTTAGTAAATTTAAAAATTTGGCCTCCAGAAATCAGTAGTTGTAGCCGTGCAATCGTTTGGAAAGAACGATGTTAACAGATTCTCAAGAACTAGAAGTCACCACTGATTCATTAGAAGCGGTGAATGCCATCAATGGCTTTTTCGAGCAATTACTTAGTGTCATAAACGACTCCCAAGTTATCCTGAAGGCAGTTGAGGCAGATCAGGAGCATGCAGCAGCTTTTTACATGTTTTCTAGCACTGGTGATGCCCTCGCTTCCGCAACAGACTTTCTCAACAGTGCCAAAGCACATGTTACCCGCGCCAACGAACGTGAACAACTTTATATAGCTGCCATTGATGCTTGGATTAAGCGTGATATTAAGCGTACGATGCCTTACGGCAAGCCGCTTCTCCTGTCGGAGACGCTTCGCGAACGCGTCTACGCTCATCACGAAGCGATCGGCGAATCCTTTAAACGCGATTTAGTTTCGCTGCATATCTGCCAATACCACTACAGAAATTCTGGTAACAGTCAGGGAATGCTGCGGATTGTAGAAAAAGTTTTACCAGCCAACCGCGATAGTCAGTATATGTACGGAATTCTTGCTTTTGGCTTAGAAGAAATAGCTTTCTCTCCAGACTTAAGGAGTAAAAATGTTTGAGGCTATAGTTGCGGCTTGGCTATTACTGTTTTTTGGCGACTTTCTTTCTACCTTCTGCTACCACGTACCCGAACATGCTTTTGGTAACCTCCACCTCAAAACACACCACTCCGCAAAGAAAGAATTTCGTCACTACGCTATCCTGAAGTTCAAGTTCATTGTGTGATTCCCAGTTATATGGAGTACATCAAAATTCCCTGATTATCTTCAATTTACGGGTTACGATTTTAGCTCCGGTTTATTCTCCTTTTCTAAATACAAAGAAGCAGCAGGCGATCGCTGCTCTAATTTTTCTGATAAATGCACCATTTCTCAACCTCGCTTGTTGTAGAAATTTCTTGACTCGCGTAATGGTACTGCCCAATGATGTCATATTGCAGTATAATCTACGATAAATGGATAGATTAATGTACGTATGCAATTAAAAAAGCATTGACATAAAGTTGCAACACAACTCCTGCCCGATACAGATCCCATGAAGAAACTGTTTAATAAATTTTTCGATTCAGTCTTTGTCGTACCTTATCGCCATCGAAATAATGTGGGATTGAAAATTTTAGTCAATCTCTTTTTTTTCAGCAACCTTGACTATCAGGCAAGTGGTATTCGTTTATAGGCAAGCTACAAGAATAATACCATTAAATACGGTAAATTTATCATAAAACAGTATTTTTTTTTGCAATGAAGGCAAGTTATTTAGGTGAACTAATGATTCAAAATCGGGTTAAAATCAGACCTGCCGAGATCAAGGATGCAGAACAGATTGCTATCCTTTGTGAGCAACTTGGATATTTTGCCACGCAGCAACAGATCCAGCAACGCCTTTCCCAGATTCAATACAATCAAGCTCATGTTATCTATGTTGCTACCTTAGAAAATGATTATGTTACTGGTTGGGCACATGCTCATGTCTGTGACATGATAGTTGGTCCCACACAGGCAATACTTTTTGGATTAGTTGTGGACATTCTACTCCGATCAACAAAATTGACTTTGCCCAATCTGCACATCCTCCTAGTTGGGAACATCCGTTTGGTACTAACGATTTAGGGCAGGATATATTAGCTAGATTGTTGTACGGCGGACGGATATCGATCGCCGTGGGTATTTTTTCCATGTTGGTTGCTATCTTGCTGGGTACGTTCATTGGCGCAATTTCCGGCTTTTATGGTGGCTTGCTGGACATGATGTTGATGCGTTTCACTGACTTGTGCCTTGCTTTACCGCGACTACCACTGTTGCTACTGATCATATTTTTATTTCGTGATCCCATTAAAGCGATCGCAGGTCAAGAACTAGGTATATTTGTGTTGATAGTCCTGATCGTTGGTGGACTTAACTGGATGGCTGTCGCTAGATTAGTCCGATCTGGTTTTTTGACAGTACGCGAAATGGAGTTTGTCACAGCTGCACGGGCACTGGGTGCAAGTCCCCAACGCCTAATTTGGATTCACATTCTGCCCAATGTCATGAGTCCGGTATTAGTTGCTGCTACGCTATCTGTCAGTAATGCGATTATTACTGAATCTACCCTCAGCTTTTTTGGTCTTGGTTTTCCACCAGATGTCCCAACTTGGGGTCAAATGCTTTATAGTGGACAAAATTTTTTAGAATTTGCTCCTTATATGGTTCTTTTCCCTGGCACAGCAATATTTCTCACGGTGCTAAGTATTAACTATATAGGTGATGGTTTAAGAGATGCTCTAGACCCGAGACTGTCTTAACGCCTTTGAATAATCGGAAAGAATTTATTTACGCTTAAGTGCCTTAGCTCAGACAGATAAGCGATCGCGATGATCCTATAATTATTAGATAACCTAATTGTTAGTAAAACATAGTAAAATTTCCCTCATGAAAATTTGGCATAGACAACTAGGGGAACGCATAAGTAAGATCACTGACTATTATTTACCTGCCTTGCGCTGGCGTAATTTTCGCCTGTTTTTTGGGGGACAGTTACTATCAATGTCTGGGACGTTTATGACCCAGCAGTTAACTATTCCTTGGCTGGTATACGATTTGACTAAATCGGCTTGGTTGTTGGGAGTTGCAGGGTTTGTGCAATTTTTACCTACATTATTACTGATTCCTATTTCGGGCATATTGTCTGATCGCTGGAGTCGTCGTGATCTGTTAATGCTGGTGCAGATATTGGGAATTAGCGTTTCCCTCGCTTTAACGATTCTTACCTTTACGAATTGGATTACGTTTCCTATCCTATTGGTGCTGAGTGCTCTCAATGGTTTGCTCAAGGGATTAGATATGCCTGTGCGTCATACAATCGTTACTGAAACCGTAGACGATCGCGCTGATTGGAGTAATGCGATTGCCTTGAATTCAGTGATGTTAAGTTCCTCTTTGGTATTGGGGCCTGCTATGGGCGGGATTTTGATTGCTACGCTAGGGGTGAAATATTGTTTTCTCTACGATACCCTCAGCTATATCCCTGCTATCTTTACCCTGCTAGCGATGCAGCTTAAAGTTAGACCTATGCAGACCCTTACAAACCTTAGGGATACTTGGCAAAAATTACGGGAGGGCTTTGAATATGTCTCTCAATTCCAGCCGATTAGAGCAATTTTATTAATACTGGCGTTACAGGGTTTAGTTGGGATGTCTCATGTCGCGCTCATGCCCGTCTTCGCAGCTAAGATTTTAAATGGAGATGCAACTACAATGGCTCACCTCAGCACCTCAGCGCCGATTGGATCGTTGCTTGCTTGTTTGTATCTGAGTCTCAGGCGAGGGATTGCGGGCTTAGAGCGTTTGATTGTAGTCGCTCAAGTCTTGATCGGGATGAGTTTGATCTCCTTCTCACTATCGCGTCAAGTTGGGCTGTCCATAATCATACTGGTGTTTACAGGTTGCTTTACCATCCTAGAGATTACGAGTAGTAATATGATTATCCAAACCCTAGTTGCCGAGGACAAGCGCGGACGGGTAATGAGTTTTTATGCCCTAGCAATGGTAGGTACAATGCCCTTTGGGAATTTGTTAGCTGGAACTTTGGCAGATAATTTTGGTGCGACTAATGCCTTGATTGTCTGTGGTAGTCTGAGTATCTTAGGTGCGCTATGGTTTTCTGCACAATTGCCAGCAGTGAGCCGTTGGATTCCTCGCTAAACAAGTCGCAACTCTATGGAGAAGTGGAAGCTCTGTTGAGAAGATCCACGATGTGACTGCTTAATTTTTAGATGTTTTCCGGTTTCTTTCTCGTATTTTGAGATGAAACTAGTACACGACGGCGCAAAGGGCGCAACCATTTAACAAGAGCGCGAAAAGCTACATCATAAGCTTTTTTGATTTTTAATTTTTAATTCCAAGGGAGCGCTACTTAGAATGAAGCTTTTCTACTAATAACAACTATTGGGCAGCAACTATAAGTAGTCGCTGTCCCACTATTAATCAGCTATCACTCTTCTGAATGCTTATGCAGGAATCAACACTGTGTCAATGATATGGATAACACCGTTATCAGCAGCAACATCAGGTGTTGTAACTGTTGCATTATTCACCTTGACGCCATTGGAAGCATCAATTTTCACATCCGTTCCTTCAACTGTTTTAGCTGAGTTTAGCTTAACTACGTCAGCCGCCGTCACTTTGCCTGAAACAACATGATATGTCAGAATTTTCGTGAGCTTTGGAATATCTTGAAGCAATCCGTCTACCGTGCCTTGTGGAAGCTTAGCAAAAGCTTCATCTGTAGGGGCAAAAACAGTGAATGGACCAGCGCCTTTTAATGTATCTACTAAATTGGCAGCCTTGACTGCAGCAACTAGAGTGTTGAAAGAACCAGCATTAACAGCAGTATCAACAATGTCAGCCACGTGTTTCACCTATTTTTTGGGAATCTGTTAAATACTATACACTACTGGGCTGAAAAAATCTACAATATCTCGATAAAATTACAGTAAATTAAAATATTAGGTAGCCTACCTAATACGGTTCGGATAAGACTTTTTTCCCCTAATCTGCTAAGCAAGAACGCCTGCGGCGACCCTCGAGAGGGGGTTTTAAAGAGACATAGCCTTAGGTTTTACAGAACAAACTGAAGCCAGGTTGGCAGATAGGGGAGCTTTTTTAGGAGATGGAAGGAACCAATACTTCCAGTCCTCCACCAAAATCGCAGTTTTGATGATCTTCAATTGGATGGGGTTCGATCCCATCCGATCGTCCCTCTGCTCCTAGCGAACTGATTCCTGCACCCTCTCAGTTGAAGATGATCTCGAACCCAAAAAAGTCTACACTCCTACACAACCCATATTGTTTACTATATTTTAAGCACTATTACTTATTGACAAATTGTTCATGACCTTAACCTATCTCTGATGGCGGAGCTTGGACCCCATCAATCCTTTTTTGCCGGAGCTTGGACCCCATGAATCGGCTTTATCACTTCGACGTCCTCAGAAGAAAGCGTCTTTTTGGCCTCAGAAGAACTCGTCTTTTTGTCCGAAGATCCTCCGTCCTCAAGTAATGTGGATTGAGTTACGATGGCCGAATCGTGAGATGAGATTTCGTTAAATTCAAGTGGGCTAGTCATATTTTTGCTTGATAATAAAGTTTTTGGGATTCTGAACAACTTTGACAGAAGTTTTCCAACTCTATGGTTAAACCCGTGCGAATGGCGTCAGAGTTAAATAGATTCCATTAAAATCAACTTATGCACTTTTTAAAAAAGTAGAATTTTCAGACCTTGAATGTATAAACCGTCAACACGTAGATACTAAATATCCATGAGCAAACCTTACACTGTAAAGTGTTTCTCAGATAGCGCCTTTGAGTATGTTTTATCTTTTGTAGAAATTATTACCTTTTCTATGTTTTTTCACTAACTTCCTTATGGTAACAACCCCTTGTGTAAAAACTATTTTAATATTGGCAGCCAATCCGAGAAGTACTTCCAGGTTACGATTGGATGAAGAAGTAAGGGAAATTGATGAGGGTTTGCGACGTGCGTCTAAACGTGAACAGTTCCGGTTAGAACAGAAGTGGGCTGTGCGTCAGCGTGATTTCTACCGAGCTATCTTAGATTATCAACCCCAGATAGTTCACTTTAGTGGGCATGGTACAGGCGTTGATGGTATCGTCTTAGAAGATGAAGCTGAGCAGCCAGTCGAAATTAATGCTTCGGCATTGGCAAGTATGTTTAAGCTATTTGCCAAAAAGGGCGTCGAGTGCGTACTTCTGAGTGCCTGCTATAGTGAGATGCAAGCAAAAGCTATTAGCCAACATGTCAACTATGTGATAGGTATGACCAAAACGGTTGAGGATAAAGCTGCAATAGCATTTTCTGTGGCTTTTTATGATGCTCTGGCAGCTGGAGAACAGATGGAGTTTGCTTATGAATTAGGTTGCTCGATCTTAATAAATTATTTAGAGCAGCAAACTCCGGTTCTTTTTAAAAAAGACCAAATTAGTATCATACCCATCCTGCCAGACATTATTCCACCCAATCCATATCTTGGATTAGCAGGATTTGGTGAAGAAGATGCTGCTTTCTTTTTTGGACGGGAAACGTTTGTTAATGGTTTGGTAGAAGCAGTTAACAAACAGCCTTTGATAGCAGTGATAGGTTCTAGTGGCAGCGGCAAATCTTCAGTGGTGTATGCGGGGCTGATTCCACAACTACGCATAAAAGAAAACTGGCTGATTGAATCATTTCGTCCTGGTAACCAACTATTTTATCAGCTGGCATCTGCATTTGTTCGTCAATTAGTACCGGAAGTTGATGAAATTCAACAATTGCGGTCAGCGGCAGAACTTGCAATAAATATACAGGAGGGGACAGTTAACTTGCAGCAGATAATGTCTCGCATTATCAAACGTAACCCTAATAAACGTCTTCTGCTCTTTGTAGATCAGTTTGAAGAACTCTACACCCTTTGTAAAAAGGAAGAACAAGAACGCTTTGCTGATCTGATGCTCCAAGCGATCCATGAGAAAAGTTTAACATTGGTCTTCTCTTTACGGGCAGACTTCTACGGTTTTGTCCTTGCTTATCGTCCTTGGAGAGATGAATTGCAGCAGTTTACACCTCAACTGTTGAGTGCGATGAATCGAGAGGAACTGCGTCGAGCAATTGAGCAACCCGCTCAGAAGATAGAAGTTCAATTAGAAGCACAATTGACGCAACAAATTTTAGATGATGTTGGCAATGAACCAGGAAATCTCCCATTGCTAGAATTTGCCTTGACTCGACTTTGGTCATTACAGCAAAAGCGCACACTGACTCACCAAGCTTATGAAGAGATTGGAGGTGTGAAAAAAGCTTTGGCTAATCATGCCGAGAAAGTTTTCCAAAAATTGAGTGCCACAGAACAAAAAGCTGCACAGCGAATTTTTGTGCAACTAGTGCGCCCTGGAGAAGGAACTGAAGATACTCGCCGCATCTCTACCCGTGCAGAAGTAGGAGATGAGAACTGGGGATTAGTAAGTTATTTAGCAGGATATCAAGCCCGTTTAGTTGTAACGGGACGAGATGAGAAGTCCGGGGAAGATACAGTGGAGGTTGTCCATGAAGCCCTGATCCGCGAATGGCTGACTCTGCGAGAGTGGATGAAAAAAGACCGCTTGTTTCGAGCTTGGCAAGAGCGGATCAGAGCAGCTATACATCAGTGGTCAGACACAAAACGAGATGAAGGGGCATTGTTGCGTGGTGTGTCACTGGCAGAGGCTGAAGAAAAACTGAAGGAACGTCGCGAAGAGCTAAGTCCATCAGAACAAAACTTTATCCAACAGAGTATTGAACTACGTGATCGCCTGCGTCGAGAAGAGAAAGTTCGTAAGCAAAGGGGAATTGCTAGCTTTTTAGCGGCAGCATTGGTGATTATCACGACATTGGGGCTGACTGCTTGGAATAGGTCGAAACAAGCAAAAATCAACTCCGATAAATCCAACTACAACGCATTAGCACTTGCTGCTGCTGAGAACGGACAAGATGAAAGAGCATTAGGCTATTTAAAAGGTGCGTTAGACCTCGATCGTAAAGATGCTTATACGTACTACAACTTAGGGACGATCAAGTGGCACAGCGGAGACTTGAAAGGAGCGTTAGAGGATAACAACCAAGCGCTGCGCCTCAAGCCTAAATATGCTGAAGCCTATAGCAACCGAGGGAATGTCCATTATCAAATGGAAGACTGGAAAGGCGCATTAGACGATTACAA
>CALMVQ010000002.1 GCA_937873135.1 uncultured Scytonema sp. | reverse complement strand
CCTCTCCCCCTCTCTCCTCAAACGCCCCTATCGGCGACACCTCAATGCTAGAGTTATTCCGCTTAGAAGTGGAAGCTCAGGCGGCTATCTTAAATGAGGGACTGTTATCTCTTGAAAGCCAGCCCCAATCGTCACAGGCATTGGAGTCTTTGATGCGGGCTGCCCATTCAGTTAAAGGAGCCGCCCGGATTGTGGCGATTGATGCGGCAGTGGGGTTAGCTCATGTTATGGAAGACTGCTTTGTAGCAGCACAGAAACAAGCCGTAACTCTAGGAGCCGAGCAAGTAGATATACTGCTGAATGGTGCAGATTTATTACTCAGTATCAGCCAGGTCGATCCAGAAGAGTTAAACCCCTGGCTGTCCGCTCGCCACCAGGAAATGGTAGCGACCAGAAACCAAATCGCTGCTATACTAACACCAGGAGCGGCACCAGTCAATACGGTCGAGGTAAAAGACAGGCGATCGCACTCAGCAGGCGAAGTCGTACATCAAGCTACCCTCACCACAGAGGTAAGACAGCCTCAACCAGAGACAACCACTGCCAAAGAGATCGTCAAGACAACATCCAGTCATCTGGAGTCGGCGAACCAGTCCACAGCACAGCTAGCTGCCACAGAGAGGGTTGTGCGAGTTAGTGCTGACAACCTAAACCGGATTATGGGTTTGGCTGGGGAATCTCTAATTGAGGCGAACTGGTTACAGCCGTTTGCAGATTCCCTCACACTCGTTAAGAGGCGGCAACTGGAGTTGACGAAGATTCTGGAAAATTTGCAGAATACTCTCTCCTCCGAGGTGAGTCAAGATACACAGACATATTTGGCAGCAGCTCGACAAAAGGATCGCGAATGTCGGGAAATTTTGGGCGATCGCCTCAACGAACTCGAATTATTTGCCCGTCGTACCGCCAGTCTTTCCGACAGACTGTATCGAGAAGTGATTACCTCAAATATGCGTCCATTCACAGATGGAGTGCAGGGGTTCCCGCGCATGATTCGGGATTTGGCGAGAACGCTGGGTAAGCAGGTGAAATTAGACATTCTTGGCAAATCTACCCCAGTTGATCGAGATATTTTAAAGAAACTAGAAGCCCCTCTCACCCATATTCTCCGTAATTCTGTAGATCATGGACTTGAACTTCCTGAAGAACGGTTGAAAGCTGGAAAACCAGTAGAAGGGACTGTGAAATTGGAAGCTGTCCACCGAGGCGGGATGCTATCAATTACCATCACCGACGATGGTAGGGGAATCAACCCAGAGTGGCTACGGCAAAAAGTAATTAGCAAAAACCTGACAACACCAGAAATCGCGGAGCAACTCAACGATAGCGAACTGATGGAATTTCTGTTTTTGCCTGGATTTTCCACCGCAAAGCAAGTCACGGAAATTTCCGGTCGCGGTGTCGGTTTAGACATTGCTAAAAGCATGGCTCAGGAAGTCGGTGGCACTGTACGAGCAATCTCTCAGCCAGGGAAAGGCACCACTTTTCACTTCCAGTTACCCCTAACGCTGTCCGTTGTTCGCACCCTGCTGGTAGAAATATCCGGTGAACCTTATGCCTTTCCTCTAGCACGCATCGACCAGATTGTGACAGTAGATAGAAATCAAATTTTCTCAATGGAAAATCGACCATACTTTACAATGGATCGCAAAAATATCGGTTTGGTTTCTGCCCATCAGGTGTTGGAGTTGAAGGAACCACGATCTGCGTCTGATGCATTGTCTGTTGTCGTGATTGGGGATCAATCAGATTATTACGGCTTGGTGGTGGATCAATTTTTGGGTGAACGCGATCTGGTCGTCAGACCTTTAGATACTAGGATGGGTAAAGTTCAGGATATCAGTGCTGCTGCGCTGATGGGTGATGGATCTCCGATTTTGATCGTCGATGTTTCAGATCTCGTGCGATCAATTGACAATCTGCTAAATAACCGTTCGTTAACTGATTTTAGTAGACAAGTGGAGAATGCTGTGATAGATACCCGCAAGAGCATTCTCGTCGTTGATGACTCGATTACCGTACGCGAAATGGAGCGGAAGTTACTCCAAAATAAAGGATACCAGGTAGACGTTGCTGTGGATGGGATGGAGGGTTGGCACGCAGTCAGCGCCAATCACTATGACTTAGTAGTGAGCGATATTGATATGCCGCGAATGAATGGTATCGAGTTAGTTACCAAGATTAAGAGCGATTCCAAATTTAATTCAATGCCCATCATTATAGTCTCTTATAAAGACCGTGAAGAAGACCGCATTCAAGGTCTGGCTGCTGGGGCTAATTATTATTTAACAAAAGCTAGTTTCCAAGATGATTCGTTGGTGAATGCAGTGGTTGATTTGATTGGTTTTTAATATTAGTAAAATTACCTACTTATTCCTAAAATTATGACGCAAACAATTCAAGCCAGAGATGTTGATTTACGCACTTTAATCGATAAGTTTGGTCTACAGTTAGTTCTGGATGACCAGTTCTTTCATGAGTGGCAAGAAAATTTACCAGAAATTACAAATTTAGATAAACAACTTTTAGACAAGGTAAAAGCTGGTTATTTTAATCTTCTTAACTACCCACCCTTACTTGAAGATGTCGTCCGCATGGCGATTTTAGACCCGATTCTTTTTATTGGAGATTTTTATTTATCACCGTTTTATGTTAAATCAGAAGAGTCTATAGATATTGCCGTGTCAGATGAAAATATAATTATTAAAGGTAAAATTGATACGTTAGTATTCAAAGATAAATTATGGTTGATGATTATTGAGGCGAAAAAAGTCTCATTTTCCATAGAAGTAGGATTGGCACAAATTCTTGCTTACATGTTAGGTAGTCCTCACTCAGAAAAACCATGTTTTGGGATGATTGTCACTGGTAGCGAATTCATTTTTATCAAATTATTTAACAGGAATCTACCTGTTTATGCTTTATCAAAGGGATTTTTGATGCGAAACCCTCGAAACGAATTGTATGACGTGCTTCGGATTTTGAAGCGCCTTACTCAGTTAGCAAGTACTTGATGATGTTTCGTTAGCGATAGCGATAGCGATCGCCAATTACAGGCTTGATATTACTAGGACTTACGCAGAAAAGATCCCCCAACCCCCTTAAAAAGGGGGCTTTTAACCCATATTCCGCACTTCAAAATGTAATATATTGATATTCAATAATAATTCCTAATAATATTAAAAAATTAAGTATTGATACTGAATATTATTGGTAATTTGTGATTGTTATCTAACCACCATTAGCCAGATGTTGGAAATCTACGTATATTACAAGCCGAAGTGCGAAAAGTGGGTTTTAAATTCTCCCCTTTTTAAGGGCTAGTTCTGATCGAGGTTTCAGGCATGAGAGTGCGTAAGTCCTGATTACCTCAATCCCAACTCGACTAAAACTTTATCCACCCAAGCAGCATTCTCTTTTGACAATGGAGGTAGAGGTTCTTGAGTGTAGTCAATCACCAAATCATAATTACCTTCATCGTATAGTTCACTAACTAATGTTTGTAAATCTAGTAATGGTTCCAGATCGCTGTCACGTAAAGGTAGGGGATGAAAAGGAATTCGATCAGGCAAATTAAATGCATATAAATCAGCTTTTGGACGTTTCAAAGCACGGCTCACCAAAATTCTATAGTCAGTTTGAACTCCAGTTTGTACTGGCTGAATTGGCTTACCATCTCGCAGTAAATCAATTTCAACTAAATTCGTAAAACTCCCTAGCACCTGTAACCGCTTTTTTACGTATGCCTTTCGTCCTTCCCCTGCTCGCTTATTTTTTGGAGAAAGAATTTCAATGACGGTTACCACTTCTTGCGTGATCACATCTCGCACTTCTAAGTAAGTTTCCTTGACAGTTTCAGGCATAGTAAGATCTACTGTTATAGCTTCAACTGATGGTGATGCAACAGCGATACTTGCAATCTGTGGTAATAGTGTTTTTTGTGTACTTTGCACTGCAACATCGGTAACGCCTACCAAAAGATAATCTTCATCAGTTGTCTGGTAGACACGCTTTTCAATCGCCACTTTGTATTTAGGACGCAATTGAGGATTCAGTTTCCGGAAAATAGCCGCTATCAGCAGATTATGAATTTCTGACCAAAATAACGGATTCTCTAAATACGGGTTCATTCCCAGAAAAGGTGAAGCCATGACAGCACCTCAAGATAGTTTATACTCCCTACGACGTTTTCTAGAGAGTATGGTGGTACTAACTAATTTTGACTTCTCCCGGCTTTAAAAAACCGGGATTCTAAACGGATGTTACTACGTGAGGCAAGGAAGGTCTATCTACTTCTCCTTGATAATAAGCCTGTACTAATTGGTTATAACTTGTGATTGACTCCCCAACAGTTTTAAGTGTCTGCTGGGCTGATTGGGCTGCCATCGTTTTATAATGCGGATTATCCTTAAGATGTTTATCCAATTCTGGATAAGTAGTATTGCATCTATAGGCTTTCCACCCACTGCGTAATTCGTCCCCACGCCAATAAGTTGTATATGCATCTTCCATCTCTTGTAAGCGTGTGTAATGCATTTGACGCGTGTGATAAATTGCACAGTTTTTCAAGCTATTTGCATGTTCACATTGAGCCACCCAAAAAGCGTTTTCTTCATCAGTGAACTTTGCTTTAATGGGAATTGTCTTAAACAATTGACATCACCTCCCGCATTTGAATAACATGGTTTAGTTTACTCGATAGATATCGCGCATGTCAACAAGGAAAGGAAAAAAACGATTGAGAAATCAACCTATATTTTATGATGAAATTAAGAAAGTTCACGGAATATCTCTAACTGATTCTAGTTGGGTTAGGCTGCAACAGTTAGCTAAACAGAAGGGTTTAAGTATCAGTGAGTTTATAGAGCGCTGGGTAAGAGACACTCAGGCTGAAAACCCTGAGTGTCGGATTTCCACCCCTCCTTAAAAGAGCTACGGTGTACACACAAGTCCTGTCCGCATACGTTTCAACTCTTCTAACCCCCTAAATACGCAAATCTTGGGGGACTTGAAACTCCACGAATTGCCATAATTTTGGGAGCTAGGGCGACGAAACCAAGTGAAAGGTTACATTCTGAGACTTGTGTGTACACCGTAGCCTTAAAAGAGAGGGGTGGAAATCCTCCCGTATGATTTTGATATATAAACCAATAGCTGAAAGAATGTGCCATCCGAAGACAGAGATCCCCGACTTCTTTAAGAAGTCGGGGATCTTGAGACTGCTATATGAGCTAGACTAATAGCAGATCCTTCGTAGCTCCCAAAATTTATCATCCATGTCACGTTGGTTCAATACCGCAGGGCCGTGTAAAGCTGACATTCACTACATGCTGTCGCCTACCAGTCGGTTGCCAGACTTAGAAAGGTTGATTGCCCAACAAAGCTATTTTGTGATTCATGCGCCTCGGCAAACGGGTAAAACAACCGCAATGCTGGCGCTGGCGGAACAATTAACGAAAAGTGGACGGTATACGGCAGTCATGGTGTCGGCAGAAGTGGGAAGCCCTTTTAATCATGACCCTGGAGCCGCAGAATTGGCGATTCTCGGTGCGTGGCGCGATACAATTGCAGATTGGTTACCTCAAGATCTGCAACCGCCTGCTTGGCATCAAGCGGAACCAGGACAGAGGATTCAAGCCAGTCTTCGTGCTTGGGCACAAGCTTCGCCACGACTATTGGTTTTGTTTATTGATGAAATTGACTCTCTTGAAGATCAAGCCCTGATATCAATTTTGCGGCAATTACGGGATGGTTATCGCTCTCGCCCCAAAAACTTCCCGTTGTCTGTAGGATTGATTGGCTTACGCGATGTCCGGGACTATAAGGTAGCGAGTGGGGGCAGTGAGCGCTTAAATACGGCAAGTCCGTTCAATATTAAAGTGCGTTCCCTAACGTTGAGAGATTTTAATCAGAGCGAAGTGGCAGAACTATACCAGCAACATACCTTAGACACGGGACAAGTTTTTACCACTGAAGCAACAGCAATGGCGTTTGATTTGACTCAGGGACAACCTTGGTTAGTCAATGCACTGGCTAAAGAAATTGTCGAAGAGATGGTGAGGGATACAACGGTAGCAATTACACCAGAACATATTTTCCAAGCCAAGGAAGTATTGATAGCACGCCTTGATACCCATCTCGATTCGCTAGCTGAAAGACTGCGAGACAAGCGAGTCCAGGCAATCATTGAGCCAATATTGGCAGGGTTGGAACTAGGGAATGTGCCCAATGATGATATTCAGTTTGTCATCGACTTGGGTTTGTGTAAAATGGACCCACTTGGAGGATTGACAATTGCGAATCCGATTTACCGCGAGGTGTTACCACGTGTATTGACGGTGACACCGATGGCTTCTCTGCCTCAAATTGCACCAAGTTGGTTAACTCTAAGTGGCGAGTTAAATACCGATGCCTTATTGCAAGCATTTTTAAAATTCTGGCGTCAGCACGGTGAACCATTACTAGGTAGTGCAGCATACCATGAGATCGCACCCCATCTAGTACTCATGGCGTTTTTGCATCGCGTAGTTAATGGTGGTGGAACTCTGGAGCGCGAATATGCTATTGGGCGCGATCGCATGGATTTATGTCTCATATATGGAAATGTCACATTAGGAATCGAATTAAAAGCTTGGCGCGATAAAAAGGGCGATCCTCTTGCAGATGGTCTTGAACAGTTAGATTCTTATTTAGCACGCTTAGGAGTCAATTTTGGTTGGTTAATCATTTTCGACCGCCGCTCTAAGGCACCATCAATTGAAGAACGCTTAACAACTCTACTGACAACCACAAAAAACGGACGTTCCGTCACAGTTGTCCGTGCATAATTGGCTGTCTGCCGAGATAAGTTTATGAATCAGCAACAGAAAAATCTGCGTTCATAGTGTTCAAGTTGAAAGTAACCTAATTCCCTCGACTCTGAGTAACTTTGCGTCAAAAGTAACAGTTTCAGCACATCCTGCTTGTTGATTTATTTTTTTAATCAAGAAATCCGAAAAATCTGCTTTATGCTTCTTCATCTGCTGTACTGACCACCAAGCAGCTTCCCTATTCTCAAAGTCAAATGCATCTACTCTAAGTATTTTCTCTATAACGTCGATAATTTCATCTCTATTTAGTTTATAAGATGTTTTGAGTACCCAAACGAGTTCGCATAAAACGATATTGTTAATAAAGCAGGTATCATTTTTTGCTTTGACATCTTTAATATACTCCTCCGCCAATTTCCACTGTTCTATGTCATCTTGAACCAAATAGCGAACTAACACATTGGTATCCAGCCCGTTCATGAAAACTTACCACCACTTTGTTCAATTGCTTCATTCATCTGTTCGATAGAAACTACTTCCCGAACTGATTTGTAGAGGATGCCAGACAATTCTTCAACATGGAGATTCAGTGGTTGTATATATACTTTACCATCTGCTTCGACAATAAAACTGATGCGATCGCCTGGACGCAGGTTGAGTTTGTCGCGAATTTCTTTCGGAATAGTTGTCTGACCTTTACTGGTAATTGTGGCAATAGACATAATTTTGCCTTACTTTTAATAGTTTTTCTTACTTAAATGTAATGAACTTACAGTCAACAGTCAACATTTTGACCGTAATCATAGGGCGCAAGCCCCTGGCTTTAATCAATAAGTGAACGTGATCTGGCATGACCTCGACTTCAATGATGTCAACCTGAGTCTCTTTAGCTATCTGAGCTAAAAGCTCTTTAAGTCTTACATCAACCCCGTCTTCCAATACAGGACGACGATATTTGGGTGTCCAAACAACATGATACTTGCATGAATAGACAACATTATTGTTAGATTTAAACTTTTTCATTTTAGAGCATGTCCGGAGCAGGGCGATCGCGATCTAGAAGTTCCTTGATGTGTCTCCTCGTTTGAGCTACACTGAAAATATTTCTCTATCAAAAGCGCAAAGTATCCATGTCTCGTTAGCGATAGCGATCGCCAATTACAGGCTTGATATTACCTCAATCCCAACTCGACTAAAACTTCACCCTTTCAATTTGGTGATGTCGTTGCCCTGCCAGATGGCACGACTGCTGTTATAAAAAAAGTTGGGATCCGGTTAACTAGCTTGTTCATCGTTGATACGCATTGCGAATTGTTTATTCCGAACGGGACTCTGGAAAGTCAAAAGATCATCAACCTGAGTCGTCCCGCACCTCACTACTATTATTCACTTCATCTACCCCTGAGAGCCGACACTGAGCCAGATAAAGCGATCAAAATCATCAGAGAAGTTATCCTGGCACATCCAGACACATTAGGAAACATTGATGAAAAGCTTCAACTGCTGGATAGATATTATCAAAACACAGAGAACTTTACCGAATTACAAGAAAACCCAAAAAAAAGTTAAGAAAGATATTGGTCGAGAGCGTCTGTTAGTCGAAAAAAGTGTCAACAGGCAGCTGGAAAAAATCAATAAAAATTTGACAGATTTGGCCGATAAAATCCAAATTCTCGAAAAGGGTGGATTAGAGGTAGAGGAAACCAGAAAAATTAAAATTTATTACTTAGATATTGTCAATATGATTGGTTTAGAGGTCGTTACAGAGCGTCAAGAGAAGCGGCGTCTGTCACGGCTAGAAGAATCACAAGAGATGGAATCTACACTCATTGCTTCAGTAAGAAACTGGTATAAAACTTTGTCAAAAGACCCAAGTTTGACCGAGGATGAGCTCCAGAATTTACAAGAAGAATGGGAGAAAAAGATTGATCTGCTGAAGCTTAGAGCCAATAAAATATATCAGAAAATTTCTCGCTCAAGTTTTGATGAAAGAAAACTAGATGACTACATAATCGATTTAGTCAAATGGATCAGTGAACGATTCAAAACTACTGAAAACTTGTGGCAAGATCCGAAAGCTTGGACAGAGGGAATAAGTCAGTCGAATACAATCGCAACTATGGACTATATCGTTACATTCTATGTTGACAATATTAAGTTGGAACAATATCAGCGTGGTCACCGAGTCAAAAGTGAAGTGCAAGGAGAAATATTACAGCAGTTAAGACAAGTTTACATCTATCGATGAAATTTCCTGCTAGTCCGGTCAGGTACTGACGTCATGAGCGACTATTGTTGCTTCATCAAGTGTGGAATCAACAGTAATAAAGCTAGATACAGCTATATATAAACCGGTAAGCACTACTGCAAAACCGACCCAATTCGAGAAACTTAATCTTTCCCAAAATATGACAAGAGCAAAAATGCTGCTAAAAACTGGCTCCAACAAATGAGCTAAAGAAACAACCACTGAGGAAAATTTGTCAAGGCTATAGGTTAAAATCCCGTGACCGAAAACTTGGCAGACGAAGGCTAGGGCTAGGACGGAAAGCCATCCGCTTTGCGTTACGGGAAAAAGTCGATCTCCAGTTAACAAAAGCACGGGTAAGATCGCTAGGGCGGAAATCCCACAAACCCACAACTGGATCATCATGGGAGCAAATTTGGTTCGCAGTTGTTCGACAATTAGCAGATAAACAGCGAAGAAAACCGCAGAGACAATCGCCGCTATGCCTCCTTGGACATGAACCGTGGCGATCGCCAGCTCCTCAAATTCCAGAGTGATCGCTCCCCCAATAGCGATCGCTCCTCCAATGAGGAATTGACGGTTAAAGCCGTGGCCGAATAACAGCCACGCTCCTAGACTTGTAAATATTGGGGAGAGATTGTGTAGGACTGTTGAGATGGCGACGCTAGTCTGAGTTAGCGACCAAGCTATCAATACTAAGGTGGCTGCCCAACAAATTCCTGCACTTAGCAATAGCCACACATCCTTCTGAGTGTAGGGCTGCTTTTGTACGGGTTCGTCGCTCTTAAGCCGTTCTAATATCCCCTTGACGAACTGCCACAACCCAAAGGCTATAGCCGCCAGCCAAAGGCGATTAAATACAGTAGCATTAGAACTGAGTCCATCTTCGCTCCATTTGACGAAGATCGAGCCAAACGACAAAGCAACTACACCGATCAGTAATAAAGCTAGGGAAATCAATGTAGACATTTTCCCTAATAATTGCCTTTGTAAGTTCAGTTGATTTGCCATCTTCAATATCTTTATGCACAAAAAACAATCACCGATTCTCCCGCCTATCTCAACGAATAAAGGTTATTGAAACATAAAGTTCAGATACAATAAATATTTACCGCAATTTTTTATTATTCATATGCCGATCTTACACTCTCTGAATACAGGAGCGTTCTTGGATCAGGAGCGGTTCCATAAATTAAGCTTGAGAGCAGTTTTTGCAGAAGTCCTGATTGATAATATCACTTTCCTTCTTGTTTCTCCAAAAAATATGAGTTTGATTTTTCCGACCTTTCTCCGCCGTCATACCTAACAACGCTTTGAGGCTTTGAGGATACTACTATCCTCACTGAACTTTATTGTGGTAATCGCCATTAGCTTAATCAATAATTTTCTTTTCCGCGCGCCGATAGATCTAATTTACTTTATCTTGTCACCTGACAAACACTTATATTGAACGTCAAAGCACTTTTGCAACTTTTCTAACTTTTTATTTATAAGAATTATAAATAGTTGTTGCCAAGAAAATGACCGTAATTCAACAATGTAATTATTCAATTTTAATTTTATGATAAGTATCCAGCAATCAGTATTGTTCGTATATAGGAGTTGTAAAAACTCGAGTTGTGTCATCTATAATCAACAAAAATCCTGAACGATAGCTGATGACTGACTGTTGATGGTTGAATGTTGACATTTTATGCTAAATATTAATTGAAGTTATACATCTAGGTGCAGACATGATAACCATCAGGAAGTACGCAGACGTCAGCCCCCCGCACAGCGAGTAGACCTCAGGTCTAAAGACGCAGAGTTGGCAAAAGTGTCGGGAGTTTTAGATTAATGGATTGGTAGATTTTATGGGATATTAATTTATGAGAGTGGCGATCGCAGGGGA
The DNA here is from genome assembly GCA_937873135.1 of uncultured Scytonema sp. GTDB lineage: Bacteria > Cyanobacteriota > Cyanobacteriia > Cyanobacteriales > Nostocaceae > Rhizonema. The sequence continues at coordinate 3,096 of CALMVQ010000002.1, read as the reverse complement.
CACGATGATGGCAGTAGAGACACTGCGACGCATCCTGATGAATTCTAATGATGATCAAGTAGCTTGGGTAGCACGTGACGGTGCAGAAGCGATCGCCAAATGCGCCAAAGATACTCCGGACTTGATTTTGATGGGTTTACTCATGCCAGTGATTGATGGAGTTGAGGCAACTCGCAAAATCATGAAAAACTCGAACTGTGCTATCATCATAGTGACGGAAGATATCAGTAAAAATGCAGGTAAAGTCTTTGAAGCATTAGGATGTGGAGCGCTGGATGCAGTCAGTATACCAGTTTTAGGGTCTAGCGGCAACCCTGAGGTTGTCCGAGAAGTGTTAGATAAAATTGCGATGATTCGCAAACTGATTGGAAAATCAACTATAAATGCAACAATCAAAACTCCCATACAGACGCTCCCGACTCAATCTTCGACATTTACATCCTCTCTTCCACCATTAGTGGCTATTGGTTCTTCTACTGGGGGACCAAATGCTTTAGCCAAAATCCTTTCTCACCTACCCGCAAATTTTGGTGCTGCAGTGGTGATTGTCCAGCATCTTGATGCCCAGTTTGCACCCAGTTTAGTTGAATGGTTGAATCAGCAGACACCCTTATCAGTCCTCATGGCATCTGTAGGGTGTCGCCCGGAAATTGGAAAAGTCTTGATTGCTGTCACGAACGATCACCTGTTTCTACACTCAAATTTAAGTTTAAAATATACAAAAGATCCTCTTGATTATCCTTATCGTCCTTCAGTTAATGTATTTTTTAAAAGCATAGCCGAACACTGGAACAGTCGGGGAACCGCCGTGCTATTAACAGGCATGGGCAGGGATGGCGCTGAAGGGCTAAGTTTATTACGTACTCGGGGATGGCACACAATCGTTCAAAATAAAGCAACTAGTGTAGTTTATGGAATGCCCAAAGCAGCCGTGGATTTAAATGCAGCAGTGGAGATACTGCCGATTGATGAAATTGCCCTAGCCTTAACTAAGCGATTGACACTTAGATTTTAGCTGTCTTTATTTCAACTGAGGCACCCTCTGCCCGTAACCTAATTTCTCAAATTTCTGATCTTGCAATAGATAAGTTGTGTTTGTTTAATCCAATTTACCGATTCATAAAAACCGGGCTTCTTCCCACTCCAAAAAAAACGACTCCCTCTTTAAAACATGGCAGAAGATCCAATTACAGTTTTGCTCATCGACGATCAGCCAATGATTGCTGAAGCCGTTCGGCGAATGTTGCTTCCAGAACAAGATATCACCTTTCATTACTGTAGTGACCCCACACAAGCGCTCAAAGTCGCTAAGTCATGTCAACCAACCATCATTTTACAAGACTTAGTGATGCCAGAGATGGAGGGACTTGTCTTAGTACGCTTTTTGCGAGCCGAGAATGCTCCCACAAAAGACATTCCCCTGATCGTTCTATCTAGTAAAGAAGAACCACTCATCAAAGCAAAAGCTTTTGCATTAGGTGCTAACGATTATGTCGTAAAACTTCCAGACAAAGCAGAACTGATCGCCCGCATTCGCTACCATTCTAAAGCATACGCCAACCTTCTCAAGCGAAACGAAGCAGAAGCCATTCTCCAAGCTGAAAATTTGCGCATGAGTAAAGAATTGGAGATGTTGCGCCAAATGCAACGGATGATTCTGCCAACATCGGAAGAACTAGAAGCAATTGTTGATTTAGAAATTGCAGGCTACATGGAACCTGCAGACGAAGTAGGTGGCGACTACTATGATATTTTGTCTACAGACGACATTGTCACAATAGCGATCGGTGATGTCACCGGACACGGATTGGAAAGTGGTATCTTGATGGTCATGACGCAAACAGCAGTCCGTACTCTGAAAGAAATTCGAGAACTCGATCCAGTTAAATTTTTAGATGCACTTAACCGCACTATTTATAAAAATGTTCGCCGGATGAATTCAGAGAAGAATTTAACGTTAGTCGTTCTTACTTATTCAAAAGGCAAAATCAGCATTAGTGGTCAGCATGAGGAGACAATTGTAGTGCGTAATGGGGGTGATATTGAACGCGTTAACACGATGGATCTAGGGTTCCCTATTGGGTTAGAGGAGGAAATTAGTGATTTTATTAACCATACGATTATCCAATTAAATTCAGGGGATGGAGTTGTCCTTTATACCGATGGAATTCCGGAAGCCTACAATATTGAGAAAGCTCAGTATGGAATTGAGCGATTCTGCGAAGTTATTAGTCAAAACTGGCATGATTCAGCCGAACAAATTAAGAGTGCGATTATTCATGATGTTAAACAATTTATTGGCACACAAAAGGTTTTTGATGACATTACTTTAGTTGTTATCAAACAAAAAGAAATTGAAAATCAGGAAATATTTGATCACCAAGAATCATCGGAAAAAGAACTAGCAGAGGAGGAAGAACCATTTGAAGAGGAATTGTTATTTGAGGAGGTTAAGCTGAAGCCCAATAAAAGGAAAAGATTGGGTTTTTTCCGGAGATGATTTGCTGACATTTTGGCTCTGCTCGATCTCCTGAACGCTTTGAACAAAACCGATTGCGGAAGAATGAAAAAGCCTTATTGCGAGTAAGTTACAAAGATGAGTCACATTTTCGGAGAATTTATCGAGGAGTTTCCCATAGAACATAATTCTTTAGAACTGAGTTTCACCTCTTCTCAGTCAATTCAACAACAATGGAGTAACATCCGTATATCTGCTGACTTTGTTTCTGACTATTTTTTAACTTTTCTGCCTGATGAACTGAGTAAGGAACGCATGACAGCGATTAAAAACACTGTAAGTTATGTTGGTAACGAACTTTTAGAAAATGCTATGAAATTTAACGAAGAAAGCAAGCACTGTAAAGTTAAGTTTGGTATACGTTTTCCTGAAGATACCGAGCAAGTCACAGCAGTGATTTTTACTAAGAACAGTGTTACTTTTCCAACAGTCAAAAAATTTAAAGCTTTTATTCAAGAATTACTTTGTAACGATTCTCAAGAGCTATATCATCAGCAGATTGAAAAAACAACCGCCGAGGAATATGGGAGCATCCCAATTTGGCAGAAACACATTATTCGCGATGCTATCTCGCGAAT
>CALMVQ010000001.1 GCA_937873135.1 uncultured Scytonema sp. | reverse complement strand
AAAGTTTTCAGCTTATCTTGCCCCTGGTGACAGCTTCGCTAGATCCACCCCGACTTAAATCATCGTCAACAGTTCAGAGGGTTTCAGTAATTATGGGTGATTTGACGGACATGCAGTGATATTTTGATTCATTTGGAGCACAGACATATTTAAAAAATAAATGTGTATACAGGATATGGCGCGTCTAGAAATACGTATTGCACGAAATTGAGAATTTATGTCTACTATGTCCGGATGAACACTTTTTTTTTTTTTTGTTGTTGCGCTTCAGCGCTCTAATACTGTCAAGTGCGCTTATGCGCAACTACGAGCCTATTTTTTATTTGCTGCGTTTTTCATCCATAACCACAATCCTTGGTAAGGGCGAACGGTTTTTCGTCCCTACGGTGTAGTTGATTGACCGGAAAACTGCTGTATAAGTAATTAAACGGAGATGATATTTTGGACTGTACAAATTGACTATTATATGCTAGATGCGAAGGTTAGGGACAACGATAGGCTTAGAGTTAATACTGCTCGGTTAACCTTAACGGCACTGGCTTCCCTGAAAAAGGCTACAGCTCAATGAGTAGCGAACTCAGTAAATTGACGCATGTAAGGTGAGTGAAACGCTAATACGATATCAGATGAAGGCACACCAAGTTCGAGGAGTTGTGTAGCAATGCCGACTTCGGTTCCATCATGCTGAATCCAGATTTTACCGTCTTTAATATCGAGATGCAGGCTGCATCCATGCGTTCGGCGATTATCGCGCCAGCCAGTGTGTAGCAAGAGGTAGTGATCGCGCTCAGTATCTAAAATGGCTTGTGTCTCGATTTCCTCTTGCGGCGATAGCGAAGCGCTGCTGCGAAGCGCAGATCGCCTCTGTGCCCGTTCTAAAATTAGCTGTTGGATGATTTGACGATATTGCTCTACAGCCATTGGACGATAACCTCCTGTTTTTCATTGTAAACCACTAAGCGAATTTGGGTTCGTTCAATGACTGACCTTGTGAAACGACGTTGGAAGAATGAGTTATAAATTGACTCAGGTACTGCAAGATAAAGTTTTCGTTGCGGTTCAAATTCTTCAAGCGCGAATTGGTAGTTGATAAATTGTCCAAGGGCAGTGTGGAAGTCAGAGACATTTGAGCGTCCAATGAAACTCTTGATTTCTACGGCAATTTTTTCCCCTGCTCGTTCGGCAGCTAACATCTCTGCTGCCAAGTCGATTTCAAAGTCTACATCCCCAACACTCATTTCATATGGATCAGCGGTAATTGTCCACCCTTCTTTTTCTAAAGCATTTCTGACTGCATAGTGAAAGCGATCTTTAGCCATTCAACTTTCCCTGACACTTACCCTTGAAACATAACTGATATCTCAATTTTATCCTCTTTGTCAATTACAAGCCTTGCGATCAACTTTAGAAGAGTATGACTAAGATTGAGAATTTACACACCGTTTGTAAGGACGAACAGCCATACCCTACACAGAACCCCCTGATACCGTTTCACTTTAAAGTTGATACATTTAGGCAAGCAGTTCTTGAGCAGGGGATGCAGGGGGAGCAGGGG